>SLCI01000114.1 GCA_007125875.1 Kiritimatiellia bacterium | reverse complement strand
CGTGGGAGTAAATCAACTTTTATGGTTTTGGATCTCGTGTCCATTATTTCGGCCAGCCTTTCGCACAGTGGTGAAGGGCCTACGCGACTGTATACGATCTGAATCCGCTGCCTCTTTGGCATGCAGGCTTGACCCTTATCTAGCGTTTGCCTAGGCTCTGCGCGGGTGTTGGGTGTTGTTCGTCGTCGATTTCACTGATTGCGCTGGAGGTCCTGAAAGTCATGGCAAATACGGTTTTGATTGGTTCCCAATGGGGTGACGAGGGCAAGGGAAAGATCATCGATGTCATTGCGCCTCATCACCAGTGGGTTGTGCGCTATCAGGGCGGCAACAACGCAGGTCATACGGTTGAAATTGGCGATCAGCGCTATGTACTGCATCTCTTGCCTTCCGGAATTTTACGGGACGGCTGCCAATGCGTGATTGGTAATGGGGTAGTCATTGACCCGGCCGCCTTGGAAAAAGAAATCGACGAAGTTGAGGCTTCAGGAATCATCACGATCGGTCGTCTGTTTGTGAGTGATCGTGCGCATATGATCATGCCGTATCACTGTTTGATTGATTCTTCACGCGAAGGTCGCGCCGCCGACAAAGAGAAAATCGGCACCACAAAGCGGGGCATTGGTCCCACCTATGCGGACAAGGCATCCCGGGTGGGATTGCGCATCGGTGATATGCTGGAGCCGGATTTTGCGGATTTAGTGGCCGCGCGGGTGCGCGAGAATAATCAGGTCTTGGCCGCGTTAGATGCGCCTCAAGTCGATGAACAAGAATGTGTAGCGCGCTACGTCGCGCTGGCCGCGCGCCTGAAACCCTATATAGCAGATACCATTAAGCTACTGAACGACGCGGATGCGCGCGAAGAAGCGATCCTTTTTGAGGGTGCGCAAGGTGTGATGCTGGATCTCGATTATGGTACCTATCCCTTTGTTACATCGTCCAGTGCCAGTGCGGGCGGAGCCTGCACCGGTAGCGGGGTTCCGCCGCATCGCATCGCGAAAGTCATTGGCGTAATCAAGGCCTACACGACTCGGGTGGGCGAGGGACCGTTTCCGACCGAACTGCACGACGAATCCGGCGAATCCTTACGTAAGGCCGGGAATGAATTCGGTGCCACCACGGGGCGCCCGCGACGTTGCGGCTGGTTCGATGCCGTGGTGGGTCGTTATGCCGCGATGGTGAATGGCATCGACTACTGGGCGTTGACCAAGATGGATGTGCTTGATCAGCAGGCGAAGATCCCGATTTGTGTGGCGTATGAGTGTGATGGCGAGCGGATCGAAACGGTGCCCGCTTCCGTGCGGGCCTATGCGCGCTGCCGACCTGTTTACGAGGAGATGCCCGGGTGGCAGTCTGACACGACCGAGATTGAGCGCTTGGAGGATTTGCCTGATGCCGCCAAACGTTACATGGCGCGTTTGGAAGAGTTGACCGGTGTGCCGGTAGGGATCGTCTCGGTTGGACCCAAGCGCCATAGTACCTTTGTGATCGATTCAGTGTGTAAATTTCGGACATGAGTGAATCACCTTCCAACGTTCCCCGTCATGTTGCCATCATTATGGATGGCAATGGCCGCTGGGCTAAACAGAAAGGATTGTCTCGCATCAAGGGACATGAGACGGGGGCGGATTCCGTGCGCGCAGTGGTGCGTGGCTGTCGTGATGCTGGCGTGGAATACCTGACGCTCTACGCCTTTAGTGTGGAAAATTGGGTGCGTCCACGTGAAGAAATCGGTGGCCTAATGAAGTTGTTGCGCCTGTTTCTTGAGAATAACGAGCACGAGCTTCATGAGAATCAAGTGCGTTTGCGAGTGATTGGCCGGATAGCAGATCTGCCCAAACTGATTCAGCGCAAGCTGAACAAGGTGATCGCTGCGACGAAAGACTACACCGCGGGCAATCTGATTTTGGCGTTGAGTTATGGCGGACGTGCCGAGCTGGTCGATGCGACTCAGCAGATTGCACGTAAAGTGCAGTCGGGCGAGCTAAAGCCCGAAGATATTTCCGGGCAGACGATATCGGAGCACCTCTACGCACCCGACGTGCCGGATCCCGACTTAATGATTCGGACCAGCGGTGAGATGCGATTGAGTAATTTTTTGCTATGGCAATTGTCCTACGCAGAACTTTATGTGACCGATGTTTTATGGCCTGATTTTCGTGAACCACACTTACAGGCGGCGCTCGATGAATACGCTCATCGTCATCGTCGGTTTGGGGACATCAAATGATCAAGCAGCGCGTACTCTACGGTGCCATGATGATTGCCCTGCTGACCGGGGCACTATTTCTGCCCCTGCTTGGGGTCTTTTTAATCATTCCGGTTCTGGCCACATTAATGTTGTGGGAGTTTTATGCGCTGTTGGCGCATGCGGATATAAAAGCCTATCGCTCCACTGGGATAGTGGGGGGGCTGGTGCTGATTTTGCTGAGCGGCTTGCAATATCACTACGAGTTGTTCCCCGCTTCAGTGAGTCAACTGGAAGGCACGCTACTTGCCCTGGTCGTGTTTGCGGTCTTTATGCACGCCTGTTTTGACCGTCAGTCGACAAAACCACTACAGCAATTGGGTGGCACGTTTCTCGGCCTGCTTTACGTTTCGTTTCTGCTCAACTTTTTGACCAAGTTGTTGATGCAGTGGCCTGTGGATCAGGGAGATGGTCGCTTTCTGCTTTTTTACATGATTCTGGTCGTGAAAGTGACAGATATGGCGGCCTACTTTACGGGCTGCAGCATCGGCCGTCATAAATTGATCCCGCGCATATCACCTGCCAAGACTTGGGAAGGGTGCGCAGGCGGTGTGCTGGGTGGGTTGGCCACGAGTTTGATCTTCTGGTGGATAACAAGCGGGCAAATCGGTCCGGTCACTTTCACAGTTGCACATGCGGCGATACTGGGTATCGTGTTGCCCGTCACTGGCATTATTGGCGATCTCATTGAGTCACTGATGAAGCGGGCGGCAGAGGTAAAAGACTCCGGCTCAATCTTTAAAGGAATGGGCGGGGTAATGGATGTGCTGGATAGCCTCATTTTTGCGGCCCCGGTCCTCTATTTGTTTTTGATGCTCGCAGGCATGCTGTAATGCCGCGTCTCCAAGGAAGCTAGGTTTCACTATGTTGTTGGCACTCTACACGTTGATCGTGGTCATGCTGTTATTCGGCCTGACCATCTTTATTCATGAGCTCGGACATTTTCTGGTCGCTCGCTACTACGGCATGAAAATTGACGCGTTCGCGATCGGTTTCGGTCCGGCCATTTGGAGCAAGAAAAAAGACGGGGTCTTATATAAGGTCGGTATTATTCCGTTTGGCGGGTATGTCGCGCTGCCGCAAATGGATCCTCAGATTGAAGAGAATTATGAGTCCGAGGATGGGCAACCCTTACCAGATGTGGCGCCTTGGAAAAAAATCCCCGTCGCGCTGGCAGGTGCTGTAGGTAATATCATCCTGGCCTTCTTAGTAGCTTGGATCATCTTTTTTATTGGCAAACCTTCCCAACCGAGTGAGCGCAATACCATTGTCGGTTTTGTGATGGAGGAGAGTGAAGAGTTTCGGCAAGGCATTCGACCAGGGGATCGGATCATTACCGTTAATGGTTCGACCGTCGGCAACTGGCAGGACATTTTGGTCGAAGCGGCCCTGTCTGAGACCGTTCACCTCACCGTCGAGCGTGAAGATGGTACCGTTTTCGAAGCCACCATCGATACGACGGACGATCACATGGGGCTACGTAGTGTCTGGGGAATCGCCGGCATTAGCTATGCAGAAGTGCTCCAGTTGATCCCCGATTCACCTGCTGAGCGAGCCGGACTTCAGGCGGGTGATCGCGTGCTCGAGATTAACGAGCAACCTATTTTCAGTCCAACTCACCTGAGCAAGATTGTATCGGAACTCGGCGGGCAAACCGTTCCGATTACCGTGCGTCGAGACGGAGAGCATCTAACGTTTCCTGTCACGCCGGAACATGATGACGAGATGGACCGGGCCATGATTGGTATCCGATTCAATCCGTGGGCCGTGGACTACGACGAGGTCATTCATCCACGTCCGACCGAGCTGATTCGCGAGTTTTCTACCCTCATCTTCCGTGTTTTGGGGGCACTCGTCACGCCGTCCACCTCCGGGATGGCGGCCAGTGCGCTGGCAGGTCCGGTATTCATTTTGAAAAGTCTGTGGGACATGGTCCAGAATAGTTTCGCGATGGCGCTTTGGTTTACCTGTTTGCTGAACGTTAATCTGGCCATCTTGAATCTCATGCCGATCCCCGTGCTGGACGGGGGACACATCGTCTTCTCTCTGTATGAAGTCATCACGCGTCGTCGCATCAACGCCAAATTCAAGACAGCTCTGATGACGGCCTGTTGGTTCTTGCTGATTTTTGCGATGCTCTATTTGTCCTTCCGCGATGTGACCCGTCTCGGTTGGGTCGGACGGTCGAGTTCGGCTCCCGTAGCCGAGGAAGTCGTTGACGACGAAGCTGATCCTGAAGACGAGCCTGAGCCTGGCCAAGACTAGATGGTGCGAAATTATAGCCAGCTCGTAAGGCAGGATGGGTTGTGGGTCCCGCGATGGGTACTCCTGCTGCTGTTGGCGGTGATTGCGCTATGGTTTGCCGCGCGTATCTTTGTTCCCCCCATGTGGCTGGTGCAACAGTTGGACGCGCCTGACTGTCAGCGTTCCGCCCGCCTTTATCGCAGCGTCTACATGCGGCATCATTTCGTTGTGAAAGTTAAAGAGGGTTGGTTCTGGCAAACAGCCCACTATTCACCGCCCCTGAATGACGACCTACGTATTGATCTTGGCGAACGCTTGCGCTGGTCTGAAGATGGCACAAAAGTGTGGCTGACGGTCGAAGGAGAACCGACCTGGGGCTTCAATTTCTCGCGCCAACGCAATATGAATCCGCAGGAACTGGCCGAAATCGGTCACTGAATGGGGACATAGACTTTATAAGGGTCATAGAAGGGATGGAGGACTCAAAATGGGCAAACTAAAACAGCAAAAGATCAAATGCGTTGTTCCGGATTGGGCGCAGGATGCGGTTTGGTATCAAATTTTTCCTGAGCGTTTCCGTAACGGGTGTCCCGCCAGCAATCCGCGTCGCACCGACATCACCGATTACAAGGTTCCGGGTTGGAAGGTGACGCCGTGGGGGCGTGACTGGTATGCGCCGGATACGTGGGTGAAGGATCATGGGCAAAAATATGCGATCTTTGCCCGTCGCTACGGTGGCGACTTGGTCGGGATCATTGAAAAGCTAGATTATCTGCAAGAGCTGGGCGTGAATGCGCTCTATCTGAATCCCGTATTTACAGCGCGCTCGATGCATAAATATGACGGTGCAACCTTTCACCACGTTGACCCCACCTTCGGGCCGGATCGGGCAGGGGACCTCAAAGCGCTGGCCGCAGCTAAAGAAACGGAGGATCCCGCAAGCTGGATCTGGACGGCGGCGGATCGCTGTTTGTTGGATTTGATCCGCGAAGTGCACAACCGCGGTATGCGTATCATCCTCGACGGTGTCTTCAACCATACCGGTCGCGAATTCTTCGCCTTCGATGACATTTTGAGGCATGGACGCGCGTCGCGTTATGCCGATTGGTATATGATCAAGAAATGGAATCCGGACGGTAGCCCCGTATATGATGGTTGGTTTGGACACCATTCGTTACCGGAATTCAATCGGACCAAAGATGATTTGATCCCGCCGGTACGCCAATACGTGTTCGACATTACCAAGCGCTGGATGGATCCGGAAGGCAATGGGGACTTAAGCAAGGGCATCGATGGTTGGCGCTTGGACGTTGCGTTCTGTGTCCCTCACGGATTTTGGCAGGCTTGGCGCAAACACGTGAAATCGATCAATCCGGAAGCCTACGTGACAGCGGAAATCGTGGCGGACGGGCGCGACTACGTGCAAGGCGATCAATTCGATGCGGTAATGAACTATATGTGGCTTTATCCATCAGCTGCCTACTTCAGGCCGCAAGAAAAGCCGCTTCCAATGTCTACCTTCAAAAAGCGACTGGACCGTTTGCGTGCAGCGTATCCCGAACCTGTCACGCCAGTCCTGCAGAATCTGCTTGGTTCACACGACGTAGGGCGGATCGTTTCGATGCTGGAGAATAGTCAATTGCCGATTAAGGATTGGGAGGATTACTTCCATGTTGCGCGGGTGAAGCAATCACCGACCTTTCGTGCCGCGCGTCCGGGACCCGCAGCATGGCAGGCCCTGCGCCAGCTCGTGATTTTTCAAATGATTTATCCCGGCGCACCTATGATCTACTACGGTGATGAGGTCGGAATGTGGGGCGCAAATGATCCGGACAATCGGCAACCGATGTTCTGGGACGATATCCGTTATGAGGCCGAGTCGCATGGGCCCGGCGGCAAGCCGCTCGATCACCCCACGCCGCGCGCGCCGGATCACGAGTTGTTTGCGTTTTTCCAGCAAGCCATCCGCTTGCGGCATGATCACATCGCATTGCGCCGCGGCGCATTTGAATGGTTTGCAACGGGGCGGCCTCGTTTACTTGGTCTCATACGCACCCACAAGAAGCAAAAGATACTTGCGCTATTCAACATGTCCGACAAGGACATCCAATATCCCTCCTCGCCAGCTGGAAAAGACCTGTGGTACAATTCAGGGCAGCGAGTGGTGGCAGGTACACTGGCAATTTCTGCCCGTAGCTGGCAGATTTTGTCGTTATGAGAACCTTTTCATGTAATTGCGGGCAAACGCTCTTTTTTGAGAATAGCCAGTGCATCAAATGCGGCGCAGAACTGGGCTATTGTCCGTCCTGTAAGTCCATCACGCCGCTGAATGCCTTAAGTGATGGCACGTATCGGTGCGCCAATCCTTCGTGCAAAGTTCTGCTTAAAAAATGTGCGAATTATGCCGAGTACAATGTGTGTAATCGCTGCATTGTTGTGCCGGAAAATGGTATTGAGCCGTCCAACTTTTGTGATTGTTGTCGTTACAATCAAACCATTCCTGATTTGTCGGTACCGGGCAATTTAGACAAGTGGTATCGCCTTGAGGCGGCGAAGCGTCGTTTATTCTATGACCTTGAGCTGCTGGGCTTGCCGCACGGCACGGCAATGGAAGGAACCAATCCGCCGCTGTCGTTCGACTTCAAGGCGGACATTATTCCCAGTCAGGACTTTTGGCGCTACATGGGGAATGAGGAGCGCGTGTACACGGGCCATGCAAATGGCAAAATCACCATTAATATTCGTGAAGCTGATGAAGTGGAACGAGAGCGACTGCGCGTAGATATGGGCGAGGCGCATCGGACGCTGATAGGCCATTTCCGTCATGAGATCGGACATTACTATTGGGATGTCTTGATCAAGGGGCAAAACGAAGAGATTTTCAGGCGTGAGTTTGGCGACCCGTTTAAACCCTCATACAGCGAAGCGTTGGACCTCTATCATTCGCGTGGTCCGCGTCCAGATTGGCCGCGATCCTTTGTCACGGCCTACGCATCCATGCATCCGTGGGAAGATTGGGCGGAGACCTTTGCGGTGTTTCTGGATATGGTCAGCGCCTTGGAGACCGCGACGCACATCGGGCTTCTAGCGCCGCAAGCGTTTAATCTGGATGACATGAGTAGTATGATGACGCAGTATCAACAGCTCGGCATCGCATTAAATGAAATGAGTCGCACCATGGGGCTGCTCGATACGGTGCCGGAAATTCTGGTTGATGCGGTCGCTTCAAAAATTAAGTTTATTCATAAGATCTGCTGGACGGATCGTCGCGTCGCCTCCGGATCAATGGCATAGAAAGGACATTTTCACGTATGCGCCACTTACTGACCTTAGATGATTGGACGCCCGACTTGATCGAGGCGACCTTGGAGCTGGCCGCTGACATTAAGCGTGCGCCTGATCAGTATGCCAACGCGATGCAGCGTCGCACGCTACTGATGATCTTTGAAAAACCCAGCTTACGTACCCGGCTCTCGTTCGAGACCGGTATGACGCGAATGGGCGGGCACGCGATCTATTACGATACCAGCACCTCACCAATGGGCGCAGGCAAAGAAACCTTGCATGACACCGCCAAAACATTCAGTCGCTATGTTGATATCGTCATGGCTCGGCTCTTCAAGCACAGCGACATCGAAGAGCTCGCACAACATGCCTCTGTTCCGATTATCAATGCCCTAACCGATTTAGCGCATCCTTGCCAAATCCTTGCTGATTTACTGACGATTCGTGAAAAGAAGGGCGACCTGCGTGGGTTGAAGTTGGCTTATTTCGGTGACAGCAATAACAATGTTACGCATTCGTTGATGATCGGCTGCAGCATGGCTGGTATGAATGTTGCCGTTGGCTGTCCGGCCGGCGCCGAGTACGCGCCTCAACCCGAGGTCGTTGAAATTGCGCAGCGCTGGGCCAAAGCGGCAGGAACAGAAGTGACCGTGACCAGCGACGCTGAAGAGGCGGCGCAGGCGGCCGACGTCGTCTATACCGACTCCTGGATGAGTTATCACATTCCCAAAGACCAATTACAGGAGCGCGTAGAACTATTTACGCCCTACCAGGTCAACGAAGCGCTCATGGCTGCGGCCGGTCCCGAGGCCATCTTCATGAACTGTTTGCCGGCCATGCGCGGCTATGAGCAAACAGCCGGTGTCATTGATGGACCGCAATCTGTCGTTTTCGATCAGGCTGAGAATCGCTTGCACGCACAGAATGCGGTCATGCTGAAGTTGATTGAGGCCGCGACGAATCAATCGGCATAGGCGGATATGTCCACTCCGGCACGAGCGTTGGTGGTCAAGCTAAGTTCTTTAGGGGACATCTTCCATCCATTGCCCGCTGTGCGAGCGCTGAAAGAACATCTCGGGCTGCAGATCGACTGGATTACCCAACCGGAGTACCGCGATTTGGTCGGCTGTTTTAGCGATGTGGATGAGGTGTTAGTCTATCCCCGTCGCGCCGCACTGCGCTCGGCTCACGAGTGGATTCTGCAATTGCGACAGCGTCGTTATGACTACGTGTTTGATTTCCAAGGTCTGCTGAAAAGTGCTTTGGTCACGCGGTTGGCGCGTACGCGCCAGCGCATCGGCCCAACCTATGCGCGTGAGGGGGCTCGGTGGGCCTACCAAGAGCGTCCTGATGCTAAAGGGAACGAACGCCGTCACGCGGTCGATGAGGCGCTCGATATCGCCCGCCATTTCGCCGCACCGATATCTGAGCAGCCAACGTTCCCCGTTGCTTTTCCCGCGCTGAATCTGTCGGGGGAAGGGCCACATGTCGGCTTTGTGTCGCGCTCGCGATGGCCGACCAAAAATATCCAGCCCGCGCTCTTTGAGGAGCTGATTCCACTGATTCAGAAACAATGGGGTGGGACGGCGCATCTTTTGGGAAGTCCGGCGGATAAAGCTGAATCGGAGCAACTCGTTCAATCACTCGCTGCAAAGCATACCGTAACCAACCACTGTGGTGCCACCAATCTGGTCGAACTCGGTAGCATCATTCAATCGCTGGATTTGCTGGTCACGGTTGATTCCGGCCCGATGCATATGGCCGCCGCGCTGGATGTGCCCGTACTCGCGCTATTTGGGCCAACCGATCCCCGTCGCACGGGACCTTTCGGGAGGCGCACCCATGTCGTGCAACGATCCGATCTGACCTGTGTCCCGTGTCATTCCCGACAGTGCCTGCGCAAAGAACAGGATCATGCCTGTCTTTATGGCCTTAGCGCAGCCGATATCTTCGCGCAGTTGGTCGCCCATCCGATAATATCGCTTGGCTGAACTATGGGCCTATGGTAGTTTCCGCCCCGGTATTGTATGCGATTCCTCAAGGTGCAAATGTCTTTATCTGTTCGAATCATCCGCGTGATATGTCTATTGGGTGTACTCACCCCGCTGACTGTTGCTGAAGCCCAATATATTCGTCGGGATCGAGGTGATCGAACCGATCGATCCGAACGTGCTGTGCCGGTCATTACTGATCCAGTACCCGTTCGTGAAGCGCCGCGCGAGCCCAGCCCTACGCCCCCTGAGACTGCTGCACCCCGTGAGCGCGAGCCTGCGCCCCGCCCCGCACCCGCCCAGCGACCCGCGCCAGCGGAGCCAGCAGACGAAGTCGAAACGGTGCCTGAGCCCCCTGAGGATCGCATCGACATCTCCGCCGATCGGCTCGAGTTTGATGCCGATCGACAGCTGATGATTGGGGTCGGCAACGTGGTGGTGACTCAGTTCGGTGACGAACTTCGTGCCGACTACATTGAAGTCCATACAGAGACTCGAGAGGCGAAGGCACGCGGCGATGTATTCTTTCAGCGCGGTGATCGATTATGGGAAGGGGAAGAACTAGCCTATAATTTTCGAACACGAGAGGGCGATTTCGGCGACTTCCTCTTGTTCACCGATCCCTTCTATATTAGCGCCCGAGAGTCGCAACAAGTCGGGCGTGATGTCATTCATTTACGCAGCGCCCGTTTGACTACATGCAGTGGTGATCAACGCCAAGAGTTCACCTTGCGCGCTCGCCAGGCGACAATCACAGACGGCTCTGTGCTGCGTGCGCGCCACGTGGTTGCGCATCTTTACGGCGTGCCGATTTTTTATACGCCCTACCTCAAGAAGGATTTTGAACGAGACAGCAACTTTGAGATCATGCCGGGATACAGCAGCCGAATGGGGCCGTTCGTGCTCACGGCCTACAATTGGTATCCAACGCCGGACGTTAAAGCCTCCACTCAGCTAGACTATCGTGCCAAGCGTGGTGTTGGTGTTGGCCAGCGCGTACGCTGGCGTTTGCCTGAAAACAATGCGCAAGGTCGTTTTCAGGCCTACTACATCAATGATGATCGGCCCATTCGCTCCGAAAGCCAGCGTCGCGTCCGCGAGGGGTTGGTCGATTCGGATCGCTATTGGATTGGGCTGCGGCATGGGCAAGCTGTGGGCGATCGCAATTACTTCATGTCGGATGTCAATTATGTCAGTGACCCCTTTATTCTGGAGGACTTCTTTGACCGGGAATTTCGTCGCGGGGTTCAGCCGGAAAACCGCGTTGCGCTTATCCGACGAGATAATCGCTACACCGCCGGTCTGTTGTTTAACTTCCGACTTAACGACTTCTTTGAAAACGTCAATCGCTTGCCCGAACTCTCACTGGACATCAATCGCTTCGAGTTGGGCACCAGCGGATTCTTTTACGAGAGCGAACATCGTGGTAGTTATCTGGAGAGAGTCTTCCCCGAACAGGGTGATCGTGAAGACTATGATTCCGTTCGCGTCGATTCGCTGCATCGCGTGCTGTATCCCATGCGTCATTTCGGGTTTCTGTCCGTTGTGCCGAGCGTCGCATATCGTGGCACCTGGTACTCGGCGACACCCGATCCAATCGTTTTCATCGACGTCGAGCCGCTATTCGATGAGGATGGCGACCCCTTGGTCGACGAAGATGGCGTGGTACTATTTGAGGAAACGGAGCGCGTCGAAATATCCGATGGCGGCGCGGTATTTCGTAGCCTATTCGAGTTTGGCATCGACACTTCCTTTAAAGCATTCCGCGTGATCAACGAGCGTCCCAATTATTTGGGCAGCGGCCTCAGGCATATCGCTGAACCTTACGCTCGCTATACGTTGGTTCCTGAACCGTCCGAAGTGCCCGGCGATCTCTACCAATTTGATCGAATTGATGCGCTGGATGAGCGACATGAGATTCGTTTCGGTATTCGTAACAAATTGCAGACCCGCCGCACTGGTGGGCGCCCGACACAAGATGCCCGACGCATTCTGGATGATTTCGACTTGAGCATTGACGTGGAGGACGAAGAAGAAGCTATGCAGCAAGCAGGACGTCGTACGCGGATTCATGACTTTATTGACATCAACACATTTACGATTTTCCGAATTGATCCAGACGAGGACGAGAATGATTTCGATGATTTCTTCTTTGATGCACGTTTGCGTTTAGCCGATTGGATTCATGTCGATTTCGACGGGGCCTACGATTGGTACGAGAACGAAATGCGCCTCTTTAATACGCAGTTGCATTTATATGCCCGTGACCGTAGTCGTTTCTCGGTCGAATACCGCTATAACCGCGATCGGCGCCAGACCGTGCAGCCCGAGGTGGTCTTATTCCCGCGCGGTCGCTGGTCCTACCGCGCCTACTGGCGCTATGACATTGAGGAGAGCGACCTGGAAGAGCAATCCTACATGGTTCAGCGACGCTTCGATTGCACCAAACTTGCCTTGGGCGTGCGCGGTCGGGCCGACGGCGAAGATGATACCGAGTGGCGCGCATGGGCTCAGGTCACCTTGCTCGCCTTTCCCGATTCGGAGCTACGGATTGGACGATAAATAACAGTTTAAGTGAAGAGGGAGTGTTTTGTGGATTGTTTGGTAACAGGTGGAGCAGGCTTTATTGGCGGAACCGCTGTGCGCGCATTGTTAGCGCGCGGTCAAAGCGTCCGCATACTGGATAATTTCTCGACGGGCCGTCGCGAGAACTTCAAAGACATTCAAGCCGATGTTGAATTGGTCGAAGGTGACTTGCGCGATGATGAAGCCGTCAAGAAAGCGGTGTCCGGCGTCCGCCATATACTGCACTTTGGTGCGTTACCGTCTGTCCAGCGCAGTGTAGAAGATCCCTGGTCAACGAATGAAGTCAATGTGACGGGTACCTTGCGTTTATTGCTTGCTGCCCGAGATGCCGGTGTAGAGCGACTGGTGTTCAGCTCATCTTCCTCGGTTTACGGGGACACCGAAGAGTTGCCAAAGCGCGAGGATATGTTGCCGCGCCCGCTTTCGCCTTATGCTTTTTCGAAACTAGCGGGTGAACATTATCTGCGTATCTTTCATCAGCTGTATGGGCTGAAGACCTATGCCCTACGCTATTTTAATGTTTTTGGCCCGCGACAAGATCCAGCGTCCGACTATGCTGCGGTCATCCCACTGTTTGTTCGTGCTTTCAAAGAAGGTAATGCACCCACCATCCATGGTGACGGAGAACAGACGCGCGACTTTACCTTTGTCGAGGATGTCGTGGCCGGCAATCTCTGTTGCTTAGATGCGCCGGACGAAGCAGCGGGTGGGGTCTACAATATTGCGTGGGGCTATCGCACCTCGATTAATGAATTGGCTGGCCGGATCGCTAAGCTGATGGGGGCGGACGTACAACCGGTTCACAGTGCGCCGCGGGCCGGCGACGTACGTGATTCGCAAGCCGACTCGCAGCGCGCGCGTGAGTTGCTTGGCTGGAAACCCAGCGTACCGTTTGATGAAGGGTTACAGCGGACAGTCGATTGGTTTCTTTCAGGTTCATCCGCTGGATGATCAGACATGGAGACGACGTGAGCGATCTGAAACATATAAATGCTGGGGATGATTTACAGCGCCGAGGCTTCACCCTAATCGAAGTTTTGGTGGTACTGGTTATTGTGATGGGCTTGGCCAGTATCGTGACCATTAATGTGATTCGCCATCAGTCTGAATCGCGCGTGGATACGGCCAAACTACAAATTAGCGTGCTGGAGCAAGCGCTGCAGTCGTTCTATATCGATCACGGGCGTTATCCCACCCAGGCGCAGGGGCTACAGGCGCTGGTTGAGCGCCCCACAATTTCTCCTGTTCCGCGTGATTTCCCGGCGGGCGGCTATTTAGGGCGTGCGCGCGTGCCGGACGATCCGTGGGGCAATCCTTTCATTTATCTCTCTCCGGGCCGAGCGGGGGAGCCATTCGAAATCATCTCGTATGGTAGCGATGGCCAACCGGGCGGAACCGGCACAGCAGCCGAGATTTCTAGCGCGCAGTTATGAAGCAGCATGGCTTTAGCCTGATTGAGGTATTGGTGGCCTTATTTATTTTGGCCTTTCTGGGGATCGCAGCTGGCCAATCCGTTTTTAGTGCACTCCGATCCGAATCGCGCGGAGATGCTGCGCGCCGTACTGCAGCTCAGATCATGATTGCTTCCGCACAACAACCGCAGGGCAGTGCTCGAGAGATTGATCGACGCGGCCTGGAATTTTTTTTTGAAGAAGTTCCTGCCACGCAATTCGATGGTGATGGCGTTTGGTTGATGCAACGGTGGCGCGATCGCAGCAGCGGGTTGGTTGCTGTCAGTGCGCATCACCTTTCACCCTCCAGGGCGGAATGATGGAACGTATCGAGCAAAGTGTTAGCGCGGCTGAGCGCTTGATTCAGATGGCGTTGACGGAGGATTTAGGGACAGGCGACGTCACTACGCTGTCGCTGGTTCCCGAAAGCGCAAAAGCGGCGGCCTCTCTGATCGCCCGCGAGGAGGGCGTTTTGTGCGGTGTGCATATTGCCTCAGCTGTCTTTCGTCAGCTCGATCCGCTCGCTACGGTAAAGATTTGTGCTGGTGATGGCGCCCACATTACGTCGGGTGAACAGATTCTGCAGGTTCGCGGAAAGGCGCGTGCACTCCTTTCGGCCGAGCGCGTGGCGCTGAATTTTGTGCAGCGGTTAAGCGGGATTGCGACACGCACAGCCACTTATCGCGAGCGGATCAACGACTTGCCCGTCATGATTCTCGATACGCGCAAAACGGCGCCCGGTTGGCGGCTGCTCGATAAATATGCCGTGCGCTGTGGAGGGGGACAGAATCATCGCATGGGGCTTTATGATCGCGTGATGATCAAAGACAATCACTTAGCGTACTGGATGTCGGGTGAAGGACGCTCGATCGCAGGAGCTATCCAAGCGGCTCGCGCGCGCTTCCCCGAAATTCCGATCCAAATCGAAATTGATCATCCGGAACAACTCGACGATGTGTTGTCAGCACGGCCCGACTGGGTCCTGCTGGACAACATGACGCCTGACCAAGTCAGAGACTGCGTGCAACGATGTGGGGATCAGATTAAGACTGAGGTGTCCGGTGGCATCACCTTGGATACCGTCCGCGCCTATGCGGAGGCGGGCCCTACGGCGTTGTCGATCGGTGCATTGACGCACTCCATCGATGCCTTCGATTGTGCGATGGATTGGGATGAAACCGTTCAATGAGGAAGCGACCTGTCACTGCTCGGATGGCGCAGCTCCCCGTTTGGGTCATTGATGTGGGTAATTCCAGCACTTCATTGGGCTGGTATACATCGGGTCGGATTGTGAAGCGTGAACGAATCCCGACGGCCGAACTGAATGGCGCGGCATTGCGTGATTTACTGAAGAGTTGGCGCGCACAGCAAAACCCGCGCGGCGTGGTAGTCGCTTCCGTGGTCCCGAAAGTCAACGATAAGTTCCTGAAGTTGACACATCGTTTATCGGGCGTAGAGCCGTTGCTCGTGAATCACCAGTTGCAGTTAGGCGCAGCGATCACATACCCGCAACCTGAGCGTATTGGGCAAGATCGGTTAGCCAATGTGGCCGGTGCCGTCGCGCGCTATGAGATTCCGATCATTGTGATTGATATCGGTACGGCCACGACCTTTGACATTATTCAACCGCGTAAGGGCTACACCGGTGGTGTCATTGCGCCGGGACCCGATTTGATGCTGTCCTATCTGGCCGAAAAGACTTCATTGCTTCCCCCGGTCGAATTGATGCCAATTCGCCAAGCCGTGGGCAAAACGACCGAGCAGGCGATGCGATTAGGGGCATTGCACGGTTACCGTGGTATGGTAAAAGAGATCTGCCTCCATTTGATGCGTCGGCTCCGCTATCAACGCGTCACGCTATGTGCGACGGGGGGATACGCGCGTTGGGTGCTAAAGGGGATGGAATTACCGCTTTACTATGATCGTGATCTCACCTTGTATGGGTTAGGTCGCATTTATGAATTGAATCGGAAAGAATAGATCAATGCAGACACGAATTGACCAATGCTTTACAGACTTAAAAAGGCAGAAACAAAAGGGATTCATTGCCTATATCACCGCCGGTGACCCGGATTTGGAACAAACGCTCAAGCACATTAAGCTGCTGGAAAACGCTGGTGTGGACATTGTGGAGTTGGGCATCCCGTTCTCTGATCCCTTAGCCGATGGGCGCGTAAATCAAGAATCGGCGATGCGTGCTTTGGAGTCGGGTACCACGTTGAACGGCATTTTTGACATGGTGAAAATGTTGCGCGAGACCAGTGCGATCCCGGTGATGTGCTACTGCTACATGAATTTGCTGTATGCGCCCGGCTTTGAGCGCGCGATTCGTCGAGCGGGCAAGGTCGGCATTGACGGCATGTTGATCTTGGATCTGCCCGCAGAAGAAACCGGCAGTTATGCAGACCAATTGCACTCGGCAGGGCTGAACTATATTCCCCTGATCACGCCGACTACGTCGACGCAACGGATCCAGTCCATTGTTCGGCATGCCAGCGGCTTCGTTTACGCCGTCTCGCGGACTGGCGTCACGGGAATGCAAACCAAACTGGCTTCGGAGGCGACCGATTTGCTCAAGCGGGCTCGCTCTGTGACCGATGTGCCGCTGGCGCTGGGCTTTGGTATCTCGAATCCCAAACAGGCCAAGACCGCGTCGCGCGGGGCGGATGCGATTGTAGTCGGCAGTGCGATCGTTCAGCGGCTGCATGAAGCGGGCCGTTCGCCCAGCGCATTGAAGCAAGTCGGGGAATGGCTGGCGGAAATGGTTAGTGCCGTCAAAAAGTGAGGAATATGATGGATCGAATGTATGCAGTAATTTTGGCTGGTGGACGTGGTGAACGGTTTTGGCCGCTCAGTCGTACCCAGCGTCCCAAACAATTGCTTTCACTGGTAGGCGATGCGACGCTCCTGGCGCAGGCCGTGGATCGGCTCGAAGGCCTCATCCCGCCAGAGCGCGTGTATGTCATTACCAATCAGGACTTGGTGGAGGCATCGCAAGCCGCTGCTCCTCAACTACCGCTGGAAAACATTATTGGTGAGCCGGTTGGACGCGATACCGCAGCAGCCGCCGCGTTAGGGGCAGCGTTAGTCAAAGCTAAAGATCCTGATGCATCCTTTTGTATTCTGACCGCTGATCATGTCATCGGTGATTTGGATATCTATCGCAACACGCTGAAGCAAAGTCTTTTGCTTGCGCAGCAGCGCGACGTCCTGATTACGATCGGCATCCAGCCCACCGAACCCAGCACAGGCTACGGCTACATTGAAGCGGCGGATGTGGATGCCGAAATCGAAGCGGTCACGTTCCTGAAGGCGATCCGCTTCGTTGAGAAGCCCGATGCCGAAACGGCACAAACGTATTTGGAGTCAGGCCGTTTCTGCTGGAATTCCGGCATGTTCATTTGGTCGGTCCGCGCCATCGAAAACGCCTTGGAGCGTCATCGGCTCCCACTAAAAAGCCTAATTGACGACCTTACGCCCGTCGCACACACGGAAGCTTTTTCGGATGCGTTGCGCGATGCGTATGCTGATCTTGAGAAGATCTCGATTGATTACGCACTGATGGAGAAGGCCGACAATATCCTAATGGTGCGCGGCACGTTTGCCTGGGATGACGTTGGCGCTTGGCCGGCGCTCGATAATCACTTTGATGCCGATGCCGAGGGGAATGTGTCGATTGGGGATAGTGAGACAGTCGATGCCAATCAGAATATCGTCTATTCGAAAGGGCGGCTAACCGCCTTAATCGGTGTGTCTGATTTGATTGTCGTCCAGGCGGATGACGCCACCTTGATCTGTCCTCGAGACCGGGCCCAAGACGTCAAGAAACTGGTCGAAAAGCTGAAGCAAGCCGACAAGAAACAGTGGCTGTAAAGACGCTGGCGGGGCAGGGGCCACCCGCCCGCTTCACGGGAACACTTCATCTCCACACTTACTCGACCCGCTTCCGCCGAGCAGGTGCTTCGCGGCGCCAGGTTCGGTCATCATCCCGCACTCTTTCCAACGGCTCGATGGGAGAGGCTGTCTCAAAACCATCCGCAGTGCGGCAAAAAATGTGGGTCACGTCCAAATTTGGTAGGGCGAATCCTCTGGATGAGCCGTGAGCATGATCTGCACCCGTGCTGACCCTGTGCTTGCGCCTGCTCCAGCGGCTCGGCGAGACCCGCCGGAGGACGGGCAGGCAGCCTCGCCCTACCGATCCCATCACGCAACAGAGAGCAAGCTCAGCAAGCCGCGCCAATGGAGCGACATCAAAAAACGCAGTCATGTCGAGCCTGTCGAGACATCTCAATCCCAACCAACAGCTAACTGTCCGCGAAGACAACCGCCAGCCGAAACATGCCCCGCCCGCAGCGCAAAAGATACGTCTCCAATCATTGGGAGAAACTTTTCGCCATTTTCCAATCATTGGAAACTTTTTAGGTGAGTTTTCCAATCGTTGGAACTTTTTCCCGCACTTTTTCCAATCGTTGGAAAAATTTTCGGGCCGTTTTCCAATCGTTGGAAAAGCATTGGTGCCCATTCCCATCCGTCCGGCTCGTCACATTCTCAGCCCTTAGAGCCTTAAACCACCCTCAAAAGGCGCCTCTAAGCCCATAATCATGCCGTTTCGCAGTCGCAAACCGTTGATGTTCTGGAGAAACCTGTGGTCCGACCCCGGTCCCTCTAACCGTCCACTCGAGGAACCTCGATGGGGCTTTCCCTGATGCATTTCTTCATAGTTGACCGAAGGCTCATAAACGGCTTTCTCGTTGTCAAACGCCCTTAAGTGTCGTATCAATGAGGCACTCGGACGCTGTGACGTGATCATCGTCACAGCAACCATTTCACGTGCTTTTGTCGGCGTTCCTTGTGGACTCTCACCGGTACGCCGCTGAAGCGTAATTAGACGTACCATAATGACGAGGGAGAGGCACAGCTGATGAAGAATATCGAGATCACCAACGTCCGCAATTTCGCTTTATTGGGGCATACCGGTTCGGGCAAGACGGCTTTGCTCGATGCCATTCTCTTCAAGCTGGGGGTTACAGATCGTCAAGGCTCTCCCGATAACGGCACCAGCGCTTCCGATTGGACCGACGAGGAAAAATCACGTCAGATCTCGATGTGGGCGACATCTTTCGATTTGGTCTATAAGACCAAGGGCGGTCGCGACATGGAGTTGGTTGCTCTGGACACCCCTGGATATGCTGATTTCTATGGCCAAGTCTTATCAGCCACGGCCGTGTCCGATGGTGGAGTGATTGTCGTTGATGCCGTTTCTGGCGTGCAGGTTGGTACACACCGTGCATGGAAAAACTGCGAGCTGGCTGGATTGCCGCGTGCGATCGTGGTGACCGGCATCGATAAAGAGAATGCCGATTTCTATGGGGCCTTGGAAGCCATCCAAGGCTTGTGGGGCGCACAATGTGTGCCGGTCGTTATTCCCACGCTGGATCACAAGAGTGTGATCGACGTCATGGCCGCTAAAGAAATCCCGGCGGACATCGCTGATCGCGCCAAGGAAATGAAAGGGGCACTGGTTGAGTACGCCGCGGAAACTGACGACGCCCTAATTGAAAAATATCTTGGTGGCGAGGATTTATCAGCGGAAGAAATTGCTGCCGGCCTACATGGCGCCGTGCACGATGGCAACTTGATCCCCGTTTTTGCTGTTTCGTCTAAAACTAATTTGGGCTTGGAGGAATTACTGGAAGGCATCTCGTTATTACTGCCCTCACCGCCGGAACGCCCCGTCAAGGACAAGGACGGTTCGGTCGTTGATGTGAATCCAGATGCGCCGTTTTCAGGATTTGTCTGGCGTTCCCTGAATGATCCGTTCACGGGGCAGGTATCCTTCGTACGTGTTTATGGCGGGAGCCTTAAAAAAGGTCAGGAAATTTATAATGCGACGAAAGGTCAGAAGGAAAAAGTTGGTCACTTGATGATCATCAACGGCAAGAAACAGGAGGAGATCGACGTTGCACATGCCGGTGATATCGTGGCGATTCCAAAATTGAAGGCGACGGAGTTGAACGATTCACTCTGCGCGGTGGGTAGTGAGATTCACTTCAATACGATTGAATTCCCTTCCGCCACCACCTTCTACTCTGTCACGGCCAAGAAACAGGGTGACGAAGATAAGTTGGCGACCGCTTTGCATCGTGTGGCGGACGAAGATCCGACCATTCATACGGAACGCAACAGTGAAACCCATGAGATGATCCTTTCTGGCTTAGGCGACCAGCAATTGGAGGCGGCCGTCGAGCGTATGAAAGAACGTAATCATGTCGAGGTTGAGCTGCACACACCGCGCGTGGCTTATCGTGAGACCATCACCGCGCAAGGCGAAGGGCATCACAAGCATAAGAAGCAATCCGGTGGTCGCGGCCAATATGGCGAAGTGTATCTGCGGGTCGCCCCGCGTGATCCGTCCGATGAAGAGTGGTTTGTAAACGCGATTGTCGGCGGTGTGATTCCCGGCAATTTTATGCCGGCGGTACAGAAAGGATTGCAGGAGGGGCTCTTACGAGGTGCCGTAGCAGGATACCCTGTAATGAACGTCAAGATTACGGTTTACGATGGGTCGTATCATGATGTGGACTCCTCTGAAGTGGCATTCAAGATTGCCGGTGCGCGCGCACTGCGTGACGGTATGAGTAAAGCCAAGCCCGTGCTGCTCGAGCCCATTATGAAGCTGACCGTGACGATTCCAGATCAGTTCATGGGCGATATTACCGGCGACTTGAATCACAAGCGTGGACGCATCATGGGCGTGGAGAGTGGCGACGGTATGCAAGTGGTCACCGCTGAGGTGCCGCAAGCAGAGATCTTCCGTTACTCCTCTGAATTGCGCAGTATGACGGGTGGTCGCGGTAGTTTTGAGATGGCCTATGCCCGCTATGAGGTTGTACCCGCGAACATCGCGCAAAAGGTGATGGCTGAAGCCAAGCAGCATGAAGAAGAAGACGAGTAAGAACATCCAATGATTCGCTGAGCGAGGCAGGTCAGTACGATCTGCCTCGACTCTTGCTGGGATAGAGAGGTCGGATATGAGTGGACATAGCAAATGGTCAACGATTAAGCACAAGAAGGCGGCTGCGGACGCAAAGCGCGGTAAGGTATTCAGCAAGATCGCCAAGGAAATGACCGTTGCCGCGCGTCAAGGCGGTGGTGATCCGGCCGCTAACATCACCTTGCGCACGCTCGTGCAGAAGGCTCGATCTGTAAACATGCCGGCAGACAATATCGATCGGGCGATCAAGAAGGGCACCGGTGAGCTCGAAGGCGAGCAAATGGAGGAGATCATGTATGAGGGCTATGCCGCTGGCGGCATCGCCATTATTGCTCAAGCTTTAACCGATAACCGGAATCGTTCAGCCGCTGACATCCGGCATGCATTCACAAAAAATAACGGCAGCCTCGCTGGACAGGGCAGTGTGACGCGTACCTTTAATCGCAAGGGCTTGATCGAAGTCTCGACCGAGGCGGCGAAGGAGGATGAGCTGCTGGAACTTGCCCTCGAAAGCGGTGCAGAAGAGTTGACCAACGAGGGCGACTATTTCCAGATCATCACGGATCCTTCAGCCTACACCGAAGTGTTAGGGGCGCTGGAGTCGAAAGAGATCCCGGTGCAAAATTCCGATCTCACGCTACTGCCGGAGAGTTACATGCCCGTTACGGATTTGGCGCAAGCGAAGGCCTTGCTGCGCTTTGTCGAAATGCTCGAAGATTTGGATGATGTTCAGAACGTCTACTCAAATTTTGATATCTCCGATGAGCTCTTAGAGGCGATTGAAAAGGACGAGGATGCCTGATCAACGCGTATTGGGCGTTGATACGTCGCTACGATCTTCCGGCGTAGGTGTGGTCGAAGCCCGCGGCTCTTCCTACCAGTGTATTAGCTGGGATCGAATCCGGAACCCTGCTTCGCGCTCGCACAGTGAATCGTTGGCGCATCTATACCGCGAGATGGAGCAATTTATCCTGCGGGATAAACCCGATGTCGTTGCGATTGAAGGGATCTTTTTCAGCAAAAATGTTCGTACCGCTGTGACCTTAGGGCAAGCGCGCGGAGTTGTGCTGGCCGTATGCGCTTTGCACAAGCTTGAAATCTTTGAGTATTCCCCCAGATCCGTGAAGCAGGCCGTGGTGGGCAATGGCAATGCCCACAAGGAACAAATTGCACGCATGATCAAGGTGTTGCTATCGCTCGACGAAGAGCCACCCGACGACGCCGCCGATGCACTGGCCTTGGCGATCAGCCATTTGCATCAAAGCCGACTGGGACTTGCGAAGGCAAAAAAACTATAGTGGCTCTCATCCCAGTTGCTTTAATGATTCTGTACATTCTCAGGGCAACACAGCCTATCCGCCGTAGCCTTGGCGGAGGCGGAAGAGGGGGTCTCACAACCCCGGCTCATCCTGGATTTTGGAGTGCGCTTCACCTATACCATGAAACAGCGGTAAGGCGAGGCTGCCTGCCCGTCCTCCGGCGGGTCTCGCCGAGCCGCTGGAGTAGGTGCAAGACCAGAATCTGCCCACGCTCGGATCATGCTCACGGCTCATCCAGAGGATTCGCCCTACCACACTGGGACGCGACTTAACTATTGTGAGGTGGGACGAGCTGGTTTTGAGACAGCCTAGGAAGGTTGCCCCTCCGGTACACCTTAAGCAAAGCCAGTTACTGCAGAAGCATTGCGGAGGGACGTGCTCCGTCATGTCGGAGGAGAATGGACCGAAAAGCAGTGGAAGCCGATCTTATGCATCACCGGTCAACACGGCCTCGTACGTCAGTTCTTTGCTGGTCGGCCAGGTGGACTCTTGATGGCCGTACTTCAACGAGGCCACGTCATTCGATACATTCAAAATAATGATGTCGTTCGGATGCCGGCTCTTCCAAATGGTCGCCAGTGTCAATGCTTTCTCCAATCCATCACCGCGCTGAAAATTCCACACCTCGTCAGGTTGCGCGAGACGCGGCCCATCATAAATCGAATGCTCTTCCAGTTGTGTAAGCCGATCAATCACTGCCTTATCATCGAGCGATTGTGTGCTCTCGATACAAACAGGGTTACGCTCTAGCGCGGCCTTCAGGAAAGGGCCCCAGTCGCAGCGATTCATATCACGATAGGCGTAGAACGCTAAATCGGCGATCGGATGCGAAGAGCGAATGGACTCCAGATAGTCGATGACTTCGTGTCGATCCAGGTCGGGAGTCAACGCGATGTGTGGGCGTGTGACGAATGTCTTGGCCGTCTCCGCATCCGGATATCTGGGCGCGATCCTGCAAAAATCGATCAATTTTTCCAAAATCTCATCGCTATGCGAATTATTGCAGACGAATTGGGAGCGTAACCGTTCAAGATCTTCAGGCTTAGATAAATTAATTTTGTTTTTCTTGAAGAAGTCCTCGAACATATGCATGGCGACCCGGCCCGGTATGGGGTCAGGATAGAATTCGTCCTCGTCAATCTCGCAGATGAGCTTGTCACGCGTATGATCGCTGACTCGGTAGGGACTATTGTGCTCATAGGCATAAAGGCGCTCGGCCGGAATATATCGAGTCTTGCCATGGCATTGGCCCATCACTTGGAAGCAGCTTTGCAACTGGCTCTCCTGCCGCAAGAAGTTGGCCATGATTTCAGCGTTAATTTCCGTTACGAGAAACGCATTCAGACGCTGTTGAAATTGCTTGTATGCGTCGGGGGCAATAGAGGCTTCGGGATAGACCGAATGGATGTAGCCACTGTTATGTGCCACAATTGTAATTTGCTCATTTCGGATCGCACGCTGCGCTTTATATGTAAGCTCGGTGCCATTGAACCACATGTTCTTGGTGACGATGCGACGGTTGTTGGTCAGAATCCCTTCTTTAACATCCACGAAGTTCTGTGAGTGAAGCGGCGTAGCAATCAGATAAATGTCTTCTAGTGGAATGCCTGCCACGACGAAGAGGGCGGCCGCATACAAGGTCGAAAGTGAGACGCATTCTCCCGCGCCTTGCCGATAGCCTTCTCGAAACTGGAAGGCATCCATCGCTTCGATCGTTTCGGTCTTCCAGTAGGGGATAATGTCCGAGGTGTACTTATCGAGTCCGAAATGGCGGCGGATATCGATATCAAAATAATACTTATCGCCCTCGTAACCGAACAGCGCATTACTTTGACGTAGCGTATCTTCGTCCACGATGCCGCGAAAACGTGCTAGCTCACGCTCTTTGTCGGTTAAGCCCCACGTGTCGAGATCAAGGTTGAACTCGTACTGGTCCATGATGAACTGCTTGAGTCGCAGAATGCGACGGTACGGATTCATCTTTTCGAGGCCATCAAACCATGGATGACTGCGCCAAGCCCAGATGCGGGGTGACATGATGTTGGCCAGCAAAAGGCTGTAGAGCAGCTCAGGAAAGATGAAAATCTCCATATCGGAGAGCGTGATGGCTGAAGAGTATTTCTCGGCTTCTTGCGGAGCCTGTGAGTCGGCTTTATTCATCGTTAGCTTGTTCCATTCTGTGCGACGTAGATATCGCGTGCAATCTGTTGTCTGAGTCGATTATAGTACACCAAATCTCCAGCAGACCAAACAGGAAGAATACGAGTGTCTTATGCAGAACGAAGATAAAAAAGAGCAGTCCGGTGGACCGCGTGAGCCTGGCGTATCCTCGCTGGTGCTGGATTTAAATTTCGTTCCTGCTTGGGCACGGAAACCGCCGGCCAAGGATCCGTACGGTGATTTTAGCGGCGAAACAAGCGAACGTCGGGGCCGAAAGCAGGGACGTTTCGATCGTCGCCCTGGGGGTGCGGATCGTCGAGATCGCCGGGAGCGCAGATCGCCGGGTGATCGTCAGCCGCAGCGTGCTGGACAGCGCCGTCCGGAAGGGCGCGGGGGCGATGCGCGTACTGCCGATCGTCAGAATCGCGGGCCGCGACACGATGGGCGACCACAAGATCGCGGTGGCCGGCCACCGCACAGAAAGCCTGAACCACCTTTACCCGTGCAAGTGGCGTTCCTGCCGGAACAAGACCGGTTAGCCACAATGGCGAGCGACATCCGTGCAGCCAAACATGCGTTCCCATTGCCTGAATTGGCTCACATGTTTCTTAACAAGCCGGAGTGGCATCTGGTGAAGATTGAGGCGAATAAAAAGACCGGTGGAGTCTATGTCTTGGAGTGGTACGAATCGAGGCTTTCGGGACATGTGTTCACGTCGCGCGGAGCGGCCGAGCAAGCCGTTGCTCAAGAAGCATTGAACCAGCTATTCGATGCTGAGACGGTCGAGAAAGAGCCGCCAGCCGGTAATTTCGTCTGCGTGGCGCGCTGCCGACTGAGTGGTGTGTTGTTGGGCCCACCAAATTATCACGGCTACAATGAGAAGCTAGACGAGCTGCATCGCACCCGTTTTCCCCACATACAGATTGACGCTTATCGACGGGAGATCGAAACCATTCGTGATCCGGAGCTGGTGGAACAATGGAAGACCGAGTGTCGGCAAGATACCGTGTACCGTTTGAAAAATGAAGAATCGGAAGAGCCCGCGGAGCCAATAGACTTGGCTGCAGCGCGCGCCTACGTCGCTGAGCAGGTCGTTTCTCGTAATGTGAAAGTCGTTCATCGTAGCGTGATTTCGGGTAAAAACAGTCGCGATTTGTCCGATCAGCGTTTCATTCGTGTTCTACGTGCTGCATGGCAGCGAGAACAACGTTTCCCTGTCACCCTGGTCCGTGCCCTAAAAGGGGCATTTCGACGTATGGGGCTGCATTTGTTCGAAACAACGGACGGCTCTTTCTTCGTGACAGCCGTAGAACCAAAGCCCGTTGATCCGAGTCGCGTAATTGAGGTGATTCGCGAAATCCTGATCTGGCTGAAAGCGCATCCCGGTTGTCGCCGGACCGAGTTATTGGAGGGTATTCGGCCCGGTACCAGTGAGCATCCTGAACAGATGGGGGAGGTCTTGCAACCGCTCACTTGGCTGCTTGAGAAAGGCCATGTGATTGAGTTCCATAATGGTACGTTGGCCGTTCCGAAAGATACACCGACGTGATGATTGATTATTGAGGATGGTATTATGTCTTTAAAAGTTCCCGTAAAGGATAACGACAAGCTCAAACGATTACTTGAATTGATTGATTCCGATGCAGAGCTGAATCAACTGTGGAAATCCGCGAATGTAAATGCTGTGGATCGTTTTGGTATCAGCGATCACGGCGAAGTACACATTCGGATTATCACGAACGCGGCACTGCGCGTGTTGCGGTTGCTGATTTCCGGCGGTGTCACTCCCAGTGCGGTGAAAGATCACGGCTTGACGACGGAGGATGCCGAAGTGATCGTGGTATTGGCTTCCGCATTGCATGATGTCGGTATATCCATTCATCGCGATGACCATGAACGCTACAGTTTGATCATTGCCTATCCGAAGGCGCGGCAATTGCTAGCCTCCATTTACCCTGAACCGCAATTGACGGCGATGGTCGCTGAAGTGCTGCATGCCATTATTGCGCATAATTCCGATCAGCGTTGTCTGACGATTGAAGCAGGTTGCGTAAAGCTGGGCGATGCCTTGGATATGACGGAAGGGCGCTCGCGGATTCCCTTTGATTCCGGCCAAGTTAATATTCACTCTGTATCCGCGTTGGCGGTGAAAGCCGTGAATATCAAAAAGGGGGAAGAGCGTCCTGTACGGATTGATGTCGAGTTGCATAACTCCGCCGGTATTTTCCAAATGGATAATCTTTTGCGTAAAAAGTTGCACAATTCTTCCTTGGTTCCTTTTGTCGAAGTCCGGGCTGCCATTGTTGAAGGCGAAACCGAGAAGCGATTGATGACTGAATATCGTTTATGAGTACGGAATGGATTGTCGTTGCAGGCGCTCGGGAACACAACCTCAAGAACATATCGGTTGAGATTCCACGCAACCGATTGACTACGATTACCGGCCTGAGCGGATCGGGCAAATCTTCCTTGGCCTTTGATACGCTGTACGCCGAAGGGCAACGCAAATACGTAGAGAGTCTTTCGGCTTATGCCCGACAGTTTCTGGATCAGATGCAGAAACCCGATGTGGATTACATCGAGGGGCTCTCTCCCGCGATTTCGATCGAGCAACGGATGGCCGGGTCGAATCCGCGCTCAATCGTCGCAACGACGACTGAGATTCACGACTACCTGCGTCTGCTGTATGCCAATATCGGTCAGGCACATTGCCCCAAATGCGGTCAAGCAATCACGCGCCAAAGCGCCGAAGAAATCGTTGATCAATTGCTTCGTCTGCCGGCCAAAACCCGCCTGATGTTGTTGGCGCCGATGGTTCAAGGGCGCAAAGGTGAGCACGAAGAAGTGCTGGCCTCGGTGCGCAAGCAAGGCTATGTGCGTGTTCGGGTTGATGGCGGCATTTACGAAGTTGATGACGTACCCAAACTGGACAAGAAGAAGGTGCACACGATCGAAGTGGTGGTTGATCGTCTGATGATTGACGAAAAGGTGCGGTCGCGACTCACCGATTCGGTCGAGACCGCCTTACACACGGCGGACGGTGTGTTGATTGCCTTAACCGAGAAGGGCAAAAACGAGTGGCAGGAGACGCTCTACTCGGAGCGGAACGCCTGTATTCCGTGTGGCCTGAGTTTCGACACGCTGACGCCGCGCCATTTCTCATTCAATAGTCCATATGGCGCGTGTTCGGTCTGTCATGGGCTCGGCACCATGCTCGTGTTCGACGAATCACTCGTGATTCCCGATCCCTCTCTTTCGCTTGATGACGGCGCGGTGCACGCCTGGCGCCGCGGTGGGCGTCGTTTGATCATTTACTACAAGGGCTTGCTGCGCGCGCTCGCCAAACACTACGGCGTCAGTATGAATACGCCGTTAAACAAATTGCCAAAGGCGTTTCAGCAGGTGCTTTTGTATGGCTCGGAAGACGAGGAAATCGAATTCGGATTTTGGCGGGGTGGGGCACATCATCGTTATGAAAAACCGTTTGAGGGTGTGATCCCCAATCTCGAGCGGCGCTTGGAGGAGACAGACAGCGAGTTCACGCGACAGCGACTGCACGGCTATATGAGTCGACAGCATTGTAAGGCCTGTGACGGTGCGCGTCTGAAGGCAGAGTCGCTATCCTGCTATGTGGGCGGTCGCTCGATTGTGGATGTCTGTCGAATGTCGATCACGGATGCGCATGAATTCTTTGATTCATTGCAGTTGTCCTCTCAAGACGCCCAAATCGCTAACGAGATTCTCAAGGAGATCCGTGAGCGCCTGCGTTTCCTGATCAATGTGGGGTTAGGCTACCTTACGTTAGACCGAGAAAGCGGGACACTTTCGGGTGGCGAAGCACAACGAATTCGACTCGCAACCCAAATCGGCGCAGGTCTAGTGGGCGTCTTGTATGTCCTGGATGAACCCAGTATTGGGCTGCATCAACGTGACAATGAGCGCCTCTTGCAGACGTTGCAGAACCTGAGGGACTTGGGAAACACTGTGGTTGTGGTCGAACATGATGAGCAGACCATCCAAGAGTCGGACTACATTATCGACTTGGGACCACGCGCTGGTGTGCATGGTGGAGAGGTCGTGTATGCCGGTGAGTTGGATGGCTTGTTGAAAAACGAGCGATCGTTGACAGCTCAGTATTTGACTGGGCGGGAGCAAATCGAAGTCCCAGCTAAACGCAACAAGCCGAAGAATGGTTTTGTTACCATCAAAGGGGCGGCAGCGAATAATCTCCAAAACGTTACGGTCAAATTCCCGCTCGGCCTGTTTGTCTGTGTTACCGGTGTGTCGGGTAGTGGGAAGAGCACATTGGTCGATGACATCTTGCGAAAGGCTCTCTTTCAGCACTTCTTTAAATCCAAGGACCGTCCCGGTCAGCATCAGTCGATTGATGGACTCAAAAAAGTCGACAAGGTGATTGTGATCGATCAGTCACCGATCGGGCGCACGCCCCGCAGTAATCCGGCGACATACACCGGTACCTTTTCACTCATCCGTGATTTGTTTTCGCAGTTACCCGCGGCAAAAATGCGCGGGTACGGGCCGGGCCGCTTCAGCTTCAACGTAAAGGGCGGACGCTGCGAGGCCTGCAAGGGCGACGGCATCATCAAGATCGAGATGCATTTTCTGCCCGATGTCTACGTGACGTGTGAACAATGCGGCGGCAAACGCTACAACCGGGAAACGCTGGAAGTCCATTATCACGGCAAGAGCATCGCGGAGGTGCTCGATATGACGATCGAGGAAGCGCTGGAATTCTTTGAGCACATTCCCAAAATCGCACGCAAATTGAAAAGTCTTGATGATGTGGGTTTGGGTTATCTGTCGTTGGGCCAGTCGGCCACCACCCTGTCAGGTGGCGAAGCGCAGCGCATGAAGTTGTCGGCCGAGCTCAGTCGACGTGATACTGGCAACACGCTGTATCTGCTTGATGAGCCGACCACCGGCTTACATTTTGCCGATATCCATCGCTTACTGGGCGTGCTGACCCGTTTGCGCGACGCGGGCAACACCGTGATTGTGATTGAGCACAATCTTGATGTGATCAAGACCGCGGATTACCTAATCGACCTGGGGCCGGAAGGGGGCACCGGTGGCGGCCATGTGGTCGGATGCGGTACACCGGAAGAGTTAGCCAAGAACCCGAAATCGCACACGGGTCGCTATCTCAAAGACGTCTTGCGACGCTGATCATGGTCAGCGCAGGCTCGCGGGCAGGCAGGCGGCAGCTACAATTGAGTCGTAGCCGCGTCCGTTAGGACGTGGAGATCTTGGTGAGCAAAGATTTAAGCCGCTCTATTGCGGCTCGTCATTGAGCATGCGCAACACCCACTGGCCATCCTCAACTTCCTCCAGATGGGAAAGCTCGGCATTCCGGGGCTGAATGCGCCAGGGTGCCGCGTCGCCTAGCAGCGAGCGCATGATCCGGCCACTCGTATGATAATGCGACACGATTAGTATGCGTTTGTCTGTTCCCGCAAAACGTTCCTGCAGACGGGCGACTGCATCCGCCACCATCAACTCACCGCGGGCCGGTGTGTCGACACTCAACATGTACATGGCATCATCATCGCGGAAGGTGAAGAAGGCTGCGGTATCCTCATCCAACTCAATGCGGTCCCCCCGAGTGACCTGAGGCTCCTCTTCCTCCGTTTCGCGGTCCCAGCAGCATTCATACAGTTCCGGCCAGATTTCAGCCGTCATGCCACGGTCATGCAAGACCGGTAACACTGTATGCAAGGTGCGATAGGCGGGGCTGACCAGTACAATGTCGAATTCATGTTCGGCGAGTTTTTCCACAACGCCAGCCACTTGTTCCTTGCCGATGGGGGAAAAGGCGCGTTGATTTTCCTCGGTGTACTCGCGGGTCACATTCGCCATCGTTTGGGCATGACGCAGGAAGTAGAGGTCTGCCGCCTCTGAATGAAGTAAAGATACGAACGTGAAAACTGTCAGACCATAGCGAAGCATAGATTTCATAAGGACTCCCAAATGTGCAGGTAAAATGACCACTAATAAGACTAACCGAGAGGAGGGATTCATCCAAGCCTAAGCGTCGCTGCTGTTATCTCTATTGATCGGCGTTAAGTAGGGCGTCCGCTTGCGTGCCGCCGGATTCAGCTCACAATTCGGAATAATCAACACACCCTATAGCCTTGCAATTCGGAGAGGTTTGGGGAACGCTTTCTCTCGTTATGAAGGCGACTGATTTAAGAGGTATTTTGGGCTATATGGCGCGGTTTCGGGACCGGCTATTTGTCCTGAGCATAGACAGCAAGGTGTTGGTGGATGAAAATTTCCGCAATCTGTTGCTGGATATATCCGTGCTCAGAAGCCTCAATATCAATGTGGTGATCGTTCATGGTGCGAGCTGCGGCATTCAGCGATTGGCCGATCAGTTGAGCTGTCCAGTAAGCGATCTAGAGGGCATGGGGATCACGGATAGCCAGACCCTCGAGTTAGCCATCGCGGCCTCAAGTCGTTTCGGCCACAACATTCTGGAAGGCTTGGCCGAGACCGATGTGCGTGCGGCCATCACCAATGCGATCGTTGCTCATCCGGCTGGCATCCGAAAAGGGCAGGATTTTGCCCATACCGGTAAGGTAGAGCGTGTGGATACCCAATTTCTCAAAACGCTCTTAGCGGAGGGCATCATACCGGTCATACCGCCGGTTGGTTTCGATGGCAATGGACAAACGTTTCGGGTGAATTCCGATCAGGCCGCCCGCGAAGTGGCCGAAACCCTAAAAGCCGCGAAGCTGATTTATATCTCCACGCATAACGGGATCGCAGAGGGCGGGACGCTCAGCGCGCAGTTTTCTGTAGCCGAAGCCGAGAGCTATCTGCGTGCTCAGTCTTCTTCTTTGAGCGCTGATTTGCGCAGTAAACTGGAGCATGGCTTGCACGCATGTCAGCACGGTGTTCAGCGCGTTCATATGATTAACGGTTTGCAAGACGAGGCCTTGTTGGGCGAGATATTCTCGAATGAGGGCGTCGGGACAATGATCTATGCCAACGAGTACCAATCGATCAGGCCCGCCCGCAAGCGTGACGTAAGCGTGATCATGGCACTGATTCGCGAGGCGGTGGCGGCCGAGGAGTTGGTGCCTCGTACCCGGCAGGATGTGCTGGATCAGTTAGCCAATTTTTACGTGTTTGAGATCGATCGCAATGTCGTGGCCTGTGTGGGGCTGCGCTTGTTTGCCAGCGAGGAAAGTGCGGAACTACAATGTCTCTTTGTCTCACAAGCGCATGAAAATCAGGGCATCGGTGGTGCGTTGATTGAGTTTGCGTGCACGAAAGCGAAGTCATTAGGCTGCAAGTGTCTATTCGCCCTATCGACTCAAGCCTTCAGCTATTTCCAACAAAAGGGCGGTTTTACGGTAGGGAACTTGGCGGACCTTCCGCTTGATCGGCAATCAGCCTACGAGGCCAGCGGGCGCAAATCCCGTATTTTGATTCGCAAACTTTCTGCGTAGTTTCCTAGGAGCGTGCGCTTTAGGGGTTTACAAGAGGCGGGGTGCTGACTAAGGTATGCGCCCATTGCAGGAATTCCTGATCCGGTTTCCCGCCGATTTTCATTACAGCCATAACGAGGAACGAAGATGTCACGAGTTAAATTGACGAAGAACAAGAATTTATTGCGTCCCAAGAAGACCGGTGCGGCCCGCCGTCGCCGCTTACTGGAACAGCGTCAGCGCTTAATCGCAGCCGGTGTACCCGAAGCCCAGATCCGTCGCTATAATGAGAAGCAGCTCCGCGCAAAACTCAAAGAGCTTAAAGTATAACGCTTAGGCTGTAACCTCTTCGCGCGCTTTTCGGGCAGCGCGGAAGGATTTTACGCTGTAATAGAGATAAATCCCGCAAAGCACCGCCATGATGCTGCGTGCGATCACGGCAGGTGGATTGTCGACGTGGACGGGCCCGACGGAAACTAGATAGAGGGCGAACCGGATTGCGCCCACAGTGCCCAAGAATCCCAGCAAAGCGATTCCAGCCGCTGCATGCATGTAGTGCTTCCGTTTGTCCTCTTGTTTTTGCCCTAACTGACCCAAGGCCACCAAGGGTAAGCCAAAGAACATTGGAATGAGTGCGGTAATCGACTCGGCCGCGGTTAAAATGTAGGCCGCTATTCCTAAAACAATCAGTGCTGCGCCCAGCAGCGTGGTATTCCTCGCCATAATTGACTCCTGTGTTGTAGACGCATGGACTATAGCACAGGATTCCATAGAGCAAAGGGTGGTTCGTGCTTTTCCTGAATTGTTACAGGCGCATCGGGAGGCTTGCACAGAAAGCCGAGTAATTGATAGCGTTAGGGCTTATGGCGAAAAAGATTCCAGAAGTCAGACGAACGGGATGGCGCGAAGCGTGGGGCATTTTGCTCTTGGCCTTTTGCGTCCTGATGTTTCTCAGCGTGATTTCGTATGTCCCTGAAGACATCGTGTTTAATCACGAACCTCCCAATGATCCCGCTCGCAATTATGTCGGCCCAGCGGGAGCGTGGTTTTCGTTCATCATTTTTGCTGCTTTCGGAGTGACGGGCTATCTTTGTCCTGCCGTCTTTGCTGGCTTGGGTGTGATGTTGCTGGTCCGGCGCGAAGGATTGGTATGGACGCGCGTGGCGTGGATTTGGGCGATCTACGCTGCGCTCGCGGTTTTCATTCAGATACAAAGCAGTGGCTGGGAAATGGCCATGGAGTATCTCAATGTTGATAACCGCGGCGGTTTGGTTGGGTACTTGCTTGGTACGCAAGGCCTTGAACGACTGATGGGACAGGTCGGGACGGGCATTCTGGCTGTGGCCGTTATGCTGATGGGGCTGTCGATTGTTCTGGCTGTACATCCATGGGAAGTTACCAAGCGAGTCGGTGCCGCAGTCGTGGCCTTGATTGATCAGTTCAATCAGCGCCTGGCCGAGCGTAAAGATCGTGTGGAGGAGCTGGAGCAGGAGGTTAAGCAGGTCGAGTCGCGCCGGACTCGTCTGGAAGCCGCTATGCTCAAACGTGAGGAAGCCGAAGCCGCGGCCAAGCTGAGGCGCACAAAGCGTCCTGAACCTGAGCCAACACCAGTGCCCACGCCCATTCCGGCCGAACCCGAGGTAAAACCAGCCAAGGTTGAGCGGAAGCCGACACCTAAGCCTGCGGCCAAGAAAGATGATGAGCCCGCTCTCGCCGTGGTACCCGCTGCCGATTCAGGCGATCCGTCGGGCTATAAATTACCCCCGCTGGACTTGTTGACGCCGCTCCAAAACAATCAAGACATTGAGTATACCGAGGATCACTCGGTTGGCTCTGCGCTATTGGAGGAAACGCTCGCTGAGTTTGGCATTGAGGCGAAAGTAACCAATGTGGAGCAAGGCCCTGTGGTGACTCGATTCGAGTTGTTGCCAGCCCCCGGCGTTCGCCTCGAAAAGATTTCGGGTCTCAGCAATAACATTGCCTTGGTAATGAAGGCGGAAAGTGTGCGTGTGCAGGCACCGATCCCCGGCAAAGGCGTGGTCGGCATTGAAGTCCCCAATTCCAAGTCCACCATGGTATTCATGCGTGAGGTCATGGAGAGCCCGTCCTGGAAAAGCGATAAGTGCGCCTTGCCATTGGCCTTGGGCAAAGATGTGGGCGGGCATGTGTTGGTCGCGGACTTGGCCGACATGCCACATATGTTGATTGCCGGTGCAACGGGGGCAGGCAAGACCGTCTGTATGAACTCGATCTTGGCGGGGCTGCTGATGTCGCGCCGTCCAGACGAAATGCGTTTGATGCTGATCGATCCCAAGATTGTGGAGTTCTCAGGCTACGAGGGATTGCCGCATTTGGTTGTGCCCGTCATCACAGACCCCAAAAAAGTTTCGCTCGGCTTGCGTTGGGCCATCAATGAAATGGAAAAACGTTACAAGCTGTTCGCAAAAGTCGGAGTCCGCAATATCAAGGCCTTCAATAGCCGTCCAATTGTCAAACAGCCGGACCTGTTCGGCGAAGAGGAAGAAGTCGACGAAAATGATCCGCACGCGATACCGGATAAAGTGCCTTACATCGTGATTATTGTGGATGAATTGGCCGATTTAATGTTGGTCGCGCAGGCTGAAATAGAGAACTCGATTGCCCGTTTGGCGCAATTATCGCGTGCGGTGGGTATCCATATGATTTTGGCCACGCAAAGGCCCTCGGTAAATGTCATTACGGGTACCATTAAGGCCAATTTCCCTGCGCGTATTGCTTTCCAAGTAGCGCAAAAGAACGATTCGCGGACTATTTTGGATGCCAGCGGCGCGGATAAATTGCTCGGAAAAGGTGACATGCTGTTCTTGCCTCCCGGCAGCTCTAAACTGATTCGCTCGCAGGGCACGATGACGACGGATGATGAGATCCGGGATATCGTCCGATTCATCAAAGAACAGGGCGGTCCGCAGTATGAGGGCGCGATCAAAGAGAAGATCGAAAATAAGAGTGCGACGTTGCCCGAGATGGAGGAGGATGACGAAATGATGGAGGCCGCCATCGAAGTCATTCGTCAAACACGTCGCGCTTCGACCTCCTCTTTGCAGCGCAGGCTTCGGATTGGATACACGCGCGCGGCCCGCTTGATGGACCAACTGGAGGAGAAGGGGGTCATTGGCCCCCCGCAGGGATCCGATCCACGTGAGATTCTGATCGATTTAGACGGCGAGATTCCCCAAAATGAAATGGTTGAAGAACGGTAAGGCGGTAAGCGTAGCCTTCCTCAACCCTTGGAATGTTTATGGATACACTGGGCGCAAAATTTAAAGCGGCTCGCTTGAAGCGCAAACTAACCGCATCAGAAGCGGCAAAGGGCACGCGTATCAAGATTCAGCACATCGAGGCCATGGAACGCGACGACTTTAGCGCGATTCCAGCGGTGACCTACGCCAAAGGTTTCATCCGCATTTATGCGGACTATCTAGAGCTTGATTCGGGACCTTTAGTCGATGAGTACATGGAGCGTCATGCGCCGAAAGAGAAGGCCCCGCTCCTGCCTGATGAAAATCAGCCATCGCGCTCGGCGTCCGATAAAAAGTCGGGAGGGAGTGCTGCTTGGACACCCAAACTGCCGCGCCCTCAGTTTAAATGGCCCGCTTGGGCGAAAATCGATTGGCGTAAAATTCAATGGCCTGCCTGGTTGAGCCTCGAGGGTATGAAGCGCTTGGTCGCCAAACGCCCTTCAGTGAAGTGGCCAGAGATTGAGCTGCAACAAGCACTTAAAGTGTCCGCGATTATTATGCTGGTGCTGATTGTCTGGTTAATTGCGAGACGAGATCCATTGCCACAACCAGAAACGTCCCCTGTAGCCGAGCAAACAGTGGCAGAATCATCGCGCACAGCGGAGCGTCCTGCTGCGGCTACCGAACGTCTTCGGCCACGACAGCCATTGCCGCTTATTGATGCGTTGCCAGAACCTTACCTCGACAAGTGATGAGTGCCATTCGCAGTATGAACTTACCGAATTTGCTGACCATTAGCCGAATCTTCATGTCGGCCATTCTCTTGGGGCTTTTGTCATTACCCGAAACGATTCCTTTTGCGAAAAGCCTAGCCCTGATCATCTTTATTATTGCGGGTATCACGGACTATTTGGATGGCTATCTGGCCAGAACCACATACGGCGTAACCGCCTTTGGCAAACTGATGGACCCATTGGCCGACAAAGTCATGGTATGCGCCGCGTTTGTCAGTTTTGTTGAGCTTGGATTGGTCCCTGCCTACATTGTCGTCATCATCATCTCAAGGGAGTTTCTAGTGACAGGACTCCGCCTCTTGGCAGTCGAAAAGGGGATTGTCATTTCAGCGGGTAAGTGGGGCAAGCACAAGACGGTCTGGCAAATCATAGCCATCATCGTGATCTTACTCGGATTGGCGATACGCCATGATGTCCTGCGGGGTGGCGATGCCACAATGCTCGCTAATTACGATTTGGCCTTCGGATACATCGCCTACGCCGTATCGATTGCCGTTGCGCTGATTACCGTGGCATCCGGTTATCTATATTTCGTCCAAAACGGCCAGATCCTCAGCCGGCATAATCGCGCTAAGGCCTGATCGATCAGAAGGTCAGTGCGGCGGCAGCCGAGACGCTGAACTCATCGAAATATCTGAACTCAATCCGCAGCCCTGTCGCATCGGCAAATTGAAATCCAACACCCGCGACGACGCCCAAAATCTGATCTTGCCGGGCACGGAATCGCTCGCGTGTTTCGCCTTCACCCGTGCGACCCGATAGCCGCAGAACGGAAGCCACTGGCCCCCCGTAGGGCGTGATATGAAACTGTCCGGCAACCGGAAAATGGTACGAAATCAAGAAGCCTGCATCGCCTTCGACAAGATCAAAGCGAGCATCTTGATTCTCGGCATCTCGCAAATCGAAACGATCACGCAAATCTTCGGTATATCGAACTTGGGCAAACGTTCCGCCGCGCCAAGCACCTTCCTCGAAGGCCAGGAAACGCAATCCAACACCGCCCATCAACTGATTATTGCCGCCACCCGCACTCATGGCTCCAATATCGAAATCCAGCCGTGCGGTCGGGGTTACCGCGCTCTGAATGCGAAGGGCAAAGACATCGGCGTCAAATGTGCGCCTTAGATCCGGGTTTTCAGACGTGATATCGATTCGACGCTCGACATTTTCATAGAGCAACTCCACGCGCGCTCGACGCGGGTGATCGCCAGAAAAGATCAGGTCTCCCGCATCATTGGCCCAAGCCGGAGAAAGGGAAAATACCAGACCCAACACGCAAAACTTTTTAAGGTAGCTCATGATCGAATCCTTTCTATGTATCCATCTGCAACATTAGACGGCACTACTTCCAGAATATTCATCATTCTGCGCATTTGTCGATCCTCTCGCACTCCGCGAGACCGGAAGCCACACAGCGCTTGGCCATTTTCCATTCCTATCGCGGCGTCGCAGAGCTCCGCCCTCAAATTGACTATTATGCTTTGACTCGCGTGTGGAGGGTCGAGCTCCGCGAGACCGGAGGCCGCATAAGGGTTTACATTTGCCTATGCAAGATCGCGGCGTCGCAGAGCTCCG
>SLCI01000210.1 GCA_007125875.1 Kiritimatiellia bacterium | reverse complement strand
GGTATCCACGTCGTAATAGGGATAGTAAATCGGCTGATGCATGTGCCACAAATAGGTCACATGGATGGGGTTTTGCGCCCAGACCGGCGCAGCCAAGAAAAGAAACAACACCATTCGTTTAATCATCATACTACCCTCTATTAAAACGCTTCACCCACCAGATTTTAGAAGAATACAGCAACATTACGATTCTGTTAAGAAGATTATTAAAACGCTTTAATTTTAGCGTTGAGCGCCACGAATCGGGCGTGCCCGGTTGTTAGCGCAAAGAAAAAGGCCGGGGATCTTGCGATCCCCGGCCTCCTCTGATCAAGGATGAGGCTTAGTCCTCCGGATGCTCGTATCGGATTTGGAAGAATCCGACGCCGCCATTCATCGGCAAGGAGTTGGTCATGCTGCCCCGGCCTCCGCCATTCAGAGGTATGTGCGCGGAATAAACGTTACTCCAAGCCGCCACGGGATGCAGCGTCGGCGTGTGCCAGATACTGTAATCAAGATCCTGGCCAGCGCCCCACTCAATATCCAGCATGCCCCCGACGAAGTTCAAGGCATCGAACTTGAAGGTATGGGAGGCTTCACGGGGATCAAGTCCCAGCAGGTTCGACTCTCTCAAAGAGAGACCATTGTTACCGATTATGTTCCCGGCTTCCGGGTCGGTAACGTCGGCGTCAGGCCAAAATTCCTGATACCAGCTGTCCGGCACGTCATCACCGTTGCTGTCCGTTTCATCATCGTCTGCCAGTCGCGTAATGACGACACTGTCACTAACCGGCGTGGGTGAACCGCTCCCCTCTTCCGTAATCAGCAAATCATCAAAATACATTTGCCGCTCATCCTCATCGCTGGTTGCATTGAAGTAGAAGGCAAAGCTCTCTGGAGCACTCGTAACGGCGAAGGTTTGATCAAATGACTCGCTGCCATCCCGACCAATACCGTGCACGCGCAGATTACCTGCACTGACATGCTCGAAATAAAGCGTCATCGCTTGACTACCAAACTCCTCAAAGAGTGGATCGCCATTGATCGTAATCAGCTGGCTGTCGCCCATGTTGATATTGATCAATTGCTCATCTTCGTCGCCGCGCAGATTGAAGCCACGATTGGATCCTTCGGTATCACTATCCCAATTCAAGCCCAAGGTGATTTGGAAAGTCTGACCGACACCCAACGGACTATCAAAGGCGCGTTGCACCTCTGCATTGGCGGCCGATCCCGGTGGGTTGGCATAGAAGCCGAACGCGCTGGATCCCATACCGGAAATCCCGGCGTTGGAGCCTTCGCCAATGAATACACCCGCCCAGTGCGTTTCGCCATCCTGCGTGTGATTGAACACCCACGGACCGAATCCTGTGCCTTCGTTCGAGGCATCTTCCCAACCGGCACTATAGTTACTGCTGTCATCGGCAGAAACGATCGTCGTACCACTGCTTGGGATTTCGCCATAAACGGTGATCTCATTTTCACCGACGGCCAGTGCGACATCTTCGATGGTCCATGGCGTTTCCGCCGGAATCGATCCCGACGCACCGGTCAGTGCATTGGTCCAATGGATTTCCCCTTCGACATCATCCGCCACACCATGGAGAGTGTAGCTACTGACGGCAAAGGCAACAGTGAGGTCTTCGTCCGGGTCAGTAATTTGGAAACCCGTTGGGAGAATGACTTCTTCACAATCGGCAATCGTCACGGCCCAATCATTACCGTTGTTGTTATCCCAAATGCCATCGCCATCATTGAACACGATGTTCAAGATTTCTGTACCCGGGGCCGGCGTGTAGGTGTAAGTCCAAACATTACCCTCCAAGGTCATGGCGGGATTGGGTTCGATCACATCCTGCCAGCTATTACGGCCAACATGGATATAAACCTGCGCGGCACCGGCCAAAGGACGACCAGCCGCATGATACCGGATGGTAACCGGGTCACATCCGACCGGCTCGGCCGGAACGGTGGAAAATGTCGCCGGTGGGCCGTCGTCGGAGCAATTCGTAACCGTGATATTCCAGTCGTTGCCACCATTGTTATCCCAGTCTGTTCCGTCATTGAAGACCATATTGATCTCGAACGTGTCTTCCGGCACGACCAGGACATATTCCCAGTAGATATCGTCCTGCGTCATCGGCAACGTTTCGGTTCCCGTCCAGCCATTGTAGCCGACGTGAATGTTAATCTGAGACGCACCTTGGAACATACCCTCGTTCGGGAAATAGCGAATGGTCACTTCCGTTCCGCACCCGTCCGGTGTCTGCGGATCCCACGTGACGATGCGCGGCCCAACCGGAGCGTCACAATCGCGGATGCTCGTCGACCAGTTTTGGCCATCACGGCTATCAATGATCGAGCCATCGCTGTTTTGGAACCAGACAATCAGCGTCGCAGGCTTACCAGGAACAGAGGGCTCAAACGTATACGTCCACGTATTCGCCTGGCTGCTATCCATGGCATACGCCGTCCACGTGTCGCCGTCATCGAAGCTGGCCTGCATGGTAACCGGAGAAACGCCCTCGAGCGGACCATTGGCTGCAGAAAAGGTGACGGTCAACGGATCGCAATCGTTCGGATCAGCAGAGAACTGCGCAAAGGAGGAAGGCTCTGCACCATCATCTTCGACGTAAACATGCTGAATATCCGTCCGGTTGGTGTTGCCGCGCGTATCCACTGCTTCGATATAATAATCGAACAGGTTATCGCGGAAGTTCGGCAATACCGCATCATCAATGCGCACAAAGTACTGATCGGCAATTTGGGGATCAGCCCAGAACGCCGGATCCATCGGCCAATAGTCGATCTGCGAATTGTTGGCCAACGCGTTCAATTCTGCTCGTGTACTGGGCAGCACACGGCGAGTCATCGGAACACGCACCCAGTCTTCCACCGTCGGGCCACCCGCATAGGTTTCGTTGTCCGTGTTATCCAAAGAACGATAGCCCGTGGTCGAACGACGGATCATCAGGTCCACAGTTTCGATACCGGAGACGTCATACGCCAACGTCCAGATGTAGAATTCGGAAGGCATTTGCTTGAGGAAGTTTCCGTCTTCGGGGGTCGGATTGAACCAACCAAAGGTGTAACCACCGGGATTGTGAGGGAAGCGCTGCGGCACTAACACCGTCGGTGGCGTGCGATCTTCGTTCAAGCGCGGCAAGACATAGCCTTCAAGCGTCTCAACCGTGCGGCGAGCGGCCAGAGGCGGCTTCACTTCGTCATCGTTACCCAAGCCGCCATAGTACTGGAAGCCCGAATCCAAGCCGGTCAGGTAGATGTGCCAACCCATTTCGGCGGCGTTTGGTGCAGGATCCCAGCCTTGCCCGTTCCAGTCGTTCGGGTCCTGGATGACCCAAGGACGAACCTCGCCACCTTCATCAACCAGAATCTGCTCAGCGGTTTCCGCCCAATTCGCCCCTGCCATCTTCGGCGCATAGGCGTAAAACTTCAATGCCCAGCCATTCTCGATGTCAGCCCGCGTATTCGGATACATGGTCGGGCTCCCCGGCTGACCAACCGGCGGCTCAATCCATTTCAGGAAGTAGGGCGAACCGTAACACATTTCAGGAAAGATCCAGGCGCCATCCTCGATGTGTGCGAGCTGCGCATTGTCACCATGCGCGTTGACGAAATCCTGAATGGTCGTGATCTGATATCCTGAATTCGCGGCATCACCAAACATCTGCGGCGTGGCATTCATCCAGGAATCAAATCCACCACCCCACGCGTTGTCACCGTCTGTGGAGGGCATGACGAGCACCGGCCGACTCGGATCATTCGCATGCGGGGAAATCTGACTGTGAATATGCCCGATACCCGCGTTGGCGTAGCCATATTCGTAACTCATCACATCATCTGAGGGGACAGCGACCATACTGTACTCTTGGCCTGTTTCCGGGTTGATGTGACGTACACGATGCAATTGATAGGCATAGGGGGAAACGTTCCAGGCGCCCATACCCGGATTGGGTTCGCCATACCACCACTGGTC
>SLCI01000003.1 GCA_007125875.1 Kiritimatiellia bacterium | reverse complement strand
AAGCCGTTGCTGAGGACATGATGGCGCGGGAAGTACATCCGGGCGCGACCGTATGGGTGATCGGGAATCAAGGCCGGGCCGAAACAGTGTCGAGCGCTTGGCTGCATGCCATGCAACCAAGTGCCGTCGTTGTGGATGTAAGCGCCTATAATCGTCACGGTTGGCCCGACCGGGCGGTCATGCAGCGCTTGATAGAGGAATCCGAGGCAGATATCTGGCGCACGGATTTGGCCGGGCCGGTCACAGTGCAGTTGAGTTCGTGGATTCGATGGGGGCGTCAGCGCGATACGTGGCAGGTCCGAGCAGCCTGGGGCGGCCCAGAAGAGGGACAGTCATACTTTATTGATCGATAGACACAAAAAGGCCCGGCTTCATTGCAAAGTCGGGCCTTTTGGGTGCCGGGAGGCGTGTGTGTGTCTGTCTGTGTGTGGTGTGTGTTTGTGTGTGTGTGGTAGGAAGATCTATTATTCCGAGCGATAACGGTATCCAACGCCGCGTACAGTCTGGATACGCTTGCCCAGCGGGCCAAGTTTTCGGCGCAGGCTAACAACAAGGACGTCAACCGATCGACGCGTGCAGGCATAGTCTTTGCCGCGCAGCGTTTCAATGATCTGGTCGCGAGAGTGTACCCAGCCTTTTCGCTCAACCAATAAACGCAGCAGTTTGAACTCGGTGGCGGTCATATCGACTAGCTCACCGCTCACTTTAACCTCATGACGGCCAGGATGAATTTCGATCTGATCGTCTTGAATCGTTTGGTCAGATGCTTGATCATCCATTAGCTCTCGCAGCGCGTGATGCAAGGGGCCCGCCGTCAGGGCTCGGGCCGCAGCCTGCGATAGTGGTGTCTCAGGGGGTGTATTGGTTTCGTCTTCGCGTTTGCGCAGAAGCATCACCGGGTAGGGCATGCGTTGCTCTTTGCTGCCCAGCATTCGGCAAAGTTCCGAGCCACTACGCACCGGTAAAACAGCGCCGACCATGACGTATTGAGTGCCCTGCTCCTTCATTAGCTCAGGCAGAGAAGCCTGATCCGTTGAGCAGATCACGTTGTAGTCGCCACCTTCGGGCAGTAGATCCACGGTTCCTGGTAATGTACCGGCTCTCGCCGCTACTTCGTTGTTCGTCATAATCATATCAGTTACTCCTATCATCAATATCTGAAATTGGTTTTCTCGCTGTTGGCTTAGTTGTTAAGCATTCGCCGTGCCAATGTGAAAATTTCGGCATAAAAGGGCTTTTTAATGGTCAAATTTATTAAATTTTCAAGATATGCCTCATAAGAGCCTCATATTGGCATACCGTTTTGTCTGCCCTTTTGTGTTTTGTTACAAAATTGAATTATCTGTTTTTTCGGCGATGTTTTCGCTGCCGTTTAGTGTGTACAGGTTTAGTCTGCCTAGCTACTATCGACGCTGATCCTTTTTCTAATTTGAGGTGTATTTTGACGAAACCAGCTGATGGCATTGATCCTGAAAGATGGGTGAAAGAGCATGGCGATGTCATGTTTCGCTACGCGTATGTGCGTTTAAAAAGCCATGCTGTGGCTGAAGATATCGTGCAGGAGACTTTTTTAGCGGCCATGAAGGCGAAGGAGCGCTATCAGGGGCGTTCCTCCGAGCGGTCTTGGCTGATGGGCATTCTGCGCCATAAATTGATCGATTATCTGCGCAAGGCCGCGCGCGAGGTCAAACTCGAGGACGTCGAGCCGGAAGGGTTTGAGGACACCTTGATGTTCAAAGAGGTGGGAGTACCCCATTGGCGTCCACCCAAGTGGCATTTTAATCCGCGCAAAGTGTTCGAGCAAAAAGAATTCTGGGATGTTTTTTCGGATTGCTTGTCGAAGTTGGATCAGCGCATGAATCTGGCTTTCACCATGAAAGAGTTAGAGGGCATGTCGACCGAAGAGGTTTGTAAGGAGCTCGGTGTTGAGCCGACGTACCTGTGGGTTATATTATATCGGGCACGCAACGGTCTAAAAGCCTGCCTTGAAAAAAATTGGTTAAAGAAAAACTCAGGTGTGAAAGAACTCAATGCTACGCTGTAAACAAGTATCTGACGCTCTGGCAAGCGACAACTATTGGGATTTGCCGCTCAAGAAACGGATTGGACTGCGATTACACGTATTTTTCTGTGTCGTATGTGGTCCATTCAATCGTTTTGTGATGCTGATGCAGGATACCAAGCGGCATTACCTGAAACATGAGCAAGAGGATGCTCCCCCTCCACATCTATGTCTGACCTCGGATGCGAAAAAGCGCCTCCTCGAGTCGCTCAACCGAGAGAGTGACACGCCCACCTCGTGAACATCGCGATTGCTTCGCTTCAGGCCGCGACCATCAATCCTGCCTGAATAAATCGACCCATTAATCGGGTCGCCACTCCCTTGTACTATGCATCTTTGCATTGGCAGGGACAGTCAATTGGCTACAGTATCGACCGTGAATTAATTCAAGGACGCGATGAGTATGTGTGATATAGCCAAAGGTAAACGGGTGGCGGTTTTGATGGGAGGCGTTTCGGCAGAACGCGAGGTCTCGTTGAATTCAGGCAAAGCGATTGCCGAAGCGCTCCGCGCAACGGGCTATACGGTGCATGAAGTGGATGTGGTAGATCGCGCATTGGACTTGCCCGGCGATGTGACAGCCGTCTTTGTGGCGTTGCACGGCGAATTCGGCGAGGATGGCGAAGTTCAATCGCTTCTGCGCGACCGTGGTTTGCCCTTCACCGGTTCCGGCGTATCAGCAAGCCAACGGGCATTCGATAAAGTTGCTAGCAAGGAGTGCTTCGCCGCGGCCGGGATCCCGACGCCGGCTTATGAGGTGCTCGAAAAAGGCATGGCGCCGACGCAGCCTTTCCCTCTGGTCGTGAAACCTGCAAGGCAAGGGTCCAGTGTGGGCATTCATCGAATTTTCCAAGCGGAGGATTGGCCCGCCGCCTTTGAGGATGCTCTACAGTACGATACCCAAATTTTAATGGAACAGTATATCGAAGGGCGGGAATTGACGGTTGGTATTGTCGATGGCGAGGCCTTGCCGGTGCTGGAAATATGCGCCCCGGAAGGGAATTATGATTATCGCGCTAAATATACGACCGGGCTAACGAGCTATAAAGTGCCGGCCCCGATTGATGCTGCCTCTGCGCGCGAATGTCAGGCACTTGCCGTGCAGGCTTTTGAGGCCTTGGGATGTGAATCGGTGGCGCGCGCAGATTTTCGCATGAATAAGGCAGGGGAATTGTTTATACTAGAGGTCAACACGATCCCTGGATTTACCGCGACGAGCTTGTTGCCCAAGGCGGCCCGTGCAGCCGGGATCACTTTCGAAGCACTGTGTGACCGGATCATGCAAAGTGCGCGTGTGAGCAAGGATTGATGAGCGATTGATCATGTGGATGGATGGCATATTAACGGATAAAGGGAAGCGATCGAAACGCAAGCGATCGCGTGCCAAGCCCCGTCGGCGCCAGCAGAACGTCAAAGTCAGCGCCCGGACACGGGAGCGAAATGCCGAGCGCCGCAAACGCACCGCCCTCGTGTTGCTGTGTCTTGCCGTGTTGATTGGTTTTGGCTGGGTTGGTCATCGCTCGTTCAAGTTGTTGAGCGCTTATTTGTTCACGGAGAACGATCGATACTTGGTGCAGGTCTGGGATTTTTCAACGGACGGGCCGGTGCTGACCCCCGCGCATATTCGGCAATATGCCAGCTTGCGGGAACGGGAAAATCTGCTCGCTCTCGACTTGCGAGAAATTCGGTACAATCTAGAATCGACGCCCGCCATCCAGTCTGTGCAGGTGTCGCGTCGACTACCGGACACGTTGGTGATTCGCGTGCAGGAGCGCATGGCCTTGGCACGGTTGGATCAAGTCGGTTCGGTGCCTTTGGCCGTCGATGCCGATGGTTATGTGTTGGGGCCAAGCTCGCTGCGGCCGAACTTGCCGGTTATCCGCGGAATTCGCGAACCGGGTATTCGGCCAGGCATGCGACTCGCGGAACCCTACTTCCTCGATGCGTTGACGGTCCTCACGCTGAGTAACCGGTCTCCTGTTCATCCGCATGTGCGGCTACGTGAAATCGACGTGCGGCACGACGAGAACTTGACGCTCCTACTGGAGACGGGAGAAGAAGTCCGCATGGCGCGCGCGCATTTGGAACCGCGATTGGCCGAACTGGTTGAAATCTTACAGGAACAGCGGCGTCGAGGGCGTATGGCGTCCTTAGTCAATATGACGGGCCACGCGCACATCCCGCCCGTTGTCACGCATCAATAGCAAGGATCATTCATGGCCTCGGAACCCGTAGTTGCTTTAGAGATCGGTACCGCCCGCGTACGCGCACTGGTAGGTGAAGAGCGCGAGGACGGCTATCTCATGATCACAGGTGTTGGCGAGTGTGCTGCGCGCGGCGTGCGCAAGGGTGAAATCACCGATTTCGATAACGCACTGGCATGTGTCGATACCGCCTTAAAGGCAGCCGAAAAGCAAAGTCAGGTCAGCATTCAGGAAGTATATGTGGCGCTTTCGGGGAGCCACATCCAAGGGTCTATCAGCCGCGGCACAACGCCTTTAATTCCGGCGGATAGCGAAATCACGCAAGCGGATATCGATACCGTGCTCGAGTCGGCCCGCGCGGTCAGTCTGCCGCCGGAGCGCATGGTGATGCATTCCATCCATCAACAATTTTTTGTTGATGATCAGGAGGGTGTTATTAATCCCGAAGGTATGGTCGGGGCAAAATTATCTGTCTCGATGCTGATTCTGCATGGTGTGCGCAATCGTATTTTGAATGTATTGAAAGTAGCTAAGAGTGCCGGTGTAGAAGTCGCCGAGAGCGCGTTTGGCGGATTGAGTTCTGCGCTGGCCGTATTGACGCCGGAACAGAAAGAAAGCGGTTGCGTCGTGATCGATCTGGGCGCAGGCACGACGGATTTCGTGGTCTACGCCAATCGCTGTATTGCCATCGCCGGTTCACTGGGCGTGGGGGGAGATCATATCACCAACGATCTCGCGATGGTGCTAAAAATCCCCAGCCGGGCGGCCGAAAAATTAAAAATGGACCTGGGCGTCTGTTCACCGGAAGAACCGGTGCCCGAGAAACCGGTTACCATTCAGCCGGTCAGCGGCTTTGCTGGACGTACCGTCCGACTGCATGATGTAAACGCTATCATCCACGCGCGTCTGGAGGAGACACTGCAATTGATCTTGGCCGAGTTGGAACGGCACAAGTTGCAGGACGTGATGGGGGCAGGAGTGATTTTGACGGGCGGCGGCGCGCACTTAAAGAACGCCAGCGCCTTCACCGCCGCGATTATGAATATGCCTTGTTCGATCGGGCGTCCCCGCAATGTGAGCGGTATTGCGACGGCTACCGAAGGACCAGAGTATGCGAATACGGTAGGTATGCTGCGGTATGGATTACGCAACGGTGTTCGTGATGTCCGTCCTTCTGGATTCAGGGATATTTTAGGTAAGTTGTTTGGTCGATGAGGCGCGCATGGCAGAAGCAGTAAAATCAGAGCAGCAACAAACAGCGGCGCAGCATTTTGAGAAATCGCGCCTGTTGCTAGTCGGCGTCGGGGGCATGGGATTGAATGCCGTGGACACGCTGCAGCAGAACTCCTCCGCCTTTGCGGACATCGTCGCAATTGATTGCGATCAAGATGTGTTGGGCTCGTGTCAGGCACCTCGCCGCGTATTAATCGGCAGTCGCCTGACGCAGGGACATAGCACGGGCGGCGATTCAAGCCTCGGTCGGCGTGCCGCCAATGGTGATTTCCCGCAACTCCGCGAACTGTTTACCAAGACAGATTTGGTGGTGCTGTTGGTTGGATTGGGTGGCGGTTTGGGTTCAGGGGCGGCACCGGTGATCGCCAACACAGCGCGTGATGAAGGGGCCCTCGTTATTACGGTGGCGACGTTGCCGTTTGCGTTCGAGGGCGGCGACCGCATGAAGCTGGCTGAAGAAGTCATTCCCACACTGCGTGAGAGTGGCCATGGGTTGGTCTTGATGCCCAACGAGGATATCAGTGAAGTGAGCGAAAGCGGCGTTTCGCTTTCGGACGCTTTACAGCAGGGCGCACAAGAGTTGAGTAAGGGGTTCCAGCTATTGTGGACACTGTTGGGACAGCGCAATTTGATCAATCTCGACTTTATCTCCCTTAAGAACATGCTGGAGCATACGAATGGAGCGTGTCGACTGGTTTATGTCGAGGCCAGTGGCCCCAACAAAGCGAAGTTACTGGTTAAACGGTTGGAGGACCATCCCGCGCTGAAGTCGGCGGAAGTACTTAAAGACTCGTCAGCCTTTTTGTTAGGGGTGTTGGGGTCACAGGACATGACCCTGATTGATGTTTCTACCGTAGCTGGCGCGGTAGAGCAGCGAACAAGTGATCAGGCCTTTCGGGTCGTAGGCGCGGGCATCGATCCGGCGGGGGGCAGCCGCATGCGTGCTTTGCTGTTGATCGGTGCTGCGGGTGAGAAAGGGACAGAGGTTAAAGTTGCACCGTCACGCGAGTTGGTGGAGCGCAAGCCCTTGAAGCCGGTACGACCTGCAGTAACGAAGCCTGCTGGGCGAAAACAGACGGCTCAGGAAGAATTGGATTTGCCGTCGGTTGTCTCCAAAGGGCGCTTCAAGAATGTTGAGCCCACTATTGTGCAGGGCGAAGACTTGGATCTCCCCACCTTTGTTAGGCGCGGGATGAAGTTGAGTCGCTAAGTAGCGCTGTGTATCCCTCGCGATAGGTGGGGAAGCGAAAAACGTATCCTTCCTTCAGTAGCCGCTTGTTACTGCATCGCTTATTGCCTCCCCGGCGCTCGGGTCGTGGGGCATCCGCCGCCGGTTGGGCTGGCTCAGGGCATTGCAATTGATTGGCCAGCCAGCAAATGACCTGATTTCGGTCCGCTGGCTCGTGATCCGTGATGTTGTAGATCGTGTGTTGGTGAGGTGAGTCCAATAGGAAAGCCAGTGCACCGACGATGTCCTCAACATGAATGTGGTTCATGAAGATGGGCGGTGGGGGAATGAGTTGTGTGTCCCTATTCCGTACGGTATCGATCAGGCGAATTCGTCCCGGGCCGTAAATCCCGGATAGTCGCGCTACTGTGGCGGGATAAGGGACAGACAATACATGCTTCTCTGCTCTTAAGTAATATTCTGTTTGTGGACGCATGGGGCCGGTAGCAGAGTTCTCGTCGACCCACTCGCCGTTAGTTTCCGTATAGACACCGGTAGTGGAGGTAAAAAGTAGCTGTTCGATGGGGTGGTGCTCGAGTTGCCGCAGGAAGCGCTTGAGCCCCTCGTCGAATAATTGCTGATAAGCCTCCGGCGGTGCTTTGCGGAGACCGGCGCAGAATACGACATGGGTGAGGTGCTCGGGCAGCCGAATCGTATCCGGCTGTGTCAGGTCGCCTGGACAGTCGAAGGCAGCGCCAGGATTGGCCGACCGCCGGAGTGTCCAAACCTCGTGAGCAGAATTTTGGCGCAGCAGCGTCGCCAGGCGCTCGCCCACATAGCCGCTCCCCGCTATCAGAATGCGTTTAGACATAAGGTTCCCGGGTCAAGAGTGAAGAGACAAAGCCGACAGGGACACAGAAGTGCTGGTGGGGAGGCGCCATAGCGTGGTCCTTATAATAAGCATAAAAAGTCATAATCGTGAAACAGCTCTGTCCCTTTGGCTGAAAAGGTTAAATCCGCTAAGATGCCCAAATCGCCTTCATCGCTGTCGTGACATCGTTTGGTAATGTGGTTAAAGTCTTCGGATCTAAAGCGTAGTGCGCTTGCGGATTGTGAACAAGTCATTAAGGGACTGAGCTGTAACAGCAGTCTTTTTTAAAACACAAATCGATGCGATTTATCCGTCATTTATTTAAATTGTTGAGGGAGTTTGGCCTGTTTGCCTGGCATAACAAGGCTTGGTGGATCATTCCGATCATCCTCATGCTGCTGCTGATGAGCGGCCTGATCTTTGTGGGCCAGTCGGCTGCCCCTTTCATTTACACGCTGTTCTAGACGATGCCGACAGCCCTTTTAATGGACCCCTTGTTTGCCCAGCACGATCCCGGCTGGAATCATCCCGAATGCCCAGAACGTTATTCGGCGGTGGCACGGGCCCTGCGCGAGCGGGGGCTGCAGGAGTTAATGCTCTGTTTAACCGCGCGCCCGGCCTTGGAAGAGGATCTGCTGCGCTGCCATTCCGCCGAGTACATCAATCAAGTGCGACAGGAGATTCATAGCGGAATGACGCAGCTGAGTACAGGGGACACAGCTGTATCGTATCGCTCGCTTGAAGTCGCGGAATACGCCGCCGGCAGCGTGTTGCGCGCGGTCGATGCCGTCTGCGGGGGCGAAAGCCGTAATGCCTTTTGCTTGGTGCGACCGCCGGGACACCACGCCACCCGCGATCGGGGAATGGGCTTTTGCATCTTTAATAATGTGGCGATCGGGGCTCGCTATGCGCGGGAACGGCACGGCCTCGAGCGTGTCTTAATTATTGATTGGGACGTCCATCATGGCAATGGCACACAGGATATCTTTTATGAAGATCCCGGCGTATTCTATTTCAGTGCCCATGAGTCGCCGCTATATCCCTTTACCGGTTGGCCATACGAAACGGGTGCGGGGGCAGGAGAGGGACAGACATTAAACGTCGCGTTGCCCGCCGGCGCGGGCGGTGGCGACATGCTGGCGGCGATTGAGAATGAACTGTTGCCGGCCATGGAGCGTTTCCAGCCCGAAATGATATTTATTTCAGCCGGTTTCGACTCCCATGAGGATGACCCGCTAGGCCATTTATGCCTCACCAACGAAGATTTCCGCCGCATGACGGCTCAGATAATGGAGCTAGCTGCAAAATATGCTGAGAATCGATTGGTGTCTGTCTTGGAGGGCGGGTATAACATCCGCGGATTGACTGAGGCGGTTTGTGTTCATGTTGATGAGCTGATGAATGGCCTCCGCGAGTAAGTGGAATACTGATGAAAGATACACTGATCAAAGGGCGAATCGAGTCGCTGGATATTGCGTTTCAATATGCGGTGACCACAGATGTCGCGAATGAGGTTGTGCTGCGTCACGATTGCGATCCTGTCGCCGCCCACCTGTTGGTGCGTTCGCTGACGGCCGGCTTGCTGGCTGTAGCTCCCGCCGCGCAAGCGGAGCGTATCAATATTCGCTGGTCCTATCACGGATCGCTGAGCGCGATTGTCGTCGATGCGGGACAAGACGGTACCGTGCGGGGACTGATCAATCCGGCCCAGCTCGGGGCGACCGAGACCATTGAGGAGCTGTATGGCGATGGCGGCGAAATTCGCGTTGTGCGCAGTCGCGGTGGCAAAGTCTTGGCATCCGGGACCATCGAGCCTTGTTTTATGGATGTGGTTGATGATTTAGCCGCGTTTCTGTGTATCAGTGATCAGGTCGAGAGTAGCGCCGCGGTGATTGTCGGGTTCGATCACAATCCGCAGCGCCCCGTTTCGCTGGCGCGCGGGATAATATTACAGGCTCTACCCGGAGCGGACTTGGATCGATTCCAGGAAATCCGCTCCCGTTTGCACGTGCCGGAAGTAAGAGACGTGCTGTCCGATCCATCGGAGCATCCCGAACAGTTGGATCAACTACTGAAGGAGTTGGTTGGGGATGACACCAAGTGGGCCGCGGACTGGAGCACCGCTGCGGCCATACAGCCCGTTTTCAAGTGCACGTGCGGGCCCGACAAGATGGATGCCGCCGTTCGCTGCTTATCATATGCGGATCGCATGGACATCGTGCAGAAAGAGGAACCCGTCAAACTGCGTTGCCACTTTTGCAATGAGGCCTACGAATTGACGGTTGAAGATTGTATCCGGGCATGGAATCAACCGCAGGGGAGCGACAAAGATGCTAGTGGCACGTGATTGGACCGATTACGAATTGTTGGACGCCGGCGCAGGGGAAAAATTGGAGCGATGGGGCTCGATCATCCTGCGACGGCCGGACCCACAGGCCATTTGGCCACCGTTAAGGGATGGTCGCTATTGGGATCGGGCACATGCCGTGTATCAGCGTAGCGACAGCGGCGGCGGGCATTGGCGAACGGGCTCTTCGACACCGGGCCGCTGGCAGGTTTCCTATCGTGACCTCCAATTTCACATTGAACCGACCGGCTTCAAGCACACCGGCTTATTTCCCGAGCAAGCGGTCAATTGGGACTGGATGCGGGAGCTCGTGGAGAATGCTGGGCGCCGAATTCAGGTGCTAAATTTGTTTGCCTATACCGGTGGTGCCACGGTTGCGTTGGCTGCGGCCGGTGCCGAGGTATGCCACGTGGATGCGGCCAAACGGATGGTGACCCGAGCCAAAGAGAATGCGCAACTGTCGGGTCTCGGGAATCGGCCGGTCCGCTACATCACGGATGACGTCATCAAGTTCATTCAGCGTGAGCAGCGTCGCGGTAGTCGCTATGACGCGATTGTCATGGATCCGCCTACCTACGGGCGAGGGCCCACCGGTGAGCTGTGGAAGATCGAGGACAACCTTTATCCATTGATTGAGCAGTGTGCGGTTTTGCTTTCGGATAAACCGCTCTTCTTCCTCGTAAACTCCTACACCACCGGATTCTCGCCGATCGTGGCTGCGAACATGCTGAAAACACTTGTGCGCGAACGCTTTGGGGGAACGGTCAAATTCGGCGAGGTGGCCTTGCCAATATCGTGTTCCGACATGGTATTGCCGTGCGGTAGTTTCGGGCGTTGGTCCGCAGAATGAGCGTGGTTCCGGTACCCGTACTTTATGAGGATAATCATCTCCTCGTCGTCATAAAACCGCCCGGTCTGCCCGTTCAGGCAGATCGTTCAGGCGATCCTGATTTGCAGCGTGAATTGAAAAATTATCTCAAGGAAAAGTATCAGAAACCGGGCAACGTATTCCTCGGTTTGGTGCATCGCTTGGATCGTCCGGTTGGCGGGGTCATGGTGTTAGGTCGCACCAGTAAAGGCGCGGCGAGGTTATCTGAGCAGATTCGGAATCGAACCTTTCGCAAAACGTACATTGCTCAGGTAGAAGGGTGCCCTGAGCCCTTGGAAGGACGCTTAAGCCACTGGCTGCTCAAGGATCGCCAGCGAAATGTCGTTGAAGTCGTGTCGCCGGGCGCGCCCGCCGCGCGCGAGGCGATACTGCGATACAAGGTGTTATCGCCTGTCGGCGAATCGCTGAACTTGGTCGAGGTCGATCTGGAAACGGGGCGTCCACACCAAATTCGCGTGCAGTTCGCGAGGATTGGTTGTCCGCTGGTGGGCGATCGGAAGTACGGCGCAACGCGCGGTGAAGGCGATTTGGGGTTATGGTCGTTCGCGATCGAGTTTCGTCATCCCACCAGAGACGAAATCATGCGGTTCGAGGCGCCGGACTATCCTTTCCGTGCCGAGCCCTGCTTATAAAAGGGCAGCCCAACAACCTTGGCTTCAAGTTGTGTGCCTCGCACTTCGATCGTCAGTTTTTGGCCTGGCTGGCTATACGGGGTGTCCACGTAGGCCAGGGCAATCGCAATGCCCAGCGATGGGGACAGAGAACCGCTCGTGACTGTCCCTACAGGAGATTGATCCGCGAAAACGGTGTCACCGGCGCGGGCGGCTCGCTTAGTCGCTAGCTGCAGACCAACCAGTTTCTGGCGTGGCCCTTCAGCAAGCTCACGCTGAACGGGGCCTTTGCCGATAAAGTCCTTGTCCAGGTTGATGAATGCGCCCCCAGTGGCTCCCGCCGGTGTCCGGTCGGCGGTCAGCTCGTGGCCGTGCAGCGGATAGCCCACCTCCAGCCGTAGTGTGTCACGGGCTCCCAGTCCTGCCGGCTTGACGTCCTCATGGCCGAGCAGTCGTTCCCAGAGGGACGCAGTATAATCCGTAGGGACATATAATTCGTATCCCCACTCGCCTGTGTAGCCGGTGCGACTCAGCAGGCTGGGGTTGCCTTCGATCTCCAACTCGCATGCGCGAAAGAATTTGAGATTAGGGACAGAGATCGCCAGCGTCTCTTCGAGGCATTTGCGTGACCATGGGCCTTGCAGGTCCAGTTTGGCTGTTGATGCCGAACGATCGTCGAAATGAGTGTCCCTTGACAGGTGTTCGCGAATCCAGTCGGCATCCGTTTGAATATTCGCCGCATTCACGACCAAATAGAACTGGTCACCGCCCAAGCGGTAGCAGGTCAGGTCATCGAGGACGCCGCCTTCTTCGTTCAGAAGAAATCCATAGCGACACTGATGATGTTGAAGTGTCTGAATCGGTTGCGTAAGTAAGCGTTCAAGATCTTGCCCGGCTGTAGCCCCGCTAATAAAGAACTCCCCCATGTGGCATATATCGAATAGGCTGGCCTTTTCGCGGCAGTGCAAATGTTCAGCGAGTATGCCCTCATACTGAATGGGCATGGCCCAGCCGGCGAAACTCGCCATGCGAGCGCCGAGTTCACGATGAGTATCATGCAGCGGAGTCTTCTTTTCCATGCATCGATCCTAGCGCGTTAGGGTATAAGGGGACAGACATTACTTTATGGAGTGACTTAAAATGACCGTGCCCAGTGCTGATTTTGCGACGCTTTCCCCTGATTCCGTCATTGATGTGGTTGAGGAAGTGTTGCATGAGCGCGGTAATAACATTTGTCGCCCCCTAAATAGCTATATTAACCGTGTTTATGAAGTCGGATTGGCGTCCGGCGAGTTCGTAATTGCTAAGTTCTATCGGCCGGGCCGCTGGAGTCTTCAAGCGCTGCAGGATGAGGTCGACTTCCTGCTGGAGCTGGCGGAAGCTGAGGTCCCAGTCGTTCCGCCCATGGCGTCCGAAGACGGTTCAGCATTGCATCATCTTAGGGATATCCCGTTTTCGCTCTTCCCTAAAAAGGGTGGCCGTCCGCTGGAAGAGCCTGCCCGGGATGTGTGGCCACAGATGGGGCGCTTAATCGGCAGAATGCATCAAGTTGGTGCCCATCGCATGCCGCAAGATCGCATTCACCTTCATCCGGCGGAGTCTACCGAAGAACATTTGGATTACATTCTCGATTGCGAACGCATGGTCCCGGAACATGCGGATGAATTCGAAGACGTGTGCGGATCCATCATTGATCTGATCAGTCCCTTGTTTGGCGATGTGGAAGCCATTCGTATCCACGCCGACCTGCATGGTGGTAACATCTTGCATCGCCCCGGCGATGGTTATCACATACTGGATTTCGACGATCTCTCGGTCGGGCCCGCCGTTCAGGATCTCTGGCTGATACTGCCCGATAGGCTGCCCAACGCGCGGTACGAACTGGATGCGCTATTGAGCGGTTATGAGCTATTTCATGAATTTTCGAATGAATCGCTCAGGCTGATCGAGCCCTTACGTGCCATGCGATACATCCATTATACGGCTTGGTGCGCTCGCCAAATCGCTGATGGCGGTTTTTCGCGTCTGGCGCCGGATTGGGGCACGGCAACCTTTTGGCGACGGGAAATTGCCGACCTGCTGAAGCAGAAGAACGAAATCAAACGAGCGATTTGATCGACTGACATCTCTGTCCCTTATTTTCTTTCACTTTTTCGCGGAAATTTTCGGAGCTCGTTTCTCTTTCTCATTGAGGCCGATGAAGGGGCCGATATGAAAGGAGCGGAATTGAGAACTTCAAGACTCAAGGTGAGAGATCGGGATGGTTGGTATCATTGCTATAACCGCGCGGTAGGCTTGGCGGGGGAACGCCCCTTCGGGCGCGTTGAAAAGGCGAAGTTTGTGCGATTGTTGATGCGGATTTCGAGGCTTTACGCCATCGAGGTGGTTGCTTATCAGGTGCTGGGAAATCACTATCACCTGCTGCTGTATGCACCCGCCTTGCAACCACCGGAAGAAGAGGTCTGCAGGCGTTACGAGGCGTTTCATGGCGGCCGTCGGACGCTTTACCCGGGCGGCGATCTGTGTCGCGAATGGCAAAAACGTATGGTCGATATCAGTTGGTTTATGCGTCACCTGCAGCAGCTCTTTAGCATGTGGTATAACAATACCCGCTCGCAGCGCCGAAGAGGGGCTGTTTGGGCGGATCGCTTCAAGAACACGCTGCTTGAGGACGGTCCCGCAGTGTGGCATTGCTGGAAGTACATCGAGAACAATCCCGTTCGTGCGGGGTTGGCGACATCCGCTGTGCGCTACCGATTCGGCAGTCACGGTGTTT
>SLCI01000083.1 GCA_007125875.1 Kiritimatiellia bacterium | reverse complement strand
TGCGCCATCGCAGCGCACGTGGCGGTATCATGATCACGGCCAGTCACAATTCGGTCGAATGGAATGCGCTTAAATTTGTCGATCGTCGAGGCATGTTCTTTAGCACCATTCATGCGGAGGAACTGTTTGATATCTACCACCAACAAGAGTTCCCCTATGTCTATGAAACAGAGTTGCGGACGACTCGTGTCTTGAAGGATGCGGTAGGGCCACACTTTGCGCGCATTGTTTCATTCGTTGACGCCGCTGCCATTCGGGCGGCCCATTTCCGGGTGGCAGTAGATTGCTGTAATGGCGTGGGTGCGTTGCATTCGCGCACATTCTTGGAGCGGCACCTGAATGCCCAAGTCGTATCTATTCATGATGTGCCCAATGGTGTTTTTGAGCGGGAACCCGAACCACTGGCCGAGCATCTTGGCGCCCTTTCCTCGACGGTCACGAAAGAGCAGTGTGCGGTGGGTTTTGCGCAGGATCCCGATGGTGATCGGTTGGCCGTCATCGATGAACAGGGCCGACCGATTGGAGAAGAGGTCACCGTGGCGCTGGCTTTGCGTGCGGTCTTAACGTTGCATAAACTCGGGCCCGTCGCTGTTAATTTGAGCGCAGGCAAAAGCGTGGAAAAGGTGGTTGAGGCGTGTGGGGGACAATTAATCCGAACAAAAACTGGTGAAGTCCATGTCTGCGAGGCCATGGAGCGCATCGGCGCCGTCGCTGGGGGCGAGCATACGGGGGGTATCATCGTCCCCGCGATTCATCCTTCACGTGACAGTTTTGCGGGCATGGCGTTGATTCTGGAATTGATGGCGCGAACGGGAGAATCCATGTCGGAACTTTGTGGTTCGGTTCCTCGCTTTGCGCTGATTAAAGAGCGTATGCCCATTTCTAGTGATCAAGCGCCCACGATGTTGCGTGTTCTTCGGAAGGCGTATGCTGACTATCCGATGTCCTTTCTGGATGGCGTATATATTGATCTTGGCGACCGCTGGGTCCATGTGCGACGGTCCAACACGGAGCCGGTATTGCGCATCATCGCGGAGGCCCCGACACGAGGCGAAAGTGAAGCGTTAATTCGCGACGTGCGGGAAAGGCTCTCTGTCAAAGAGCCAACATCATGAACCAAGTATCCGGATCAACAACATTGGGTATTATCGCTGGACGCGGCGTCTATCCGCGCGTGCTCGCGGAATCCGCCAGAGCACAGGGAGTGAGCAATCTGGTCGCATTCGCCTTCAAAAAGGAAACGGACCGGGTTATCGAGCGGCACGTGGATCAGGTGCACTGGCTCCGCTTGGGGCAATTGCAGGCGCTCCTTGATGCGATTCAAGGCAGCGGCGTCAAAACCGTGGTCATGGCCGGACAAATTAAGCCCACGCATTTATTTCATGTGCGGATGGACAAGGCACTCCTGAAATTATTGGGCCAGTTACGCGAACGAAATGCGCACTCCATCTTTGGAGCCGTAGGGGACGAGCTACGCAACATTGGCGTTTCGCTCGAGCAAGCCAGTCTGTTCATGGAATCCACCATGCCAGAGCCCGGACAACTCGCTGGTGATACGCTGACCGAGCAGGAAGACGCGGATGTCACGCTTGGCCTACGCGTGGCCAAAGTCACGAGTCAGCTCGATATCGGCCAGACCGTGGTGATCAAGGCGGGGACGATTCTCGCGGTCGAGGCTTTTGAAGGTACCGACAAGACGATTAAGCGAGCGGGCGATCTAGGTGGTGCCGACAGCGTGGTGGTAAAAGTGGCCAAGCAGGGCCATGACATGCGATTTGATATACCGGTAATCGGCGAGCGCACGCTCAAGATGTGTAAGCGGGCGCAGGTCAAGGTGCTGGCGATCGAAGCCAATCGAACCATCTTGTTGGACCGGGCACGGGTTATTGAGCAGGCAGCCCAAAACGGATTGAAATTGATCGCGGTTGATGTTGAACGACCGCAACAAGGGGACGCGGCAGTAGGGGATACGTTATGAGTAGAAAAATTAAGGTAGGCGTTGTGGGGACCGGGGCATTAGGTCAGCATCACGCGAGAATCTATAGCGAACTTGAAAATGCGGAGCTCGTTGGTGTGTTTGACACCAACGCCGAACGCGCAAAGGAGATCGCGGATAAACACCAAAGCAACGCCTTTTCGACCATGGCCGAGTTAATGGCGCAAATCGATGCTGCGAGTGTTGTTGTCCCCACTGATTTACATCGAGCAGTCGCGGGCGAACTGATCGCGGCTGGCAAACATCTGTTGATCGAAAAGCCTATCGCGGCCACGTCCGCAGAAGCCGAGGAATTGGTGGCGCTAGCAAAGCAGCATAACGTGATTGTCCAGGTGGGCCATGTGGAACGGTTCAATCCGGTGCTGAGTTATCTGGAACAGAACGCTCGTAACCCCCGTTTTATTGAGGCACACCGATTAGCCCCGTACCCGCCGCCGCGCGATGGACTACATCCTCGGGGAACGGAAGTCAGTGTCGTGTTGGATCTGATGATTCACGATATTGAGGTGATTCTACATCTGGTTGGATCTTCGGTGAAAGCCATTCATGCGGTTGGTGCTCCAGTGCTCAGTCCGACGGAGGATATTGCGAATGTACGTTTGGCCTTCGAGAACGGGTGTGTGGCCAATATCACGGCCAGCCGTATTAGCCCGGAGCGGATGCGCAAGATTCGTGTCTTCCTCGACGACGCCTACATCTCCCTCGATTATCAAAATCAAGAGGGGGAGCTGTATCGTAAACAAGGCGCAGGCTTTTCACGCGAAGAGGTCCCGATTGAAAAAGGCGAACCGTTGGCGAATCAATTGCGATCATTCGTGAGTTGTGTCGCTGGTAGAGATGAGCCCGTAGTGTCCGGGGAGCATGCGGCAAGGGCCTTGAGTCTGGCTGTGGATATTCTACAGCGTCTGGGCGAGGGCGCTTCGTGAGCCGATCCTTGCTGGTGATTGCCGGCGAGGTGTCCGGCGATATGCACGCGGCCCGGGTTATTCATGCGCTCAAAGCGCAGTCACCGGATATCCGCTGCTGGGGAATCGGCGGCGATGAACTCGCGGCCGCAGGAGTCGAGCTACGTTACCATGTCCGTGACATGGCGGTGCTCGGCCTGACCGAGGTACTGAAGCGATACGGCTTTTTTCGGCGCGTGTTTAACGATGTGTTGCGCCAAATTGATGCACAAAAACCAGACGCCGTCTTGCTGGTTGATTATCCCGGCTTCAATCTGAGATTGGCCAAAGAGGTACATAAGCGCGGCATTAAAGTTCTCTATTATATTTGCCCTCAAGTCTGGGCGTGGCATCGCTCTCGCATCGATCGTATGGCCGAGATTGTCGATCGGTTAATGGTCATATTCCCGTTTGAAGTCGATGTCTTTGCAAACAAGCCGATCAAGGTCGACTTTGTTGGGCATCCTTTGGTTGATCAGGCCAAGACTGCGCTGGCGGCACCGCTAGCCGAGTTGCCATGGCCTATTCCTGAGGGGACTCGAATCGCGCTGCTGCCGGGTAGTCGCAAACAAGAGATTGATCGTATTTTGCCGGTTATGTTGGACGCCGCTCAGAAGCTGCATGCAGCCGATCAGCTGACCTCATTCATCATCGCTTCGCCTTCAAAGGAAATTGCCGAACACATCGACAAGTTGGTCGATCAATCTGCGCTAGATTCACATCACGCGACGATTGTTACCGGACAAACGCGTGAAGTCTTACGACAAGCGCGTGCGGCGATGGTGGCATCTGGCACAGCAACCATTGAAACAGCCCTGATGGGATGCCCCATGATAGTTGTCTATAAGACGGCACCAATGACCTACTGGTTCGGCAAGCGACTGATTCGGGTGCCGTATTTGGGGATGGTAAACATTGTGGCCGGTCGTGCGCTGTGTCCCGAATTTATTCAAGCGCAGGCAGAGCCCAATCAGATGGCCGGCGCGCTATCGAAGTTGATCGTCGAGGGCGAAGCGCGATCCTGTGTCCTCGAGGGCTTGCAGGAAGTCGCCGGCGCACT
>SLCI01000080.1 GCA_007125875.1 Kiritimatiellia bacterium | reverse complement strand
GTCCAAAGGGGCCACAGCGAGGCAAGCCAGGCCGGCATGGTCGATTCCCCGCCGACGATACCCCAGAAGACCGCCGGGTCGTCGCCGACCAGCGCTTGAATCCACCGATTGGGAATGATGCCCGCATCGTCGGATCCCGGGCTACCCAAAAAGAATCCGGCGGCCAGCACGCCAAAAAACAACAACGGCATGATTAGTTTGGCAAAGCCCCACGTCTGATCACGCCACTCACTCAGTTCTGTCGTGTTGTAAAAGGTAAGAATAGTTAAGGCCACCGCACCGGCGGTGAAGACCACCACCGGTTGCGACGAGAACAGCAGTGCCACGGCACTGACGGCAACGATGGCTGCAATGAGGTGCTGCAGCTTAACCGCAAAGAAGCGCCATAGCGTGAAGCAGAGTAGCAGGGCAAAGCCGCCGACCAGCCCCCACTTGGCGCCATAGATGATATACCAGAAACCGGCGGGCTCCGCAGGCTCGGCCCAGTTCGCAAATATCAGCAACGCCACCATACTCAGGAAATACAGCGTCGTCTGCCAGAGCGGACGCGGCGGATGCGCTTCATCCTCTACATAAAAATCGTTTTGCATCTGCGCCGCCTTGGCCTGTTCTTCTTTCCGGAAGATGAGCTGCATCAACCCGCCGATGATTACGGCGAAAACCACGGCACCCAAGGCCCGGGCAATGCCGAGCGGAGCGCCCAAAATGCGGGCGGTCAAAATGATCGCGAGGACATTGATCGCGGGACCGGAATAGAGAAAGGCTGTCGCAGGCCCGATCCCGGCACCACGCATGTAGATTCCGCCAAAGAGCGGCAAAACCGTACAGGAACAGACCGCCAGCACCGTACCGGAAACTGAAGCCACGCCATACGACAAGAAGCGATTGGCCTGAGCGCCAAAATATTTGATCACGGCGCCCTGACTTACAAACACACCGATCGCACCCGCGATAAAGAAGGCAGGCATCAAGCACAACAAAACGTGCTCCTCGGCGTACCACTGAACAAGAATCAGCGCTTCGAGCACGGCACCAAGAAAGCGATCGGACGTGACCGGTAAATGGAAGGCGACCAAGAAAGCGGCGCACAGCCCGAGAAATAGCTTCAGCTCGCGGTTCACTCTGCCATCTCCGGCTCCAGCCACTGCGCGGTTCGCTTGGCCTCTGCTTGGAGCACCCCGTTCAGGCAGTCAAAGATTTGCAAGATGCAGGGCGTCGCCAGTCGCAGATAGATGCGTGCGCCTTCCCTGCGCTCACTCACGATACCCACTTGGCGCAGGGCAGAAATGTGGCGCGACAAGGTTGACTTGTCCTGCTCGAATAGCGGCTGTAACTCACAAAGACAACGCTCGCCGGACGCCAGTTGGTCCACGATCCGCAACCGCGCAGGATGCGACAACGCCTTCATCAGACGTGCTCTAGCCAAATAGATGGATTCATTCATGGACGCAATGTAGCATTATTGCACAATAATGCAACTAACGAAACGAATTCTTAAATTTCTTAGGGCAGCCAGAGCCTTTGGCGCGCTACATGGTGAGGGTGCAGGGGCAGATACGGGATTTGCTTTACGCCCCCAGCGAGCTTGCCTCGCTGGAGCGGAAGTTTTGGCTTTGCGCCGCGATGCCCGTAACATCTCGTATGATTGGAGCGAGTGCAGAGGAAACGCTGAGCTCGCTCCACTCAAAGCAAGGGCGTGTTGATCTATTCTGGGACCGAGGGTGGCAAGCGGCGATCCGCAAGCGGACGCCCTACAAAGGACGCCTTAATCCGGGCTGTAGGGCGTTATCAGCAAGATGATTCCGCCTGAATAGAAACACATGGAGGGGCGAGCTCTGCGAGCCCGCTGAAAACGGCACTTGTTGCTTCTATTCTTGCAGGGGCCGTTCCATTTGCCCGGCGTCGCAGAGCTCCGCCCTCCAGTTTTTTGCTCCAGCGGGACAAGCCCGCTCGGGGCAAAAACAAAAGCGCTCTGCCGATCGAGTCGACAGAGCGCTTTCAAGTGTTCGGTAATCAGCTCGAGCTATGCGCCGATTTGATAGCGCAGGTAACGGCGAATGCTGAGGGTGTCCCCCATTTCCTTGCCCTTGGCTTCGAGGAGTTGCGTGATCGAGTGATCGGGATCCTTCACAAAGGCTTGTTCCAACAAGCAGATCTGCCCGTAGAATTTATCGACTTTGCCCGCGACAATTTTCTCGATGATGTTTTCGGGCTTGCCTTCAGCTTGCTTCGCGAAAATCGCTTTCTCCGCGTCCACCACATCGGCGGGCACTTCGTCGCGTTTCAAGTAAGCCGGGCTGCTGGCTGCGATGTGCAAGGTGATATCCCGGACGAGCTCAGAAAACCCATCTTTTGAGGGCGTATCAGCGTTTTCGCAACCCACCTCGACCAGAATACCGATCTTGCCACCCAAGTGGATGTAACTGGCAATGGCGCCGGTGCCCTGCACTTCGAAGGAGGCATTGCGACGAATAATGATGTTCTCACCAATCGCGGCGATTTTGTCGGCCAGTTGATCCTGCATCGCTGCAGCCAACTCGCCGTCCTTCTGATCGCGGGCAGCGACCAACATGTCGCCAACGAACTTCTTGAAGTCTTCGTTGCGGGCCACAAAGTCGGTCTCGCAATTGACTTCAACCATCACACCTTTCGCGCCACCGTCGAGCACTTCCGCAGTGATCAAGCCTTGGTTCGCGGACTTTTCGGCCCGCTTACCAGCGATCGCCAAGCCCTGCTCGCGGAGCAAGCGCATGGCCTTGTCTTTATCGCCGCCGGATTCCACCAACGCCTTCTTACATTCCATCATGCTCACATTCGTGGCATCGCGTAATTCTTTAACCTGTGCTGCAGTAATGTCTGCCATTTTTGATCTATCCTTTATTCAATCGTTGTAGGTTTTCGCACTGATCGCGATCAGGCGTCCTTCTTTTCTTCATCGGCGGGTGCTTCGCTGGCTGCCGGTTCGGCTGGCGTTTCAGCGGCTGGCTCGGCAGGTGCGGCTTCAGCAGGAGCTTCCGCAGCGGGCGTATTCTCGGCCTCTGCTTTTTCACGCACTTCCTGGCGTTGCTTCTCTTTAATGGCCGCTTCCTTTGCCTTCAACTCGTCCATCATCGCCTTTTGCTTGGCGCGCTCTTCGGCTTCCGCCGCTTTACGCTCCTTCTCGCGCTGCTTGCGCTCGGCTTCGGCGGCCTTGGCGCGCGCTTGGGCTTCGGCTTCTTCGATCGCTTTGCGACGCGCCTCTTCGGCGGCAACGCGGGCGTACTCATTGGACGCCTGCTGAATCGTGTCGGCGACAGTCTTGACCACCAAGCGAATGGCGCGGATAGCGTCATCATTGCCCGGGATCGGATAATCGATCGGGTCGGGATCACAGTTCGTGTCGACCAGCGCCACCACCGGGATACCCAGTCGGTTGGCCTCGGCCACGGCGATTGACTCGCGATTCACGTCCACGACAAACATAGCGCCCGGCAAAGAGTCCATGTCGGCGATACCGCAGAGGTTGCGATACAGCTTGGCGTACTCGCGACGCAACATCGACGATTCCTTCTTGGAAGCCAAGGCGTCCAGTTCACCTTCTTTTTCCATCCGCTCCAGATCGCGCATGCGCTGCACACTGCGGCGCACCGTCGAGCTGTTGGTGAGCGTGCCGCCCAACCAACGATGGGTGACGTAAAACTGATTCAGTCGCTCGGCCGCCTCTTTCAGCGGTTCCTGCGCCTGCTTCTTAGTGCCGACGAACAGCACCTTGCGACCGGTAACCACCGTGTCATACAGGAACTGCTGCGCGGTACGCAGCGCGGCTTTGCTTTGCGCCAGGTCAATAATGTAGATCCCGTTCCGCTCGCCGAAAATATACGGCCGCATTTTGGGATTCCAGCGCTTGGTTTGATGACCGAAATGTAGACCGGCCTCTAATAGTTCTTCGATATGGACGTCCGAACGGACCTCAACTGTACTTGCCACAATATACCTCCGTAGGTTGTTCCCGACTTTCGAGGGTTCGGGAAAATCCG
>SLCI01000164.1 GCA_007125875.1 Kiritimatiellia bacterium | reverse complement strand
TGCCGGAAGCCTTTCGAGCGCGCGAGGATACGGAGTTTTACATCGTGCAGTTCCGCGGTCCATTGTCGGATGTGCACCGCTCGGTGGTCGAAGACATGGGGGGGAAAATCAGCCACTTTGTGCCCAACGCCTCGTTTGCCGTACGGATAGCTCCTGAGTTAGTCACAGATTTGCTTGCCCATTCAAAAGTTCTGCACGTTGAGCCTTACCACCCGTATTTTAAGATGAGCGCAGATTTGCTCGACTATCTGAATAATTGGGCAGAGGAAGAGATTCAAGCGCGGGCGCGTTTGGGCGCGTATTCTGCCGTATTGTTTGGAGGGACTTCCGCCGAAGAGTTTCAGCCTCCGGCCGGCGTGACGGTTCAGCGCGTTCGCGCGGCAGGGCGTCGGCAGATTGTTCAGTTTGAATCTGATCCCGCACTATTACCGGAACTGTTAGCGATGGATGTAGTGCAGTGGGTCGAGCCCGATATTCGCCCTGAGTTGATGAATGACTTGGCTGCGGAACGGGTGCGGGTGCAATCGGCGAGAGCACGGATACCCGGTTTGGACGGCAGTGGGGTAACAGTTGCCGTTACGGACAGCGGTTTAGATTTTCGTAATCCTGGATTTGCCCAGAATCCCGATCTGCCTGTCGATTTGAGTGTGAACTCGCGGATTGTGCATTATGCCGTGCGTCAGAGCACGCTGGAAGGATCAACGGGGGATCCTGGTGACTTGAATGGTCATGGTACGCATGTAGCGGGTACGATATTTGGCAATGGCGCATTGTCAGATACAGCTGTTTCTGTGCCGGGATCCGGCAGTGCACCTTATCATCCCTTTCAATTTATGGGTATGGCTCCTGCCGCGCAGGGCGTGATTATTGAGGATTTTCGCAGTTTCTCGGATCAGGAACAGGCCGAGGTGGCGTATGAGCACGGTGCTCGTATTTCCAACAATAGTTGGGGTGCCGCTTTATTCCAGTACAGTGCGTCGAGTATGGAGTGGGATGAACTGGTCAGAGACGCCATGCCAAATGTGCCCGGCAATCAAGAGTTCACGGTGATCTTTTCGGCCGGCAATAGTGGCGCGGGCAATAACGATGGCACGGGCGGTGTCCCCGGGACGATTGGCTCGCCGGGTAATGCCAAAAACGTCATTACAGTCGGTGCGGTGGAGCAGCCACGACGGGCAGACAATTGGGTTAATGCTTTGGTGGAAACGGATAGTGACTGGCAAGTCACAGCTTTTAGTTCACGGGGGCCAGTGACGCCGCAGGATTTGCGCACCAAGCCGGATATTGTTGCCCCTGGGGGATATGTCATGTCGGTGCAATCTCGAGATACAATGCCCGACGACTTATCAATCACTGAATTACCGACGCGCGATTATCGTGCTGGCAGTGTCAATACGGGGACCAATTTTGCCTTTTTCAGTGGTACGTCGATGTCGGGTCCGGTGGTGGCTGGCGGAGCTGCCTTATTCCATCAGTACTATCAGGAACAAAACGGCGCACCGCCTTCTCCTGCCTTGACCAAGGCCGCGTTGGTTGGCGGAGCACGCATGCTTAATTCTCTCGTTTACAATTATCCAAATCAACCGTGGAATCTTGAGCGAACGGATCAAGGTTGGGGTATGATGGATATCTCCCGGTCCATTTTGGGGTCTGGTATGGGGGACTTCAGCCAGCTGATTATGCTCGACCAAGATCAGGTTACTCCCGTGCGTACGGGCGATTCGTTCACTACGGAAGTGACCTTAGGGCCTGGCGAAGGTAACATGAGAGTGGTGTTGGCATGGACCGATGCGCCCGGCACGCCGGGATCCGGCCGGCAGCTTGTCAACGACATAGATTTGGTTGTGCGCGCGCCGCAAGGCGGTGGGTATTTGGGTAACTTCTATGGCCGCGACCGGATCCATTCTGAATATTTTACGACTATAAATCTGGCCTTAGGTGATGCGTTCAACAACGTGGAGATTGTCAGCCTGAAAGATGCCAATCCGGGGACGTACACCATCGAGGTGTATGGATGGGAAGTGATCGATGGGCCGCAGGATTTCGCGCTCTTCATCATGACCGGGACTGGTATCGAGGGCCGTGTGCAAGGCGCTGAGCCTGCCTTGGATTTGGATGATGATAATGCGCCGGTGATTGCCTATTCAGCACCAGACTTGCAGGGCTTTACGCAGGTGTATGTGCGTCGATGGGTTGGAGAAGTGGGCGATTTGTCGCAGCTGGGGAATTGGGCCCAGATGGAAGATCAGTGGGTGTCGCTGGGTAACTCCGCTGTTCATACTGGTGTCAGTCTTTCAATCGAACCTTCATTGAATCCGGATATCGCTGTTGATGGGGATAACGTCTATGTCGTCTGGGAGCATCATAAACCAGACGGCCAAACTCGTATTTATCTGAGGTATTTCGACGGATCAACTTGGCAGCAGTTGGGCGCTTCGGCTCAGGCTGATGGGGTGTCCGGACCTAATCTGCGTCCTGTCATGAACCCGCAAGTTGTTGTTAATGGAGCTGGCGAGCCAGTGGTAGGGTGGATGCAATCGCACCCGATGGGTGGCATGCGCATGCATGTAGCGAGATGGGATTCCGGATCGAGTCAATGGGTTGGCTATGGCAACTCTCAAACCGATGGAGTAGGGGACGTCTTGCGTATGCGTAACGGCCGATTGGCTGTCAATGCGGCCGGTCATCCGGTCATTTCATACCAGCAACTGATCGGGGACCATCCTGGAAACGATCTGCGAATACGCGTCTTTCAGTGGAATGGCAGCACTTGGCAGAGCCTGGGTGTTTTAGGCGATGGCATTATCGCGGATTATCCTTCTTCTATTGCTGCTGCACCGAATGGACAACTTTTCGCAGCTTGGTTGCAGCGACCGGATAATATTGATAATCCCCGTACGCAAGTTTATGTCGCGCGCTGGACCGGATCGCAATGGGTTGGCATGGCGGGGTCCAGTTCCTATCCGGGGATTAGTGACAGTGACTCTGTCTTGACGTCTCCTTCATCGGTTTCGGTCAGTTATACGCCTGATCCGCAACCCATTGTCACCGTCGCTTGGATTGCGGGTCCGGGAGAAGGTAACGCGATTCTTGTGAAGGAATTTGACTTACAGGCAGGTACCTGGTCTGGCGTTGGTGGTGCCGGTGAGCTGCCGGGTATCGGCGCATCGCTGGGCACGAATTTAGGTGCGAGAATGGTGTCACATTCGGATGGCGTTCCGGTTATAGCAGTACAAACCGATGAGGCGGATAATTCTGAGGTCCGCGTATTTACCTTGGTGCGCGATACCTCGCCGCCTGTTTTTGGCGGTCTGAGCTCCGCACGCGGCGGGACGAATGAAAATGTACAGTTACGCTGGGATCCGGCGATTGATCGCTTCTCTACATCGATAGTGTATCGCATTTATCGCAGCCCTATGGGCGTGCCATGCTGGGAGACGCCTGTTTGTGATCCAGCCGCCGTGTTTGGCAACGAAATCGCTCGCGTCACCAATCAGACAGAGTTTGTGGTTGAGACTGGATTGGATGATTTCCGACTCTATTGTTTTGGTGTTCGGGCAGAAGACGAGAGCGGATTCATTGATGATAATGTAATCACTCTTTCCGCAGGGCCTCTGCCCGCCGGAAGTGATTGCTTGGCAGAAGATACAGATGGGGACGGGATTCCTGATTGGTGGGAAGTGCTGTATTTCGGCAGTCCAACAGGAGCGGTAGCCACTGCCTCTAATGAAGTCGCAGGTGTGAATACGCTGACATTCTTGGAAGCCTTCCAGGCTGGCACCGATCCCTTTGCGATCGATAGTGATGGAGATGGCATTACTGATTGGGAAGAGGTGCATGGATGGACAACTGCAGACGGTGTAGTTGTTACAACCCTGCCAGATCGGGCGGACAGTGCGGGAAGCGATTTGCCTGATGGTTTGGCGAAAACTGTAGCAGGTCTCAATCCCATGCGCTGGGACACACACAATACCGGTATCAGCGATGGGATGAGAATTGAACTGGGCTGGGATCCGGCGGATACCGACCCGAGTTATGAAGTGCTTTTTGCGGATGATTTTGAGCCTGGATCAGCCACGCGTGATGACTGGGAGTTAACGTTGCCAACGCCAAACTTGCCTTGGAATTTCTGGCACTTGTCGACGGCGGAGCCCGCTCCCAAAGAAAATCCCGACATTTTCCGGCGTAATGATCGAACGGGAACGACCGCCTACCGCATGGCGATCGATCCTACGGGTGCGGATGTGGATGCTACGTACAGCCAAGGCACGCCATTACTTGCGGCCTTGCAATCGCCACAGGGAGCTATTCAGGCAGCTAATGTTAGCAACTTGTACATTGAGTGGCGCGAGTATTATGAAACGGAACCAGGCAATGATCAAATCTACGTGCAGGCGCGTAGTGACGATCAACCGGGCTGGGTTACTGTTAGTTTGCCCCGCTCCGGATCGCGGACTAATAATCAGTGGGCATTACAGCGTGCCGATCTGAGTCGCTTCGCGGGCGATAATAACGTCTTGGTACGGTTCGTATTTCAAGCCAATGCAATAAATAACCACTTTGCGGGTTGGTACGTTGACGATGTTCGCGTCTTTTCCGGTGCCGAAATCGCGGGTTGGGTGCGCGATATTAGTGGACGGCCGGTTGTCGGTGCACGAGTTAGCGCATTGGGGGCCGGCGGTGTTACCCGCATTCAAGGCGGCCATCAGGTCGTTGCTCCAGGTATGCAGATTGGTGAAGCGATCACGGCGGACGACGGTAGTTACCGAATGATTGGATTGCCGTTGGGTGAGTACGTGGTCAAGGCCGAAGCGCCCTTCTATCGAGCTGAATTCTTTGATGGTGAACTATTTAACCCTGCCCTTGGATATGTTTTTGGAGCAGGTCTCGGATTCAATGCTGGTGTCCCGAATCGAGAAGACATAAATGGTGGCGTATTGGATTTGAGTCAGGCGGGTGCCGCAGCGACTAATGTTTTCTTTGAATTGGAGTTAGGAGAATATCGTACGTTCCTCGGTGTCGGGAGGGAAGGCAGTGGTCAACTTCCTGTTCAAATTAATTTCGCTGGAGCAGATATTTGGGATGGTGTGGCAACTACGAATGCAACTTTTGTTCCTTACGAAACAGTGGCTGATGTACTTTCTGTCACAGATCCGCGGCCGGATTGGGTGACGAATGCGGTGCAGCCAGTATTTTACGGTGAAGCTTCGCCGGGACGGCATCGTGTTTCGCTAGAGGATGAGAACTTATGGTTTGTGCCGCCGGTACAGATTGATAGTCGTGAGGGTGAATATAGTCGCGTCAGAGTGCGCGAGGCAACGATTGGGTTGACGCCTGCTGGGGTGCCGGTGACTTCGCAGTTGGGGCGTGGGTTCATCTCTGTGGTGGCGCAAGGTAGTGGAAGTCACCCGATCTACCTCAATGGTATCGCGACAGGATATGAGACGCCCGCGCAAATCATGGTACAGTCCGGAACGCATTGGGTACAATTACGGCCCGACGGACGACAGGATATACCGCCTCAGCCCGTGGATGTCCCTATTGGGCGCTTGGCAACCGTGAACTTTACCTCAGAGCAAATCAATGGCGCTTCGGGTACGGTTCGTGTCCACATCCGTGATCCATTCGGTAGTGAGATATCTAATGCTACACAGCGCGTATTTCTGAATGGTCGTGAGTTGGATTATGACGGTGCAACCATTTCTGCGAGCCCAATTGCGATAGAGGATTTACGTGTTGGGACGCATTTTGTCTCGGTCCGTGCTGAAGGGTTCCGTGATTCTGAAGCAAGGCCAGTGGTTGTGCGCGCCGATGAAACGACGCCGGTCTTCTTCTCTCTGTTCCAGGCTGATGCGGACTATGATTTGGTTGGTGATCATTCCGAGATTGTCGCTTATGACGACATCTTTCGTTTTGATCGGACACAGGATCCCGCTGGTGATGGTCTGACGACGCTGTTGCAATTCGAGCTATTCCGGAACTTTGGTATCATGCTGGACTTATTCGAGGCCGATACCGATGGCGATTTCATGAGGGATCGTGACGAGCTTAGCTATTCCGGTTACCTGCGCGCAGATGAAGTTGGTTCGGGTGGATATGTTAATCATCCAGACCACCTCATGTTTGCTTGGTCCCGTCTGGCCACGAATGCCGTTCAAGATACGGATACTGTAAGGGCTCGTTTTGTAGGGCGTTTTCTGGAGGGTGTCTCGAACTTTGAACAACCTGCTGGTCAAGCCTATACCGCATCGATTGAGGGAGACCGTTTTGTTGCAACCGGTCTGACACATGTTCCTCCCACGAATATGCCCAGTCGAGCCTCGGTAGAGACATGGTTCACAGGCATTCAGCCCGAAGTGTCGGTTGGATGGACAAAGGCCGTACGGCAAGGACATCCGCCGTCTGCCAGAATCTTCGCCGATACCCATCCGAATGAGGTGGACACCTCCGGCGATGGGATCTGGGATGGGTACGCATTTGAATACATGATGATCACCCAGATGGTGGCGGGCGTTGCGGTCACGAATCGCATTTTGGATCCGATTGAGTGGGGCCGACAGCACGATGATCCCGATGCCGATGGTCTCACCAACCTGCAGGAATTTGAATATGGCCGATCAGTTGGGCAGCCACTGGGCTTGGACCCGCGGAACCCCGATACCGATGGCGATGGCATGCCCGATGGTTGGGAAGTATTTTACGGCCTGAATCCGCTTGATGCTAGTGATGCTATGGAAGATTTGTCGGGAGATGGGCTGATCAACCTGTTAGAATATCTCTATGGCACGAACCCGACCATTCCAGATACCGATGGGGATGGACTTACAGATTATCAAGAGATCTTCGGAACAGAAAATCCTTGGAAAGAAGATGCCTTCTTCCCCGAATTCCCCGGATCCACAGATCCCTTAAATCCAGATACCGATGGCGATGGCCTGTCGGATGGCCTTGAAATTCTCTTGGGGACAAATCCAAATCGCTGGGATACATCAGGCGATGGTATGTCAGATGGGTTCGCCGTCCTTGATCCTTACGGCAATCTTCTGCCAGAGGACGAACGCTTAGATCCATTAGATCCACTCGAGGGCGGTCGCGATGCCTCTGGTGATGGTATGACCAACTTGGAGAATTTCCTGGTTCGAGACGGTCTGGGCAATTTCGGTCGTCCGCCTGAAGGCGTCGTATGGGATTACTGGCTCGATCCGCGTAGCACCGATTCCGATGGAGATGGCATGCCGGATGTTTTTGAGGTGTACTTTGGATTGCATCCATTTGATCCGATTGTCACGAAGGAAGGCGAGACCATCTCGCGCTACCCTGCGCTGGGTACCGCAGGGGATGTTGATCGGGACGGATTGTGGAACTTGCGCGAATACGAGATCCGCTTCCACTTAGATCCCAATGCAGATCCGTTTATTATGCCAGGGCTGAGTACGGATCCTTGGGATCCGGATACTGACGATGATGGTTTGTTTGATGGCGAGGAGGATCGTGCCTTCCGGACCAATCCACTGCTTCAGGATACGGATGGCGATGGATTGTTGGATGGTAGTGGAATTGCGGGAACATTTGGTGAAGTTGAGTCTGCTTTCCGCGATAGTCTTTATGAGCTCGTGGAGCTCACGAATAGTCTTACATGGGCTGAGGCCGTTGAGTTTGCATCCTCTACAAACTTTTTACATCCGTATCATCCGGGTGTATTCGGACAACTAGCAGTGATCCGCAACTCTAACCAAATCGAGCGTGTGGATGCCAAAATTGCTGCTGCAACAGGTCTTGTTGCAATCGGCGGAAGGGCGGATGGTTCCATTGAAGTCGAGTGGGTCAATAACCAATTCACTTTATTGGATCTCGTGCTGCCTCCATATGGGCCCGGTGAGCCCGCCGTATCAGGCGGCGTACTTGCGATTGATCCCGCCCTGAGTGACGGTGCAAACTGGGTATCGCTCCTGGATGATTTCGAATTCGATTACATGCTGGTTGAATACGAGTATTATCCGACAGAAACCAACCATTACGATCAGGCATTGAATGATCTCTGGCAATTGGTCTGGCCGGGGCTCGAAGACTTGCCGCATTGGCAGCGCGTTGAAGTAGCTGAGGATAGTCCGTTGCCGCCGCCGCGTTGGGGGCATGCCGCCAGCTATGTTCCTGTATATGAGGCCAAAATTGGGCCGCCGGAAAACCGATGGGATCGTACGCCGGCTAGTGATGATCGAGTAATCACGCTATTGGACAACCGTCAGTTGGTTGTGTTCGGTGGTCGCGATGGTGTCACACGTTACGGTGATGTTTGGGAGTTCCGAATTCGTGATAATATGTGGCACCGCAGTATTGAACCGCTATATGGTTCCCAAGCACTTTTCTTGGATTCGCGCAGTGAGTTCCAAGCGATCACCAAGTTCAGTTACCGAAATACGGGCGAGGGCTTACCCGGCTATGTCAGCACTGACGGTAACAGCACGATACCGGGCTTTCCTGTCAACCGTCCGCGACCAGCCAGCCGCAGCATGGATTGGACGTACTTGTATGGCGGATGGGACAATGACTACTCGTATCTGCAAGGACATGCATACTATAAGTCGACTGACGACCCAAGGCCGATTACGGAGGTATTTGGTGGCGCAGGGAATATTGGGGCCACGCAAGTCATTAATGAAGACGGCGACGAAGAAGTGGTGACGGGTGAGCGATTTGCTGTCGGTGGCCCAGGAACAGCTTGGAGTTTAGAGGGGAACGATTACCTGTTGGTGGGCTATTCAGCCGTTCAAATTGAAGACTTCACGCTGTTTCTGGAAACGCATGAGATCGAGGAAGTATTCTTGCTATTGCCGTTGGCGCGTTCGGCGAGTGCTAACTTCACAATTGAAATCCGAGCTGAAATTACAAGCGATGGCTTAGCTGAAATCAGGTCTTCAGAAGCGGATTACACAGAAGATACGCCTGAGGACAGATGGAATGAGGTGCCTGCTAATATCGTCGTATCCGATCCGATGACGTACGAGGTTGACGCTGGGGCAGGCAGTCTTGAAATTGACGTCACTGATATTGTCCGCCAACTGCTCGAACTTGCCGATAATGCAAGCGGATACGATGGTTCCGCCATTGGATTCGTATTTGATGCAACCGGCGTCGGTAATGACTATATCGCTGTTCGAACAGAGTTCAGCCGACTGCGCGCTCAATTTGTGCCCAGCTACAAGATCGATCCGGAATGGCGTTTCCCAACAAGCCTCACGCGAGTTACGACCGGGGATCGTCCCTTCTTGGGCGCACGCAAGTCACATGCCATGGTCTTCAACTATGCTCGTGATCGAGCTTTCCTGTTTGGTGGAATCGATGGTAACACGGTAATGGGCGATACGTATGAAGGGCAGCTGAATATCGGTGCCAACCCCGGTGGAATTACTTGGAGGACGATCGTTTCCAACCAGAATCCGTCCCCACGCTGGGGACACTCGATGGCCTATGATGCCAACAATAATCGCATCGTGATGTTTGGCGGATTCGACGCCCAGCACCGTCCACTTAACGATCTTTGGGTGTATGAGTTCATTGAAGATCCGCCCGAGGATGAGCCTGAAGATGAAGGCGATAATGGCGATGGAGAAGTGGTCGAGCAGGTTGGTGGTCAATTCTCGCCCGGACAATGGCGTCGTATCACCTCCTTTGCATCCAGCGATCGTCCGCAACCGCGCGGTGGAGCCTCGATGATCTATTACGGCGACTATGATTGGGATCGAGGGCTGGATGAGTACAGCGTCTCTGCCAATAAGCGCCAGGTCGTGCTATTTGGCGGCACCGACGGTGAGCAGTACTTTAACGATACGTGGGTCTTGGATGGTGAACGCTGGATCCTCGCGAATCCCACTGGTGAACTATCACAAGCGCCTCCGCCACGTGCCTTTGCGACACTCGACTGGGCTCAAAATGCCCGTAATCTGCCCGATCCAGATGGTGGTGCCGAGTTCAGAGAAAATGTGCCTCCACCCGACGGTCCAGGAGCTCGGCCTGCAGCGTTACTGTTCGGTGGCCGGACGGGCACCTTGCCGACGGGACGTGATACCGATCGCGATATGGTTGAGGACGGTGTTGAACACTCCATCGGGGGGCCGGATGCCGGGCGTGATCCTCGCGTTAGCGCGATCGTCAACTATGATGCCGATGAACCGCTGCCAACTCCGCCCGATGAGACCTTGCCCTTCAACTTCGTCCCAATTGGTCCGCTTTATGGCTTTGGACCGACGCTGGGACCGGGTGAGGCTCCGCGCGGGCTGATAGCCGATATGGAATCGTTACGTCATGATGATGCTCGGAATCACCGTGCGCGCGGCTTCCCGTGGGAAGTGTGGCCGGAATCGGATGCCTTCACATCTGTTGGACCGCGTCCTCTGCCGCAGCGCGGTGTGGAGACGAAGATACCGGAACAATCGATGTTGTGGTACAGCCGCCACGCGGGAGCAAGTCATGACGATCCACGAAACGTTTGGAAGCTGGGTGTGCCCGATCCATCGGCGGCCGGGCCGGGCGCTGTACCGCCGTGGGCGTATAGCGGACGTTGGGTCTTTGGTACACAGTTGGACGGCAATTATCCGAATAATGCCAAGATGGAGTTGTATTCCCCCATCTTCGATTTGACGTTGCCTCCACTGACGTCGCCTGATCCTGACAATCTGAATGCATTCCATTTGGTGTTTCACGAATGGCTCCATTTGGCGGATGCAAATGATACGGTGAAGATCGACCTCGTTCGTCCCACTACGACAGCCGATATCTTCAATCGTAGAACGGGTACGGGAAGACCTACACCGATTGTCCTTGCGCCGCGTAACAATGCCTTCAACACGACCGGCGAATGGCGCCGTGTTGTAGTGCCGCTGGAAATCGCGGGCAATGAGTCCAATATATTCCTGCGGTTCACGCTGGAGACGGATAGCAGCGGCACGGCCGGTGGTTGGTACATTGATGATGTGGCCATTATTCAGGGAGGCAATCTCGAGGGTACATTCCCTGGGTTGGGTGCTGGTTCCCCGGTCGAATTATTGGGCGATATGGACGGGGTGTTGATCGACAGCACCGTTTCATATGGTGCTGGACAATTCGGCTTCGGAGTACTACCTGCTGGCGTGTATCGCGTGCGAGGCGCAGGAGCTGCGTCGCCAAGTCTGACCGTTGGGCCGGGTGCGTGGTTAGATGACGATGTAATACTAAGTCCGATCACGGGTCCGAGTCCCTTGCTATTCGGAATCGGTCAGTCTCAACCCCCCGTGCCATTGGGGCAGCAAGCCTTTGCCTCCCCAGTCATGGAAATCCAGTGGGCGTCTGAACATGGGCGATCCTATGTTGTTGAATATACAGAGGATTTGGGACAATCTAATCCCCAGTGGAACCTTTTGACCACGAGCCCGATTACGGCCGTAGGATCGGAAATGAAAGTTTGGGATGAAACTGGCGCAGGGCAGCTTCGTTTCTATCGTGTGAGAATGTTGCCGTAGCAGAAAAAATCTGTCTGAATAGAGAGAAAGAGAGAAATTATGCAAGCAATCAAGAAATATTATAAGGGGGCCACGCTGGCCGTAATGATAATTGCGGTGGGCTTTGCAGTTGGCTGCGACTGGACGACGGGCGGTAGTGGTTTCAGCTCATCACGAGTAGATGTGAACTTTAGTGGTACGTACAACGGGAATCTTGGCGGTGGACGTGCCGTTGAGAACACTTCTGGTGGCCCTATCGTACGTATGGTCATTAGCCAACAAGGAGATGCGATAGAGGTGTTGGATAACAACGGTTCGGTGTACCGCGGGCGAATCGGTTCAGTCAGCGTTGTCACAGTACCCTCAGATGACGAACGTCGTGGTGCAGATGGTCAAGTGGAGGGCGGCGTTTTTGAAGCCGGCACACAATTGGCGCAAGCACAAGTGTCCTGGTCAGGACAGGACAACGTCGCCGCTCGTCAAGTTGAGTTTACCGGTAACATCTCCGTAGTAGCCGTTACGCAAATCGATGGAACGATTACGGAATCGGGTAGATCCGATATTAGTGAGGGACGCACCGAAACCGAACGAGTTGATGGCAATCGAGTGACGGTCACGATCACAGAGGTCATCAATGTTGGCGGCGCATTGGAGGAAACGGAAATCGTAATCGTGCGAGATATTAATACTGGTGAGGAGTTGTCGCGGACCACGGAGACGCGCAGGGTGAGTTCCTCTAGGAGTGAGTACATCCTTTCGCCGCAGAATACCCAGTATCACCTGCAAGGAACCTGGGTTGAAGCGGGTGGCGTGGTGGCTGGTGTTAGCGCATTGGCCGCTGGTTCGGCTGGCCGAATCGGGGTAGAGGATTCTGGTACGGCGGCTACAACCCCCGCGAACTGAGAAGTCGCCTAAGTTAGGTTTGAGTGAATGGGCGTGGACATTGCAGTCCGCGCCCATTCTTTCATGTAATTTATGAAACAGCGCCTTAAGGTTAGCATCATTACACCCAGCTATAATGGTGCGCAGTTTGTTGAGCGCTCTATTCAAAGTGTGATTCGTCAGCGGGAAGACGGTGTACAGCTCGAGCATCTTATTATAGATGGAGGGAGCACGGACGGCACTTTAGAAATCTTTGAGCGCTATGCGGCAGATATTGATGTGTTGTTGTCTGAGCGTGATCGTGGTCCTGCAGATGCAATCAATAAAGGGTTGCGTCGAGCTACAGGCGATGTTGTGGCATGGCTGAATACCGATGACTGGTATTATCCGGGAGCGTTGCGCCGTGTGGTCGATGCGATGGCTGAGCATCCCGAAAAGGCGTTGGGTTTTGGGCGTTGCACCATCGTAAACGAAAATGATGATGAGATCCGGCGCGGTATTACGCGTTTCAAAGAGGCGTTTTTCCCAGTCTCTTCACGTTTTACAATTCAGTCGATCAACTATATCTCGCAGCCGGCGATGTTCTTTCGCCGGTCGGCGATGGATCGGGTTGGCCTGCTGCGGGAAGACTTAAAGGCGGCCTGGGACTACGAATTTATATTGAGACTTTGGCGTCAAGGCGGCGGTTTTCATATTCCCGGTCCGCCACTCTCGGCATTTCGCTGGCATACAAATTCTATTAGTGGGCAGCATTTTCGCCAGCAGTTCAAAGAGGAATACGAAGTGGCGGTGGCCGATGCGGGGCGTTTATCGCTTCAGGCGCTGCTACACTATGGAGTGCGCTGGGGCATTGTGGGTATCTATTCTCTTATGGCGTTGATGCGGAGAAGATGAGAGTTGCCGTTAATACCTTGTTTCTGATTCCCGGCGAAGTAGGCGGGTCGGAGACGTATCTGCGCGAAACCTTGCTGGCCATTGCGCGTGAGCACGCATCGATTGAGTTGATCATGGTGGCCAATCGGGAAAATAACACTTTGCTTCGAGACCTGTTCGGTGGATTCGCCCAGTTTAGCTTTCACCTGCTGCCTGTGCGGGCCACGAATCGGTACGCGCGCATCATCGCAGAGCAAACCCGCCTACCTTGGCTGTTGAGAAAGCTCAAGCCTGACGTGCTGTGGTCGCCGGGGTACACGATGCCCTTTGGGGCGCCCTGCTCGCAGGTGGTCTCGATCCTCGATATGCAATATCGCTCCCACCCAGACGATCTCACTTGGCTGGCCCGATGGACCACACACGCGTTGGTGATGATGGCCTCCCGTCGCGCGGATCGAATCCTGACCATTTCTGAGTTCTCCAAGCGCGAAATCGTTGAGCATACCCGTTGTCCGCCAGATCGCATCACAGTCACACCCCTCGGAGTCGATCCTGGATTCGCATCAACGAAGAACGAGAAGCGAAAAACGGAGAACGAAATGCCTGCAACGTGTAACCCGCAACCCTATATTCTCTCCGTGGCCAACTCTTATCCCCACAAAAACCTGCATCGACTAGTGGAGGCCTTTGGGCTGCTGGTCGATAAAATTCCGCATCGGTTGGTTTTGGTAGGGCGCCCGCGATTAGGAGAACCACAACTCGCACGGGCTATAGAGGGAGTTCCTGAGGAGCGTATACAACGTATAAGCGGGTTATCAGTTGAGGCACTCATCGCGCTCTATCAGTCGGCGGACCTGTTTGTTTTCCCTTCGTTATATGAGGGGTTCGGACTGCCGGCTCTCGAGGCGATGATGGTGGGTGTTCCCGTAGTGACCACACATCGCGGCTCAATTCCCGAAGTTTGTGGCGATTTCGCTATCTATGCCGAAGGGACAAGTGTCGATGATATCGCGTCTAAAGTTGAGGAGGTCTTGTCTTGGACGGCGGAACAGCGTGCGGGACATGTCGAGCGCGCCCGAGCGCATGCAATGCGATTCAAGTGGTCG
>SLCI01000258.1 GCA_007125875.1 Kiritimatiellia bacterium | reverse complement strand
TACGGAATAAATCTGGTGTAACCCGGTCAAACGACACCTGTTCTAGGACGGGGATGTTGACGCCTGCAATGTTGTTGGTGGATTTGCGGAGATGACTGACTTTCAAATAGTCCTCAAACCGGACCGGCAGTGCGAATAGCTTGATCCACTCGCTTAGATCATCTCGGGCTTTCTTTTCTTCCTCCGCCTTGGCTTCGATCTGAATCTCAAGTTGACGAACCTCAAGCTGCAATTGCTGTTTCTTCAATTGCAGCGTAGGCAAATAACGCTCGAAGCGGCGCAACGCGTCGCGCTGCTGCTTTAACTCCGTTTTCGTATATTTGATCTTCGCCATGTTGGTTTCGAGTTACTTACGAGGCTGGTGCTTCTGCTTTCTCGGCTTTTTCCGCACGTGGCTTCGGCCAGAACTTATCGATCAGCTTGGAGGGGGCCCCCGTTTCTTCCGGATCGAAACAATCCGCCAGAATAGCCCAGCCCAAGTCCAGCGCCTTCTCCAGTGGGATGTTCACACTCAGATCCATCATTTCCTGCTCAAAGCGATGTCCATACTTCAAGAGCTTCTGATCCCACGTACTCATGCGGAAGCCCATCGACTGTTTCTCAAGCGTCTCGCGGTACGAAGCGAAGAGCTGAATCATCAAGCTCATGATGGCCCGATGATCCTCTCGGGTTTTGTCATTCACCAACTGCTTCAGTCGGCTCAACGAACCGAACGGCTCAATCCGGCCGTTGCGGAGATAGAATTGCCCCTCGGTGATGTAGCCGGTGTTGTCCGGTACCGGGTGCGTAACATCATCGCCAGGCATCGTTGTGACGGCCAGTAAGGTGATGGAGCCAGCGCCTTCGAAATCGACCGCCTTTTCATACCGCGAGGCGAGCTGGCTATACAAATCGCCCGGATACCCGCGCGTGGCCGGAATTTGTTCCATGGTAATGGCGATTTCTTTAAGCGCATCGGCGAAATTGGTCATATCGGTCAGGAGCACAAGCACGCGCTTGCCTTGCAGCGCGAATTGCTCGGCCACCGCTAGGGAGACATCGGGCACCAGCAAACATTCGACGGTGGGGTCGGCGGCTGTATGTACAAACATGACGGTACGCGATAATGCGCCTTGCTCCTCCAAGGTGTCGCGGAAGGTCAAGTAGTCGTCGTGCTTCAGACCCATGCCGCCCAGAATGATGACATCGACTTCCGCCTGTAGCGCGATTCGAGCGAGCAACGGATTGTATGGCTCGCCGGCCATCGAGAAGATCGGCAGCTTTTGCGATTCAACCAGTGTGTTGAATACGTCAATCATTGGAATACCCGTCCGCACCATGTTCCGGGGAATGATGCGTTTGGCCGGATTCACCGACGGGCCACCGATCGGAATCATATTCTGCGTAATCGACGGGCCTTTATCGCGCGGATCGCCAGAGCCCGTAAAGATTCGGCCCAGCAACGCTTCGGAGAAGGGGACCTGCATGACGCGCCCGAGAAAGCGCACCTCGGCCGCAGTGGATACACCGCGTCCGCCAGCAAATACCTGTAGGAAAACTCGTGACCCTTCAATACGAATCACCTGCGCCAACGAGGAGCCCTGTTCGGTATTGACCAATGCCAACTCGCGATAGGTTACATTGTCCGCCTCGAGGCTGATCACGTTGCCCGCGATGCGATCTAGTTTCGTGTACACCTTATGCATAATCCGTGACCTCCGTGATCATTCCTTCAATCTTTGCCTCTATCGACTTAAAGCCTTCCTCATCCATCCGAACGCGATTCCAATCCTTGGTCAACTGTGTCAGCGATTGGAAGAAGCGCCGTGCCGCTTCCTTGTCGTCGAACGACATGGCGGTGCGGACGATCTTCACGATGCGGTTGAAGACATATTGTTGACGTTCTGCGTTGGTCGCGGCATCCACCTCGTTGAAGGCGTCCTGCTGCAAGTAAACGTTATCGATGTACTCGGACTTCAGGTAGACCACAAAATCGTCAATCGATGTGCCTTCCTCGCCGACCACCTTCATCATTTGATTAATTTCGTTTCCGTCTCGCAATGCCTTGCGTGCGGTCGAAACGTCATCATCTGAAACCACACTGGGGTATTTGCTCCAACTGTCGAGCGGAGCAATGGCTGGATAGCGGCGGGCATCGGAGCGTTCGCGGGATAAACCGTGAAATGCGCCCACCACTTTAAGCGTGCTTTGCGTGACGGGCTCCTCAAAGTTGCCGCCCGCCGGACTGACCGTGCCGCCAATGGTGACCGAACCGATCGATCCATCGCGCAGCTTCACCACGCCGCCTCGCTCATAGAAGGACGCAATGACGGATTCCAGATAGGCCGGGAATGCTTCTTCGCCCGGGATCTCTTCCAATCGACCGGACACTTCGCGCAACGCTTGTGCCCAACGCGAAGTGGAATCAGCCAGTAGCAGCACATTCAAGCCCATTTGGCGGTAGTACTCGGCGATCGTGACGGCGGTGTAGACCGATGCTTCACGTGCCGCCACCGGCATTGAGCTGGTGTTACAGATAATTAAGGTACGCTCCATCAAACTCTTGCCGGTACGCGGGTCGGTAAGCTCGGGGAATTCGCGCAGTGTTTCGACCACTTCGCCGGCGCGCTCGCCGCAGGCGGCGATGATCACAATGTCGACCTCGGCGTGACGACTCGTGATTTGCTGCAGCACGGTCTTGCCCGCACCGAAGGGGCCCGGCACACAAAACGTGCCGCCACGCGCTACCGGGAACAACGTGTCCACAGTTCGTACCTTGGTGACCAAGGGTTCGGTGGGGCGCAGACGCTCGCTATACACATTGATCGGGCGTTTCACCGGCCAGGTTTGCACCATGGTGACTTCACGCACATCACCGCGCTCATCTTTTAATTTCGCAATGACCGTATGAATCGTGTAGTCGCCATTCGCCTTGATCTCTTCGACGGTAAATTCTCCGCGGAAGCGCAGCGGTACCATAATCCTGTGATCATAAATACCCTCAGGCACGTTGCCCAAGGTGTCGCCCGCTTGCACCGTATCGCCCACCTTCGCGACAGCGGTGAAGGACCACTTCTTGTCGGGATCGAGCGGGGCCAAGTATTTGCCGCGTTGCAGGAAGAAGCCACACTCAGCCGCCAGAGCGGGCAGCGGATTTTGCAGTCCATCATAAATCTGAGTCAGCAGGCCGGGGCCGAGCTGCACCGAAAGCATCTCACCGCTGAATTCCACCGCATCGCCGATGCTCAGCCCGGTCGTGTCTTCAAAGACCTGCATCTCCGCTGAGTTTCCGCGAATACGGATGATCTCCGCTTTCAACTTGGTGTCACCGACGACGGCGTAACCCACTTCGTTTTTGACAATCGCTTGATCAAAACGAACGCTGATCAGGTTGCCGTTAATTCCAATTATTTGTCCAGTGTTCGTACTCATGCACCACCCAACCGTTATGATTCCAGCGCCTTTTCAGCGTATTCCGTTATAAATGATTCGATTTTCTTTAGACCATCCTCGTCCGTCAATCCGGTCCACCGGTCCAGCATCCGCAATTGCAATGCGTAGGCTAGCACTTGCTCAAAGCTAAACGGCTGAAGGCGAGTGCGCTCTTCCAGCGCGATCCAGCGACAGCGATCCAATGCCAATTCCCGATCGAGCGGCTGGCGATGGGTGAGGGCATCCGCGACGCCTTCTTCAACGGCGACCTCATAGCCGCTGTGCATGCGTTGATACGAGCGCGCTTCGACATGCAGTAAGCCGGCGCGATGGCGGGCCACCTGATTGCGAATTTGGGCGTCCACATTACGCCACCACGCGGCGAAATCCGAGGTGGCCTCGTCCAACCGTCCTTCCAGCACCAAAGAGAGCTCCGCCCAATCATCGGACGACAGAACGCCCTGACACTGAAAGAGGAGCTGATCCGGTGTCAGCGGCGCGGGTTCACCCAATTCAAGTGTGGGCAAGCTGGCTACGAGATAGTAGGCCATTATTAATCTGCGCCTCGCGTCGATGCGTTATTACGGTCTTCGTGGGCAACGCGCAAAATAATTTCGCTCAAGTGCGGGCGCAGGAAATTCGAGAGCGCCTCCGCGATCGCCTCTTTGCTGAAGTCGTGCCGGGCATGCTCATCAACAAACGAGACCCGGAACCCTTTCGATACCGCTTTATCAGGACGAATCTCAATCGATTCGCCGAGCTTGCTGCGGTAGCGATCGGAATAAAATTTAATCAGTTGCTTTTGGTCGTCCGGGCTAACCAGCACTTCCATGCGACGCTCTTTGCCGCCTCGCGAAATGTAATTGTCGGCCATATGCACAAGCATTTGCTGAACCACATCGATCGACATCGCTTCATCGAGCGACTCGCCCACCAAATCCGAGAGAATGTTTTCGACACCTTGCCCAATCGAGATCAACAGATCGCGACCAACCTGTTCGAGTGTGCGGATGCTGCGTTCGGTATATTGTTGGGCATCGACTTCGGCTTTAGCAATCAGCGATGCGGCCTTTTCTTCGGCCTCTTTAACAATGGCGGCGGCTTTCTCTTTTGCTTTCGACTGTATGTCTGCGGCTTGTGATTCTGCTTTACTGACCGCTTCAGATTGGATTTTATCAATTAAATGCTGTAGATCTTCCGCCATTAGAACGCTACTCCTTTAAAAAATGAGTGGTGGAGGAGTCAAACTCCGCTTGTAGTAAATGCCTGAAATAATGGTCGGATGCAACGATTTTATTAGAAGGGATCCCATGCGCATCTTAATTTGCTTTACCTTGTTCTTTATTGCCTTCCAAACAGCCAGTGCGGAGCGGCTTGTAGACGCATTAATCGCTCGTTATGAGCAGGTTGAGACGGTCACCTGTGATGTTCGACGCGACTTGTCGAACGATGACGGACGCATGCGCTGGCTGAGCCGCGTCTACTATGCCCGACCGGACCGGCTGCATGTCGAGAATCATGCCCCGTTACCGCGTCGCATCATCGCTGACGGCGAAGTGATGTTTCAGCATAATGAGGGGCAACATCGTGGATTTCGGCGCCCAATCGCGGAGCTCGATCAGAATATGATCGATAATCTGCGGCGCGTGCCCGGTACCGTGATGGAACACCTCTTTCGCATAGGTGACGCTGAGGAAATCGAGCTTGAGCCTGAACATGATGCCTTTCCATTACGTCGTGGTTATGCCGCTGAACACGTATTTGTGGTTCTGCATGCGGACGAAGAGGGGCGTCTGGGGCGACTGGAGTTATTTGATGCTGAAAATCACGAGCGCAGGACCGGTGAAATCGATTTTGAAGCGTTCGAGGAAGTGATCGAAGGCGTCTGGATCCCAATGGTTCATCGCGGCCGCTTCCAGCTGGGTGGTTTAGAGAGTCGGGAAACCGTCCGGATCAGTAACTACGCAGCCAACACATCGATCCCGGAGCATCTCTTCAATGCGGATGCCTTTTTCAGCGATGTGCGCTGGGTCCGCCGCTTCGAGGACCTTTAAGCGAGGGAAGATAAAAGGCCGAGCTTCCCATCGAGCCGTCACACCCCAACAGCCTTGCTTCGGATGCCCCCAGCGGGCTTCTCCCGCTGGCGCACAAGTTTCTTCGGAAGGAGGAAGTGAAGAAGGCGAGGGGAGCGAGTACCGTGCTTGTTCCCGCCTTCAGCTCAAAACACGCTCTTTCCCATGTGCGCTGGAGGGGCAACCTCCGGAGGCTGTCTCAAAACCCGGCTCGTGTTGCCGCGAGATATCTCGCCCCATTTCAAATCAATTAAGTCTCGTCCCGGTTTGGTAGGGCGAATCCTCTGGATGAGCCGTGAGTCTGATCCGAACATGGGCAGATCCTTGATCTTGTGCCTGCTCCAGCGGCTCGGCGAGACCCTCCAGAGGCGGGCAGGCAGCCTCGCCCTACCGCTGCTTCATGGAGGAGGTGAACCGCATCCCCAAATCCAGGATGAGCCAGGTTTTGAGATAGCCTCTCCGTGTTGCCACGAGAATGAACAGAAAAGCAATGGCTAATGGTGTAAGCGCCCGACCTCAATCGCTCACACCCCATCTTCCGCCGTCTCATTCGCCCGGCTGCGTTGAACGGTGATCCACATCAACGGGATGATCAGCAGGAACAGCACCGAGCCCACCACATACACAGGACGAATCCCAAACGCTGCGCCGATCGCGCCGCTAGACAACGGTGCGGCCACCCAACCGATCGCGCGGGCCGTACTCGCCCAACCAAAAATGATGCCGCGATGCCGCTGCGGAGTCGTCTTGGCCAACCAGATTTGCGTGATGGCCTCCAAGCCGCCGGAACAAAACATCATCGCAAAGCGCGCCGGGAACAGCATCCAGACGGCGGTCGCAAAGGCGTGCGGGATCATCGCCACCGCCGCGATGAAGGCGGACCCGATCCCGAGCCGTGCCGGATGCATGCGATCCGCCATTCGCCCCAGCAACACGCCGGACAACATACCCGCAATACTACTGATCGCCAACAAGGCCCCCGTCCACATGGAAACGCCGTCCAGTTTGCCATGAATTTCCTGCACCAGGAGCGGCAACATCGCCATGTCGAACTGGCGCACGTACGACACGCCGACGATCAGTAACAAAATCGGCAACGCCAGCCAAAACGCTTGGCGCGAGGTCTGAGCGGGACGTTCGTTATTGGATTCCGTCGCTGGGGTGGGGGGCTGTTTGAGCGAGCGCGTGCCGAACAGAATCAAGCAGGCGGACAGAAACAGTAAACCGGATCCGACAAAGAATACCGCGCGATAGCCCAACCACTCCGAGAAGAGTCCGCCCAGCGCCGCCCCAAACATCGCGCCCGAGAACACCGCTGCGGTCAACGAGCCCAACGCCCGACCGCTACGATCCGATGGCGCATGCGCCGCCACCATGATTTGAGAGGCCGTCAAGGTGCCCGTGAACGCGCCTTGCAAAAAGCGCAAGGCGATCAATGCCTCAACACTGTTCACTAGGCCCATCAATGCCAGCACCACGACGGCCGAGAAGTTGGCCCGCAGCATCATCAAGCGATGCCCAAAGCGATCGGATGCCGCGCCCCACAGCGGTGAGAAGATCGCCAGCGATAGCGGGGTGGCAGCGGCAAATAGGCCAACCCAAATCTTTACCTCCGCCGGATCGGTGACGCCAAGTTCCTGGATGTAAAAGGGCGCAAACGGCAACGCGAACGCGAAGCCCATGATGGAGGTGAACTGGGCGATCCAGATATTGAGATAGGTCTTTTCCCAGTTATCCATCGGCATCGCCCGGGTCAGCTTTTGAAGCCGCGCACGAAGCGACCGTCCTTCTGGAGCAGCTTACCGTCCACGTAAATTGAGCCGCCATTCCGCAGGTCCTTGATCATGTCCCAATGCAGCGCCGAGCGATTACGTCCGCCGGTCTCGGCATACGATTGGCCCAACGCCAGATGGATGCTGCCGCCAATCTTCTCATCAAACAGGATGTTCTTGATGAATTGCTGGATGCCGTAATGCGTGCCGATCCCCAACTCGCCCAGCCGACGCGCGCCGGGATCCATGTCGAGCATCTGCAACAGAAAGGCCTCGTTCTTTTCGGCGGAGGCCTCCACGACTTTACCCTTTCGGAACACCAGCCGGATACCGTCGATTTCGCGGCCCGCATGGACGACGGGATAATCGTAGCGGATGTAGCCCTCTGCCGAATTCTCGACGGGGCCGGTAAATATTTCGCCGCAGGGCATGTTGTGTTTGCCGCAGGAGTTAATGAACGTGCGATCTTTGACCGACAACGTCAGTTCCGTGTCGGGTCCGACAATCCGGATCTGATCGGCGCCCTTGATCGTGCGAATCAAGTTGGCTTGCCGCTTCATCTGATCGCGCCACGCGCGAACGGGATCATCCTGATCCGCGTGCACCGCCGCATACACAAAGTCGGTAAAAGCGCTCAAGCTCATATCGGCATCCTGCGCATACGCCTTGGTGGGGTGGAGGGTCAGTACCCATTTCTTTTTCAGCAACTGTTGACGCAGTCCCCGTGTGGCGCGCGAAAGCCGCGCCTGTAGTTTCGGGTCGGCGCCGGAAAGCGAGCGCGTATTGGTCGAGGCCATAATGCGGATTAAGCCGTCGACCTGTCGCGCCGTGGCGCGATCCAGTTTGCTGACGGTATCAAAGTGGTGCGGCTTGCCATCCGCAAAGAGGTTTTCCAAACAGGATTCCGGTGTCATGCGCACAGCGGGGTAGGCCCCTGCTCTGAGTAGTTCCTCGTGGCAGGCCACAATCAGCGGTTCGGCTTCCGGCGATCCATCAATCGTAATGATCTCTTTCGAGCCCGCTGCGCAACTGTAATGGGAGAGCACACGGGCATGATTTTGAATGCGTTCATCTATTTTCATAATCGTTCAGCGATAGAGTATCCCGCAGGGGAAGTCCAGTTATTTGGTTTTTCGCGCCGGAGTTTCCGGCTCGACCCATTGTTTCGCGCGTTCCACCGCGCGATCCCAAGCTTGTCGCTTCGCCGCCATCGCCTTAGCCGGGGCTTTCGGCTTGAAGGTCTGTTCCACGGTCCATTGGTCAGCGATCTCTTTGCGGTTTTTCCAAAAGCCGACTGCGAGCCCAGCCAGATACGCGGCGCCCAGCGCCGTCGTTTCTGTGATCCGCGGTCGCACGACCGGGACCCGTAACAAGTCCGCCTGAAACTGCATCAGCAAGCGACTTGCACTTGCACCGCCATCTACGCGCAAGGTCTTCAAGCGGATACCGGCATCGGCTTCCATCGCCTTCAAGACGTCATACGATTGATAGGCGATCGCTTCCAAGGCCGCCTGCGCCAGGTGCGCGCGCGTCGTGCCGCGTGTTAGCCCCACAATCGTGCCGCGCGCGTATGGATCCCAGTGGGGCGCGCCCAGCCCGGAGAAGGCCGGTACGATATAGACGTCATCGGTGTCCTTCACTTGATTCGCTAATCGATTGATCTCGGGTGCGGACGCGATGAATTTGAGTCCGTCACGTAACCACTGCACCACCGCGCCCGCCGTGAAGACGCTGCCTTCCAGTGCGTACTCAATCTTGCCGTCGACTTGCCAGGCGATCGTGGTGAGCAGGTTGTTTTTCGATTCGACTGGTTTCGTGCCGGTGTTCAGCAGCAAAAAGCAACCCGTGCCGTAGGTGTTTTTGGCCATGCCGGGCGTGAAGCAGGCTTGTCCAAATAGCGCGGCATGTTGATCGCCAGCGATGCCAGCGATCGGGATGCCTGAGAGGATGGAACGGCCGCCTACTTCCGCATAGACTTCGCTGGAGGATCGGACCTCGGGCAGGATGGCGCGCGGGATGTTGAGGAGATCGAGCAGCTCGTCATCCCAGTCGCAGGTGTGAATGTTGAAGCACAGCGTGCGGGATGCGTTACCGATATCCGTGGCATGCATTTCGCCGCGGGTCAGTTTCCAGAGCAGCCAGCTATCGACGGTCCCGAACGCCAGTTCACCGCGTTCCGCCCGGCGCCGCGCCCCCTTCACGTTATCGAGAATCCAGCGAACCTTGGTGCCGGCAAAGTAGGGGTCAGGCATCAGTCCGGACTTTTTGCGAATCTTGGTTGCCGCTTTTGAGGCTTTGAATTCCTCGCACCAGGATGCGGTGCGGCGATCCTGCCAGACGATCGCGTTGTAGATCGGTTTCCCGGTGTTGCGGTCCCAGATCACCGTCGTTTCGCGTTGGTTTGTAATCCCGATCGCAGCGATTTCGGAGGCCGAGAGGCCTGCTTGGGCGAGGGCTTCGGCCGCTACGCTGCTTTGCGAGGACCAGATTTCGGCTGGGCGATGTTCGACCCAGCCTGGCTTCGGGTAAAGCTGTCGAAATTCGCGTTGCGCCATCGCTTTGATGCGGCCGCGCCGGTTGAAAATGATTGCGCGTGAACTGGTTGTTCCCTGATCCAAAGCCAACACGTATTTCATCACAAGCCCTCCATCTGCAGGCACTCTAGCATAGGGAGTTGCATTCTTAAAGTGCCAGACATGCAGGGCGTCCGCTCGCGGATCGCCGTTCGGGGGCCATGCGGATCGCTTGCGTGGATTGGCGGTGGCCGAAGGGGTCGCGCGATGGTCCGTGCCAGCTACGACCTATCGCGTTGTTGCGCGGGTCGGCGCGGACAAGAGTCCAGCACCGCCCCGCGCGCCTAGCGCTAGGCCGCATCTGACCCATCCCACGCGCTCAAATTCGTGACCGAATTTGCCCCCTTCGCCCACCGCACAGCGCACCTTCGGTTGTCGTGCGCGTGACCTGTAGGGCGTCCGCTCTTATTCCGCCGTAGGCTTTGCGAAGGCGAATGCGGATCGCTGTTGCGGTATGGCCTTACGTTCGCGTGGACCTTGTTGTAGGCCGATCCTCTGCGATCGGCGCTTTCCGGCTCAGATTCGCGTGTACGAGTAGGAGTATGAGTACTGACCTCACGATACCCGTTTCGTCACCTTGAGAACGCACTCTGCACATAAGAAAATCATCCGCGCTATCGGTGTCATCCGTAGTTCCCCAACGACGAACGAAAAACGAAAAACGAATAACGAAAAACGAGGTTTCTGCACAGCACACCTTCGGTTGTCGTGCGCGTTATCTGTTGAGCTTTGCCTCGCGGAAGCCGGAGTCCCGGCAAGCGGTCCACGCACTAACGTACGCGGCCACGAGACAGTCTTTTGTAGCTGCCGCCGTTAGGCGGTGGCGAGCCCGCATCCCGAATCGTGTATCGCGTGACTGTTGTAGGCCGATCCTCTGCGATCGGCGCTTTCCTGTCCTGATCCGCGTGCACGTAAGCAAAGCATCGGCATTATCCCCGTCACCCGCAGTTCCCCAACGACGAACGAGATTCGGTATAGTTTGCGCTTGGAATAGTCCGTCCATCTTCACTACCCTCTCGGTGTTGGAGGTTCCGAATTCAAACTGAAATCGACGTGAGGACTACTCAAGATGAATGTACCCAATCGCCTGTCTCGCTGGACTGTCATTGCCTGCCTAACCATTTGCTATACCTTCTCCGCTACGGCCTCGACCTTGCTGCTGCAATTGGAAGTGCGCGGCCTGGATCGGCTAGCCCGTAGCGTGGGTTATCTGAGTGAACCGTTCGAGGTCCACGTCGAAGAGGAGATGCTGGGCTTTGGTCTGCTGATGCCGTTCGGTGTCATGGACAATAACGGGCTCGATCTCAGCGCGCCCATGCGGATTGCGGCTTTCACAAAAACCGGCCACTTTCATGACCAGCCAGATCTGCAGCTCGCGATAACTAAGGACGTCGATGCCGGCGACACCTTCTTCCAATCGCTCAAGTCCGTCTGGCCCATCGATGAAGCTTGGGACGGGCCCGGTGTACGACTGACCCGGCCAATGGGGGCACCGGTACAAGTGCCTTTCCCCGCGATTTATGTCGATGACGCTGAAACCGTAATTCGGCTGGCTACCGACCCGGGGGCATTATCCGTGTTGCCGGACGAGGGGGTCGATTCCGTGGAGGGCGCGATTGCTCTTGTTCTTTATCCAGATCAATGGATCGAATTTATGGGGTCTGCACTAAACACGAGCCTCGCTGGATTGCCGGCGGATGACGCCGCCGTCGATGCCCAAATGGTGAGCGAGTGGAGCCGAGTCTTATTGGAGATCTTCCGTACCATGCGCGCGACCGGGCTTGGTTTGGAGGCGGATGGCGACCACCTTCATGTCAGTACCTATCTACGAGCCAATCCCAATAATTTGCTAGCCGAACTGATTGCCTCGATGAAGCGGCCGAGTGACCAGTTTCTTTCCTTGCTGCCAGAGGAGTCCATTTATGCCTCCGTCAGTTATTTGAAAGTTCCCGATGCGTTTTTCGATCTCTATCTTGATTTCATGCGGCCCATTTTGGCGATGGACGCGGATCAGGCAGAATTGTTGGAGATTCTCGAGCCGGCAATAGAGATGATGCGGGGGCAGTACGGTGGCGACATCGCGATCGGAGTCCTCGCCAATCGGGATGCGGGCGATGAGGCGATGCCGTTCGATGTCATTCAGGCCATGCGTGTGCAAGATCCTGACGCGATGCAGGCGCAAATGTCTGATTACATCGATCATATCGAACGGCTAATGGGCACGGCGGCCGATGACACTGCTGTGGTTCGCCCGTACGCTCCTCGTGTCTATCGTGAGATCGAAATCCTGGGCTATTCGATGGATAGCACGATCGGTATCGACGATCCCGAGGTCAAGGCTATGACGGAAATGATGCTGCCCTTCCTGGCAGATATGAGCAGTGCGTATGCGTTCATTGGCGATATTATCCTCACGGTGTCCGGTTCCGAACAGACGATGGATCGGATGATTGATCGGATTCTTGATGGTGGTGCTCCGCTGACACAAGCTCCGCCTATTCAGTCGGCGTGGCCGAACTTGGGCGATAACTTCGTTGAAATATCGCTGCTGAGAGCCGCCGAGTTTCTGCATATGGCCCAAGATGCGCTCCCTATGCTACCCCTGGCCTGGATCAGTGAATTGTCGCCGCACGATGGCACCATCGTGAGCAAGTCCTGGGTTGACGGGCATGAAATGTATGGCCTGACATTGATGGATCTGCCGGGGGTCACCAAGGCGATTCAGGCGGCGACATCCCAGGACACGCCCGCAACAGAATAAAGTTGCTGCCGTTTAAATGGTCGCTGTCGGCCGATCCTCTCGCGGCTCGTTTATGTGGATTGGCGGTGGCCGAAGGGGTCGCTTGTCGCGATATGAGATTCAGGATTCGAGATTCGGGATAGGGGCAGTATCTCGCATCACGTATCGCGTGGCCCGCTTCCCGTCCACCGCACAGCACACCTTCGGTTGGCTTATGCGTTTCCTGTAGGGCGTCCGCTCTTGTTCCGCCGTAGGCTTTGCGAAGGCGAATGCGGATCGCCGTTTCACGTGCAACCTGTTGTAGGCCGACCCTCAGCGGTCGGCGTGTTCCGACTCAGATTTGCGTGGAAGAGTGCGGTACTCACAATCCCCGTCGCGTCACCCCGGGAGTGCACTCGGCGCACAAACAATTCATCTGCCCTATCCGCGTCATCCGTAGTTCCCCAACGACGAACGAAAAACGAATAACAAAAAACAAGGCTGCTGCGCGCTGTAGGCCGACCCTCAGCGATCGGTCTCATGGGCGTTGCGGATCGAATTCGCGTAGCACCATGCGGCCGCTTTGACCATCCAATGTCATGTTAAAATGGCGCAGGAAGCTCATGCCGAGCAACCCATCGGTATGCGCCTTGCCAGCGGAGGGCAGGATGGCCGCATGGACATCGGGTACACGAAAGCGTCCGACTTGGACTGATTCCAAGCGGAGGGAGCGTGCTTGCACTCGCGTTCCGTCGGCCAGGATGACGGAACTGGTTGGCAGGGCGCGCCAGTCTAACCCGAGCTGATCCGCAAAGGCATGGGTCAAGATCACGCCGAAGGCGCCTGTATCCACAAGGAAGCGGCCATGGGCACGTCCGTTGATCAGGGCCGTCACCAGTAACCCGCCCGCTTCTTGTTCGACCGGGATTTCCTCCGTAGAGAATTCTTCATCGAACCGGGTGAGCATTTCATCGGCCCGTGCGAGGAAACGCTCGCTGTCCTCCGATAGCGGACCCTGTGTTTTCATTGCCGTCTGTGCGGCGCGCGCGTCGAGCAGCGCCTGATGATAGGCGTGGATACGCTGGGACCGCTCCACTTCGCGCCGGTTCGTGTCGGGTTGCTCTGCCGCCAAAAGGGCCAGTTCGGCGCGTAGGCGATTATGCTCAACCACAGTCTCATTATAGCGGATTGGCTCATTTAAGGGGTCCAACGTTTCCAGCATGCTCGCTGCTTCGGTTAAGCGTCGATACAATGTGCGCGCATGATCCTCTTGCCTTCGCGAAGCCGCGACGTCAGCGGCCATGGCCGTACGGGCCCGCATCGCTTCCGTCCGTCGGGCGGACACCATACGCACCTTCGTCGCTAACTCCTCGAAACCGGGTGGCACGTGTTGTGCTTGCAACCAGTTGCGCTCCCGCCATAGCTCGTGAATGCGTTCGTGCGACGCGTCGTCCCCGCGCTCAATGCGGGCGATCCGGGCGCGCGGCAGGGTTATGGATCCCGTCCCGACCTGGAGGACGATGTAGGATTCGGATTCTTCGCGAACGATCCCTGACATGGTCTGACCGTTCGTCATATGCACGATGTCCGCCGCTCGGACCGTATGCGCCAGCCATTGCGCCAGCGTGAGGCAACAAACGACGACCATGCCCAGTGCCGAACCATTCAACCGCATCATTCCTTTTCCTCTCATAGTCGCCTTGATGCTGCGAGGTTGGAAGAATCGAGGATGGACGTCAAGTTCCGAGGGGGTGGCGGGGTGGGGGACGCGATTGTTGGTTGGCGGTGGCCGAAGGGGTCGCGCGATGGTCCGTGCCAGCTACGCCCTATCGCGTTGTTCCGCGGGACGGCGCGGACAAGAGTCCAGCACCGCCCCACGCGCCTAGCGCTAGGCCGCACCTGACCCGT
>SLCI01000207.1 GCA_007125875.1 Kiritimatiellia bacterium | reverse complement strand
GTGGAGGATGCCCATTTCTTCGCTCTCGATGCCGAAATAATCCAATACTTTCCCGCCCGGCATTGGCAATCGGATAACGGGGCATACACCTTCACGCTGGCGCGTGACACCACCTTTAGACATCAGCCGGAACGCCTGCTGGGCGTTTTGGTTAGCGAATCGGGTTGGTTGGCGGATCGTCCGGAGCGGGCGCTGTTTGTTGATGTGGCGATCGAATCTGACGCAGCACCTCTGGCCGCACCGTTAGCAACTGATGCGGATGAAATCGCTGGCTTAGGTGTTGCTCTGTTGTTTGCTTTCCTCGGTGGCATCATCTTGAACCTAATGCCTTGTGTGTTCCCCGTCATTTCGATCAAGATTATGGGCTTTGTTCGACAAGCGGAGGAAGAGCGTAGTCACATTCTTAAGCATGGGCTCTTGTTTGGACTGGGTGTCTTGGTTTCGTTTTGGATCCTGGCGGGCGCGTTGATCGCCTTGAGAGCTGGCGGCGAGCAGCTCGGCTGGGGGTTCCATTTACAGTCGCCCGTTTTCTTGATGGGCATGTCGGTACTGTTTTTCCTGCTCGCGCTCAATTTATTCGGTGTCTTTGAAGTCGGGACTTCGTGGATGGGCATAGGGCAGAAGGCAAGCGGTTCCTCCAGCTGGACGGGGTCCTTCTTCAGTGGTGCACTTGCCACCGTGATCGCGACGCCGTGCACAGCCCCGTTCATGGGAGCGGCGCTGGGCTACGCGTTGACCCTCTCGGCGCTTGAGTCATTACTGATCTTCACCGCGCTGGGTGCGGGTATGGCATCCCCCTATGTCTTGTTGTCCGCCTATCCGCAATGGTTGCGCAAGATCCCTAAGCCCGGCCCTTGGATGGAGACGCTCAAGCAGTCGATGGGTTGGTTGCTGGCCGCCACCGTGGTCTGGCTGGCGTGGGTGCTGAATATCATGGGCGGCGGTGAGGCCGTCATCCTATTGCTCGGCGTGCTTTTTCTGGTGGGCTTCGGGAGCTGGATCTTGGGGCGCTGGGGCGCCTTGTCGCGCGCCTTTCCCGTGCGCGTGACGGCAAAGATTATCGCCGCGCTGCTGATTTTTGGTGCCACGATTGTTGGCGTGGGTGCCGCGAGTCAGCTCGCACCGGCGGCGGCAGGTGAAGGGGGTGCGGCCTCCTCCGGCATGCCTTGGGAAGACTTTACCCCTGAGCGGTTGGAAGAACTTCGGGCGGCGGGGCAACCGGTGTTCATTAATTTTACCGCCGCGTGGTGTTTGAGTTGTCAGGTGAATGAGCGGGTGGCGTTTTCTTCGTCCCGTGTGCAAGCCGCCTTCCGCGACAAAGGAATAACCCCGCTGAAAGCCGATTGGACGAATCGGGACGACATCATCGGCGGTGTGCTGGCCGGCTACGGCCGGAACAGCGTGCCCTTTTATGTGCTGTACGGCGCAGACCACGAGGGCGCGCCGATTACGCTGCCCGAAATCCTGACGCCCGGCATCGTGTTGGAGGCGCTAGAGAAAATTTAAGGCCGTTCGAATCGAGTAACATTCGGTGATGTAGGCCGCCTCATCATCGATGAACGTAAACAGGCGGTAAAGGAGATGAGTGAACTATGCGAAAAGTATTGAAGCACGTCACTGTGGCCGCATTGATGGCAGGTATCAGTTATGCCTTGCCCGCACACGCGCAGGTTGAGATTGGCGCGGAGGCGCCCGACTTCACCCTGACCGATGTGTTGGGTAATGAACACAGCCTATCGGATTTCCGTGGGCAGTTTGTGGTGTTGGAATGGGTGAACCATGGCTGCCCCTTCGTCGTAAAATTCTACAACAGCGGCGAAATGCAGCGCTTGCAAGAGAAGTACACCGAGAAAGGTGTGGTCTGGCTGGCAATCTGTTCCTCCCGTCAAGGAGAACAGGGCTATCATCCGCCCGAGGACGCCGCACGCCTTGTCGAAGAACTTGGCGCGATGCATACAGCGTATTTGTACGATGAGCCCGGCGACGTCGGTCGACTCTTCGGTGCGCGCGTCACGCCGCACATGTTTGTGATTGATCCAGACGGTACCTTGATCTATCAGGGCGCCATCGACAGCATTCGGTCCACCTCCTCGGCGGACATTGAGGAGGCCGAGAACTATGTCGTGTCTGCCCTGACGCAGGCTATGGCTGGTGAAGAGGTCGCGACTCCAGTGACGCAACCATACGGCTGCTCGGTTAAGTATTGATCAGTAAGCTGAACTAAGTTCAGCAAGTAATTCCGGCGCGCATGATGGCACACCTGCTGTCATGCGCGCCGTTCTTTTGGGAGTGTGTGGTGCGAGTTCCCAATACGATGACGCTGTCATCCCGAGCGCAGTCGAGGGATCTCATGCAATACCAACCGCGCCCGCCGATACGGCGGAGCGAGCACAGAGTCAGCGCCGAACTCGCGCCTTCTGAGTTCTTGTTTCTCTCGCGGCTCATTCGGAGGATTCGCCCTACCAATCCTGTCACCCAAAGGATAGGGCGAATCCTCTGGATGAGCCGTGCACGGCTTCCGCAACCAGCGATAAGGGCGAAAGATTAAGGCGAAAGACAAGGATCTGGATGAGTCGCGCAATGAGAAGAGATGAATCTGGAAACGGCCATTCGGCGAGTTAAGAAAGAAGATTAAGACGCAGCAATCTTACCCCCTTGTCTTTTGCCTTAATCTTTCGCCCTTATCTCACGCTCGGACGCAGAGTACGCCCGTTCAAGCAACACCAGAGGCCGACAAGCTTTTCATGTAATTCTTGGCTGTACCTATGGTTTCATGGACTAGTCGATTACGATTATTTTGTTAAGGAATCGGAATACATTGGCCTGTTTTGTGCAAGGATCAGCCTTCTTTTCCCATTGCGGCACCCGAAATGATTCAATCAAGACTCCAGCAGCTTGAGCAGGGGGCGAACGGTTTGTTCCGTCACATTGGCCATATCGAAATGTTTGTGGGCATCGGCCAACGCCTGTTCGCCCAGTCGGTGGCGCGTCGCCGCATCGTCGTACAAGCGTTGTAACTGATCGGCAAAATCCTGCAGGGTGTGCGGATCGAACAGGTACCCGTTATGGTCGTCGCGAACGACCTCGGCAATACCTGCTAGGCGCGCCGCCAGCACGGGTAAGCCACAGGCCATACTATGAACTAGTGCACCCGTCATGTGAAAGTCATCCGACCGCTGCCCGATGCGCATCACCAGCCCAATGTCCCCGGCATTCAACGCCTGATTCACTTCGGCCAGCGTGGGGAGCCAGCCCGTGAAGGTCACGCGCTCCGCAATGCCAAGCGACTGGGTCAGCTCGCGCAAGCGCGGCATGTCGGGCCCGTCGCCGATCAATAGATAATGTAGCGCCGGGAACTGCGCTTGATGTTGCGCAATCGCTTGTAAGATCCGGTCATTGCCCTTGTTCGGATGCAAAATGCCGTGATGAACGAGCACCACGGCATCCTCGCGTAGGCCCAGTGCCGCCCGCGCCTCTGTTCGATCCAGCGGGTGATAAACCGAAAAATCGCAGGGATCATACACGGGGAACACATGCTCCGGCGCAACGCCGTGTTCGGCGAGAAAGTCTCGCGTATTTTGAGCGCGTGTAAAGATCACCGGTAGCCGGCGCCATGCCCGGTAATCGAGCGCCTTGATGAGTCCGCCCACCCAGCCGAGCAGGCGGTTGTTCACCGCGTAAATATCGATGAAGAAGTCGGCCACCGTCAGCGCCACGCGCCGCCCAAAAAAGAGTCGCGCCAGCGGGGCACTCAGCGGAACGGTTTCATCGATATACACGGCCTGGATACGATGAAAACGGCACCACAACCCGATGTAGGGGAGGGCAAGCAGCCAAAGCAAGGTCTTCCACATCTTGTCCCGATTGGACGTCCGGTCCACGGTGAACGGCAAGTGATGAATGTGCGCGTGCTGTTGAATCCGTTCCGGTACCGGCTTGTGACTCTTGCAGCCGAAATAGTGTACCTCAGCCTGCTCAGCCAATTTCTCCACTACGTCCGGGATGGCATGAAACAATTCCGCATGTTCCGCCGGACCGTAGCGGAACCACAGCGCAATGCGGGGACGAGACGCAGAACTAACGCCACTACTTTTCACTCCATTCGCTGCGGACGCGACGGAGCGCGTCCCTCCGGCCTGCCCTGACGAGATACCGCTCTCATTTAAACACGCTGGAGGGGCAACCTCTGGGTTGCCCAAAGAATGAACCGAAAAGTTATCGCGACTAGACTCGGACGTACTCTTCATTCTTCGGTCTGAAAGATGATTTGGCTTCCGCTAGGACTGAACGCGAAAGGCACGCGGGCCAATGAATGCAAGGCCTCAGTCACGCCCGCTTGCTGTTCGGGCTCGACATAGAGCAGTAAGAAGCCGCGTCCACCGGCGCCGAGCACCTTCCCGCCCAACGCGCCCGCTTTGCGAGCCGCCTCGTATGCTTGATCGACGTCCGGATTGGTAATCCCCGCAGCCAGGCTCTTCTTGTGTTGCCAGGCGTCATGCATCAACTCGCCCCACGCACGGAGATCGCCCGTTGCAGTCAAGATACCCTGCGCCTCATCAACTTGTGCGCGCATATGGCCGAGCGCCGTCTCGTTGGCCGGCATCCGTTGCGCTTGCTCGCGTAAAATCGTCTCCGCCGACATCTCGGTGCCCAAAAAGAACAAGCACAAACGCGACTCCAACGCTTGTCGTCGCTCTTCGGCTAGCTCAACGCGTGTGACCTCGACCAGCTGTTCGCCCGTAAAGTCGACCCGTATCAAGCCTCCATACGCAGCGGCATACTGATCTTGGTGTCCGCCACTATCGCCGACGCGCTGACGCTCCACAATAATCGCTTCCCGCGCTAACTCCTCCGCATTCACTTCATCACCTCGTAAAGCATGCAGTGCATGCAGCAAGCCAACGGTAAACGAAGAAGATGTCCCCAAGCCCGTGCGGCCGGGTAGATCCGACACGTGCGAGATCTCGATGCCGGTCTTGATGCGTAGAAACAGCAAGCATTCCCGGATCAATGGATGACTGAACTCGCTCGGTTCCAACACCGATTCCGTTTGCGCATAGCTGGCACGAAAGTTATGGCGGAAGAACGGGCTGAGACGATGCACCGACAAGTAGGCATATTTATTGATGGTGGTGGTCAGTACGGCACCGCCATGTTCCCGGTAGTAATCGAGAAAATCGGTGCCGCCACCGAAAAAACTAATCCGAAAAGGTGTGCGTGAAATAATCATGTTGCTGCTGATTTCCCGATCGGGATGCGCCCGCTGACCACGTCGCTGATAAATCGCTCAACACTGTACCGGCTTTCCGGCAGGACGGTCAGCGCAGACAATTTATCCGTGTTGATCTCGTAATGTTCGGGGTCGCTCCAGTCGCCTTGATCGGATAGGGCGCAGTCCGGAATCATCTCGGCGATTTCGCGAATACGCACCGTCCCGCTCCCCGCCACATTAAAGCATTCGCTGCGCATGTTGGTTTCGATTAGCTCAAAGACGATGCGTGCCAGCTCGGCAGTCGGCATGTACTGATAGGCGGAGTCGGGATGGACCCTTAACTGTTGACCGGTAATCAGATCAAAGATGGGGTTTTTCCAGAGTCCGGGCCCCACGAAGCCGCCCATGCGTAAGATGACCGCTTCCGGTTGATAGTAACGAACCAACTGCTCGGCCATAAATTTGTGCAAGCCGTAAGGCGATAGCTGAGACGGATCGATCGACGTACTTTCGCGATTGGCTTCGGGATCGCGCACGTTGGAGTACACGTCGATCGATGACAGGAAAATATATCGGTCGGTTTTGAAATCCATCAGCGAATGCAAAACGGATTCAACCGATGCTTGAAAATCAGCCGGCGGATTCTCGCGCGCCAAAAACTTGCGCGAGTTGCCGTTGGCGTTCACCAGTACATCGCAGGTTGCGCCTTTGACTGACTCGTAGTTGTCGCGGCTAACGGCGGTGACATGATACCCCTTGGCCTTCGCTACGGCCACCACGGCTTGTCCAACAAAGCCGTGACCGCCGAGCACAAGACAAGATTTTTCGTTGGTCGCCATGCCTTAGATTCGTACTTCATCGCGGGCGCGCGCAGCGATAAACCAATCTGCCGTTTGCCGCAGTCCCTCTTCCAATGATGTGTCGCAAGATAGGCCGAGCCCGCGCAGGCGCTCAACAGAAAAGATCTTGTCCATTTGCCCGTCCGGTTTCGAGGTGTCCCAGTCAATGGAGCCCTCATAGCCCGTCACGTGCCGCACCGTTTCGGCCAATTCCCGAATCGTGATCCGTGTGCCGGACGAAATGTTTACCGGTTCGGAAGAGTGGTAGTTGGCCAGAAACCACGGCACGAGTTGGCCGACATCGGCCGCATACACAAAGTCGCGGGTCGGCGCGCCTGACCCGTAACAGGTGAGCGAGTCTTTTTGACCTTCCTTCGCCTCAATGAAGCGGCGAATCATGGCCGGAATCACATGGGCATATTCCCAATTGAAATTGTCGAACTCGCCATACAAGTTGCCCGGAATGAGCACAATGGAGTTGAAGCCGTGCTGTTGGCGATAGGACGCCGACTGCACCAGCAGCAGCTTCTTTGCAATCGAGTACGGTGCACTTTCCGGTTGCGGATAGCCGGCCCACATTTGATCCTCATCAATCGGCGAGACCGCCGTCGAGGGATAAGAGCAGCCACCCATAAACGTCACCAGCTTCTGGACGCCGCCACGGTAACACGCTTCGAAGGTGTGGGTATTAATGACGTTGTTCTCGTAAAAGAAATCAGCGGGATAGGCCTTGTTCGCGATAATGCCGCCCACCTTGGCGGCTAAATGGACGACGGCGTCCGGCTGAACATCGGTCAGCATACGTTTCGCTTGGTCCGGCTCCAACAGGTCGTAATCGGCCCGGCGCACGGGCACAACCTCGGCTTCCGTTTGCTGCTGCAACGCCGAGACCACGTGATGACCCAAAAAGCCGGACGCGCCAGTGACCAGAATGCGTTTAAAAGAGAGCGGAGAATCAGACATTGGCATACTGGTTGCGTCGGACGATTTGGTAGCCGCGGATTAATTCGGCAATCCCTTGGTCCAGTGATACGGCGGGGCGAAAACCGGTGGCTTCGATCTTTTCGTTGCTGACGATGTAATTGCGCTTGTCCGGGTCCTGGCCGATTTCGGATTCGACAATGTGAAACTCGGGCACCTGCTGTTTGATCGCCTCGCAAAGTTCCCGCTTCGATAAATTCGCATCGCTCAAGCCGACGTTGTAGGGCTCATTCTTCATGGTCTCGAACTGATCGATGCCGTGGCTGAACGCTTGGGCAATGTCGCGCACATGAATAAAGTTTCGCTTGAAGTGCGCCTCGAACAATACGATGAACCGATCAACCACCGCGCGGTAGGTGAAGTCGTTCACCAGCAAGTCCAATCGCATCCGCGGGCTAATGCCGAACGCCGTGGCGAGGCGGAACGTGATCGCGCGGCCCGAGTCCAGTAGCATTTGCTCGATGTCCGCTTTGAGACGGCCGTACAGCGAGATGGGGCGTAGCGGCGTTTCTTCCGTGCAGTGGATGCCGTCTTCACCGATGCCGTATCCGCTGTTCGTGGTTGGGAAGAGGAGCCGTTGTTCGCTGCTGCTCGCATCCACCAATAGTTTGATCGCGTCGTAATTGATCGTCTGCGCTTCCACCGGACGTTGCGCGCAGAGCGGCGCCCCGACGAGACAGGCCAAAGGAATGATGACATCGGCTTTAGCGAGTAATTTGCGCACCAGTTCCTCGTCGCGCACATCGCCGCGCACGATTGTCAGGCGTTCGTTACATACGCAGTCGAGCAGGCTCGATTGCCCAAAACTGAAGTTATCCAGCACCGTCACCCGGTGGCCGCGCTGGAGCAGGGTCGGAACGAGCACGGAGCCGATATAGCCCGCGCCACCCGTAACCAAAACATGAAACGTATCGTCAGAATTCATAGCGCGAAGGGTAGGGGGGAACCCCTCAGGTGTCAATGCGCCGGGCGACGGGATACGCGATTCAGGATTCGAGCTTCGGGATAGTGGAGTGTTGGGATCTGCCCGTATCGCGAATCGCGTATCCCGTCCCTCGCGTCTCCCTCTCAATTGACACGTTGGGCGGCAAGCTTTACCGTGCTCGGATGATAAAGGCAAAAGTCATAGGTGCGGGCGGATACGGTGGCGTGGGGATTGTCGAGTTGCTCTGCGCGCATCCTGAGGTGGAGGTTGTGGCGTTGGTGGCGCAAGCCGATGTCGGCATGCCGATCAGCGAGCTGTACCCGCACTTGGCGGGCTTTTGCGATTTGACGATTTTGCCGCCGGACGATCCCGCCGCCGATGTGGAGGCTGACGTCGTCTTCTTTGCTACACCGGACCGGGTGGCCATGCAACAGGCTCCGGAGGTCCTTGCGCATGGCGCCAAGGTGATTGATTACAGCGGCGATTTTCGTTTTCGGACGGTGGACGAGTACGCCGCATACGCGCGGTGTATTGGACGGGACCCCGAACATTTGGCGCCGGATCTGTTACCGGAGTCGGTCTATGGATTACCGGAACTGCATCGGTCCGAGTTGACGTCAGCGACGCGGTTGGTCGGGAACGTGGGCTGTTTTGCGATTGGCTGTATTCTCGGCCTCGCGCCCGCGATCAAGCATCGGTTGGCGGATTTCGCTAGTCTCATCTGCGATTGCAAAACCGGCGTGTCCGGTGCCGGCAAAAAGCCCAGTGCGACCTTTCATTATCCCGCGCGTTACGACCACATGAATGCCTATCGATTGACGGGGCACCAGCATGTGGTGGAGGTGGAACGCGAAATGACGGCCTTGGCCGGGGAAGAGGTGCGGGTCACGTTCACGCCGCAGGTGGTACCGGCCTGTCGCGGTATCTTGTGCAGCATTTACGGCACGTTGGCGGATGGATTGAGTGCGGACGATGTCGTGTCGGCTTATCGCGCGTTTCATCGGGATAACCCATTTGTGCGGATCTACACGCGCGAGGCGGCGATTGGAACGCAGCATGTGCGGGGTTCGAACTTCTGTAACTTGATTGTTGATGTGGATGAGCGTACCAATCGTTTGCGCGTTATTTCGCATATCGACAATTTAGTGAAAGGGCAGGCTGGCAACGCGCTGCAAAATATGAACCTGATTATGGGGTTGCCCGAGCAGATGGGCTTGGATCGTCCGGGGCAGTATCCTTAATCAAACAGGCAAAAAGACTATGGGCAGATTACCTTCCTGGATTCGTTTATCCCGACAGACTGATGAGCACTTCGCCGACGTGACCGAATTGGTGCGCGGCCATGCGCTGCACACGGTTTGTGAGAGCGCTAAATGTCCGAATCGCGGCGAATGCTGGAATCGTGGCACCGCCACACTCATGCTGTTGGGCGATGTCTGTACCCGTGCCTGTTCATTTTGTGCGATTGAACCCGGTAAGCCGAATGGCCTGGATATTAACGAACCGCGCCGGGCAGCGCGTGCCGCGGCGGGCATGAAGCTCAACTACGTGGTGCTCACCAGTGTGGCGCGCGATGACTTGCCCGACGGCGGCGCGAGTATCTTCGCCGAAACGATCTTGGAAATCCGCAAGCGCTTACCCGAAGCCGGTATTGAGGTGCTCACCCCTGACTTCGAGGGCGTGCGCGAATTGATCGATATCGTGCTGGAAGCACATCCGGACGTCTTCAATCATAACGTGGAAACGGTGGCCCGCTTGCAGGCCATCATTCGTCCGCAGGCTGCGTATGGCCGGTCACTTTCCGTGCTGAAGCACGCGGCGCAATGGCGACCGCGCGTGGCGGTGAAGTCCGGCATCATGCTGGGACTAGGCGAAAAGGACGACGAAGTGCTGCAGACATTGGATGACATGCTCACGGCCGGCGTCGAGCTGCTGACACTGGGCCAGTACCTGCAGCCAACCCGAAAACATCCGCCGGTACAGCGCTATGTTTCGCCGGAAGATTTTGAAGCGCTCGCTGAGCGCGCCAAGCAAATGGGGTTCGCGGGCGTCGCCTCGGGGCCGATGGTTCGCTCGTCCTACAAAGCCGACGAATTGCTTGCGGCTGCGCTCGCGAATCGCGCCGAAGACGTGATGGCTTAAGTGATTGAGTGGCCAGTCTGATCCCGAAGAGTAATTGATTGGCCGAGGCGATATTGCGTGACCTGATATTTATATCAAGAAAAGCTGGATTTCGACTCGCTTGGTTACTATGTTTTTACGTTTATCTGAAACGCTAGATTGATCGAAGTGGAGACACAATGGCTTACTGGAAAGACTATTACACCCCGCAAACCGTCGAAGAGGCTGTCGAAATCCTTGGGCGTTACGATGGAAACGCCTGCATGATCGGTGGTGGCACCGATTTGTTGCTGGAGATTCAGCAGGGACACCGCCCGAAAATGGAGGCGCTGGTTGATCCCACCCGTATTGTCGGCTTGGACCAGATCACGGAAGAAGATGGTTACCTGGTGATTGGGGCGGGCGTGACCCATACGAAAATCGTACAGCACCCCTTGATGCAGCAGCATGGCACCTGTCTGGTGGAGGGCTGTGGCGTAATTGGCGGGCCGCAAGTCCGTAACGTCGCCACGCTGGCCGGGAACATTGCGCACGCATTGCCTGCGGGCGATGGCACGATCGGCACGCTCGCGCTGGGGGGCGAAATTCAAGTGGCGGGTCCGGACGGCATCCATTGGTTTCCAATGGAAGAAACCTTCATCGGCCCGGGCAAGAGTACCGTCGATACGAAGCGCATGATGATTGCGCGCATCCGTTTTCGCCCAACTGGCGATCAAGAAGCCTCCGCTTTCCGTCGCGTGATGCGTCCGCAAGGCATCGCGTTACCCATGATCGGCATGGCGGCGCGCGTCAAGTTGATGGACAACGTGATCGAGAGTGCGCGGGTTGCGATCGGTCCGGCTGGAAAGATTCCGTTCTTGGCCGTGAAGACGATGAGCTTCCTAGCCGGTAATGAGCCGACCGCCGATACGTTGGCAAAGGCGGCAGAGACCGCGCTGGAGGAAGTCAGTCTGCGAACCAGCCCGCATCGCGCCTCGGCCGCGTATCGCGAGGAAATGATTCGCGTGCAATTGCCCAAAACCTTGGCGAAAGCCGTCGAGCGGGCGCAGTCGGGCACGGCAACGCCGGAAAACGTAGGAGCGTAAAATTGACGGTGTCCGCTTGCATGTTGGGCGGCTGCTTTTATCTTAATCTTTTTGACCAAGGCCATCCTTGAAAGGGGGAACGACTCATGAGCGTACTTAAACTAACGGTAAACGGAAAACCTGTTGAACTGGACGTGCCGGAAAGCCGCTATCTGGCGGAGGTGCTCCGTTACGATTTGGGACTAACGGGAACGAAAATCGGCTGTAACGAATCCGAATGCGGCATTTGCAGCGTAATTGTGAATGGTACCCCCGTAAATTCATGTATCTTTCCCGCCTTCAAAGCACAGGGCGCAGAGGTCATCACGATCGAAGGCTTGGAAAAAGATGGTGAGCTGCATCCCGTCCAAAAAACATTTCTTGAGCATGGCGCGGTCCAGTGCGGATTCTGTACGCCGGGTCTAATCATGACAGCGAAGGCGTTGATCGACGACAAGCAAGCAGCGGGCGAGGAAGTCACCGAACACGACGTTAAAGTCGCCCTCAAGGACACCTACTGCCGCTGCACGGGCTATCAAAGCGTCATTAATGCTATCCTGCAGGCCTCAGGTCAGGATGTGAAACCCTACATCCCCGAGACGAAAACGCCGTACAAGTCGGTAGGACAAGCGTTTGCGAATCCGGATTCAATGGCGAAAATTACCGGGCGCGCGATGTACACCGACGACTTCCATTTTCCGGGTATGCTGTACGCGCGAACCAAGCGTGCCGGCATCGCGCACGGGCGAATTTTATCGATCGATACCAGTGCGGCCGAGGCCTTGCCGGGCGTAAAAGCGGTGCTGACGCACAAGGATATCCCCGGTCGAAAGAATCACGGCCTCGTCTCCGTCGACTGGCCGGCCTTGTGCTACGACAAGGTGCGTTATGCCGGTGACGCGGTTGCCGTGGTGGCCGCGGACAGTGCTGATGTGGCGGCTGACGCCTTGGACCTGATTAAGGTTGAATACGAAGAGTTGCCGGTGGTCAAGACGGCGATTGACGCTGCGCAACCCGACGCGCCCATCGTGCACGAAGAGCGCCCCGACGGGAACCTGCTGAAGCACATCAAGGTGCGGAAAGGCAGTATCGCGCAAGGATTCGAGGGGTCGGATGTGATCGTCGAGCGTACCTATCGTACGCCGATGACCGAGCAGATGTTCTTGGAGCCCGAATGCTCCATCGGTGTGCCGAAAGGCTATGACCCCTCCGCGTTCGGCGGGAAAGTCGATCCGAAAGTGGAGCGCGGGATTCATTTCGTGCACACCAAGACCACGATTTATTGTGGCACACAGATCCCGTACCTGGATCGAGATCAAACCGCTGCGGCCTTGGGCGTCGAGAACGAAGAGATCCGTATCGTTGCGGCCCTGATGGGTGGCGGATTTGGCGGGAAAGAGGACATTGCCGCGCAAATCCATGTCGCGCTGTTGGCCGAGCGCACGAAATGTCCGATCAAGATGCTTTATACGCGGGCGGAAAGTCTGCTGTTCCATCCCAAGCGCCACGCCACGGTGATCCGGATCAAGACGGGCGCCAAGAAGGATGGTCGATTAACCGCTGTTGAGGCCGAATTGTACGGCGACGGCGGCGCCTACGCCAGCTTGAGCGAAAAGGTTATGACGCGTGCGACGACGCATGCATCCGGCCCGTATGACGTGCCGAATGTGATGGTCGATTGCTACGCCATGTACACCAATAACACGCCATGCGGCGCCTTCCGTGGGTTCGGCGTAACGCAAAGCTGTTTCGCAGTGGAAAGCAATATGGACCTTGTTGCGGAAGAGTTGGGTATGGACCCGGTCGAATTCCGTCGCATCAATTCCTTGGATGTCGGTGGCGTCACCTGTACCGGCCAGGTGATGCGTGAAAGTGTTGGGCTAAAAGAGTGCCTGAATCTGATGGAACAGGACATGAAGGCGCACCATGAAGAGATTGGGCAGCCGTTCCAGTGGTCCTGGTCGGAAGGTAACAAGCGCTATGCGTGGGGCCTTGGGCTCGGCTACAAGAATACCGGTTTAGGTGGCGGTGCGCCGGACAAGGCCAGCGCCATTGTTGAGGCGTGGGTTGAGGATGGCCGGGCGATCGCCGAAGTCCGTACCTCGTCCGCGGAGATGGGCCAAGGCCTGCCCGCCGTACTGGCCGCCTGTGCGTCTGAGGAACTAGGCTTGCCCTACAGCGACGTGCGCGTGCTGCTGGGCGATACCGATCACTGTCCCGATGGCGGCCCGACAACGGCCAGTCGGCAGACCTACGTCAGTGGTAACGCGGCTCGGCACGCGGCCAAGCAATTGCGCATGGTTTTGGCCGAAGTCGTGGCGAACCGACTCGGGTATTCGCCCGGCGAGCTCGAGTTTGACGATGGCGTAATTAAATGTAACGGATCCAAAGCGACCATGGCGGAAGCGATTCAGTGGGCGCAGGAAGCGGGGCGTGAGACCAAGATTGAACATGAATATTGGGCGCCCAAGACACAGCCACTCGGTACCGGTGGGGACATGCACGTTGCCTTTGGTTTTGGCGGACAGGCAGCGCTGGTCGAAGTCGATACGGAGACTGCCGAGATTAAAGTCAAAAAGATCATCAGCGCCAATGACGTCGGCCGCGCGATTAACCCGCTGACCTTGGAAGGCCAGATTGAGGGTGGCATCATCATGTGTCTGGGCAACACCTTGACCGAGCACTTCATCACCGATCACGGCAAGCCGTGGACCGATGTGATGGCGCGCTACAAGATGCCCAGCATCAAGCACACGCCGAAGATCATCTCCCGGATTGTCGAACACGAAACGGCCGAGGGTCCGTATGGCGCCAAAGGTATCGGTGAGCTGTCGAGTATTCCGACCACGCCCGCGATCACGAACGCCATCTACAATGCGGTCGGTGTACGCGCCTACAGTATCCCAGTGGATCAGGATTCCTTGTTGCTGGCGATGAAGGCTGGCGAGAAGGAATGTAAGATGGGTTGGGGCGACTTTGTGCCCATCCCGTCCGTGCCGGATAAAGAGACGCGTGACGCGCTCGTGGGCGCGTGATCAGAAGGAGCTGCCCCCGCAGCTCCCGCTGAGTAGTGTAGGGCCGTCGCTTGCGACGTGCCACTCTTCCGTCAGGCAAACCCGGGAGGGCGAGGCGCTGGAGTGGGAACCGAATCGCTGAAAGCGGGTCGAGTAAGGGTATCCGATTAAGGGTGGCGATGAAGTGTGCTGGGGTCAATTATACCGAGCCGAAAGGCGACAAAGGATTTCTTGGAAGGTGGTGAACACGAATGAAGCTCGATAAAGAAGAAAAAGAATTAGTTGATTCAGTGGAGCGCGGGG
>SLCI01000192.1 GCA_007125875.1 Kiritimatiellia bacterium | reverse complement strand
TACACGGATCGCCTGAAAAAAATTATGTTTTGGGAGCAAGCGGCCTCCTTGGTCGACGGGCCGCGCATCTGGGACGCGTTTCGCGCCCAAGGTGGCACAGTCGGCATAATGTTTTGGCAGCAGAGTCTAGGGGAGCGGGCGGACCTGATCGTGTCGCCGCGACCGATCCATAAACACAGCGGTGGGATGATTCAGGACGTCTATACCGAGCCGCGCGGATTGTACGACACCTTGTGCGAAAAGGCCGGTCGCCGCTTCAATCTAATGAATTATTGGGGCCCCTTGGCTTCGCGCAAATCAACCGACTGGATCGTCGAAAGCATTTGTGCCGTGATGGACATGCCCGAACAGGCACCGGAGTTGTTGCTGACGTACTTGCCGCACATGGACTATGACCTGCAACGTCACGGCTTGGAGCACAAGCGCGTGGACGTGGCGATTCGGCAATTGGCCGGCTATCTCGGGCGGTTGGCTGAGCAAGCGAACAAGTGTGGCTACGAAATCCTGATTGCCGGCGACTATGCGATTACGGATGTGAGCGAGGGGGCCGTCTTCCCGAACGGTGCGTTGCGAACCGCAGACTTGTTCTTTACGCAATCGGTAAAAGGCATGGCGTATCCCGATTTCTTTGCCAGTCGAGCCTTTGCGATGGTTGATCATGAAGTCGCGCATGTGTACACGCGGGACGAGGCGGCATGCGAGCAAGCGCGCAAGGTGTTATCCGAGCTAGTTGGGATTGAGTCGGTGTTGGATCGCGAAGCGCAGCGGGCGCTGGCGATTGATCATCCGCTCAGCGGTGATTTGGTGTTGGTGGCGGCGGACGGCTATTGGTTCGCCTATCCTTGGTGGACTGATCGCGCGGAAGCACCCGATTTTGCGAGTCATGTCGACATCCATAACAAACCCGGCTTTGATCCGTGCGAACTGTTTTTCGGGTGGCCGCCAGGTTCCGTTAGTCAGGACACAACCAAAGTGCGCGGGTCACACGGGCGCACCGGGCCGGGCCGCGAAGTTGCTTGGGTTAGCTCGGCTGAGTTGGGGCAGCCATCAGATACCGCGGCATTGGGCCGCGCCGTGCAGGCTTGGTTGGGTGCTTGATGCCGTTCATGCTCCTGCATCAAACACGGCTCGGCGAGACGCCTCGCCCTACCTTCGCGTGATGGGATCGGTAGGGCGAATCCTCCGGATGAGCCGCGATAAAGGAACGATCATGAACGGGGCGGTCTACGTCGAGTCGAGTCGAATCAGCTCGGCTTGTCGGATTACGATTCTTCGCCTTCAGCCGCGAGGGCGGGATAGCCACCGTCGACGCATTGCACCTGGGTAAAGCCGTAATCGCTCATGTACGCCGCGGCGTTCATGCTGCCTTGGCCATCCTGGCAGTAGAGAATGATGCGAGAATCCTTTGGCCAGGTCATGATTTCCTCGGCAAATGACTCGCTGATCGGTTCTGCTCCCTCGATGTGGGCCGCTGCAAACTCCTCGGGTGAACGTAGATCGATCAAGCGTGCCTCGCTGCCGTTACGAAACGTGGCCAAGGCATCTTGCGGAGAAATCCAGAGCGCCGACTCACGCGCATGCGCCTCTTGAATATACGTAACCATGGCTTGAGCATCTTTATCGTGCTTAGCGGCCACATCGGTGATGGTGTCGGTTTCCGAAAAACCGCAACTTTGGCAGCCGCCGACGTGGAATCCTTTAAATAAGGCGCGCCGCGCGCCGGGATACGCAGCCATCAGTTCGCTCATCACGGTGTTCTCGTCAATATTTAGTGTTGCCATCGGTTCCCTCCATTCCAAGATTCGTTTATATGCGACAAAATTAGTCCGTATTTGGTGTGCATGCAAGAATTCAAAGGAAAAAGTGTGTTTTAGGGCATCGCTTCTTGCCAGGCGATTTGGGCTTTTAGGCCGTCGTAGACTGTCGTGGTGGGATTGTAGCCCAATAGGCGCCGGGCCTTTTCGGTGTTGGCGGCGGTGTGCTTTTGGTCGCCGGGTCGCGGGGGCTTGCGGTCGACCTCGATCTTTTTACCCATCAAGTCTTCCAGCATTTCGCGCACCGCGTTCAGTGAGACGATTTCGCCACCGCCGACGTTGAAGGTTTCGCCGACCGCGACCTCACGCTGTTCAAAAGCAAGGATCGTGGCCTCGACACCGTCCAAACAGTAGGTATTGCTGCGCGTTTGCTCGCCATCGCCGAACATAGTGAAAGGGGCACCATTTAATAAGGAGCGGATCAGGATGTTATAGGCCATATCCGGTCGTTGCCGCGGCCCGTATACCGAGAAATAGCGCAGGATGGTGATGGGCAGTTGAAAGTTCGCTTCATAGGCGCGGCAAAGCTGTTCGCCGGCCAGCTTGGTAATACCGTAGGGCGAAAACGGGGCCAGCGGCGAATCTTCTGCACCCGTGGCCTCTTTGCCGTAGACGCTTGAGGTAGAAATATAGAGGAAATGCGGAATGTCTACTTCGCGGGCGGCTTCCAGCAGGCGCTGTGTGCCTTCGGCATTGCAGGACGAGTAGAGGTTGAAGTCGCTCCAGCTCCGCATCAATCCGGCCATCGCCGCTAAATGGAAGACGGCATCCGCGCCATCGATCAATGATTGCAGTTCCGCGGTCCGGAGATCCGTCTCATGAAAGGTGAACTGAGACGACCCGCGTAAGCCCTCCAAATTGAGTTCCTTCAGCGGGCGAGGATAGTAGGGGACAAATGCGTCCAGACCGATCACCTCGTGCCCTCGCGCGATCAACGCTTCGGCAAGATGCGACCCAACAAATCCGGCGACGCCAGTGACTACACAACGACTCATGTTTACTTAACCAACTCTCTGAGAGCAGCTCGTCGATCGAGCCGCTAGATTTCATAATGCAACAGTTTGGACAATAGTGGGCCGACCAAGTTGGGAAAAGCAAAAAAGGTGCCACCGACAAAAGTCAGGAATACGGTCTCACGGAGCTCTACCCTCCAGTGGGGACACTCAAAAGCTCTCGTAAATCCAGAGCTGTAGGGCGGTTTGGCGCGCCGTAGCCTTGGCGAAGGCGGCAGCTCTGCGCCGCCGAGATGCTGCGCGACACTTTTGTCGGTAGCGCCAAAAAAGAAACACCGGAGCGGTTTAGAAATGATGCCGACGCATGTCCCGCTCACAACGTGTGCTGGTCTGGCATGAGACCCCTCGACTGCGCTCGGGGTGACAGCTGGGGAAACAGGCGGATGTGATTAACCGTGCTTCACCGCATACTTGCCACGCGCCGTTTTCTGCATACGTTTCGACGCGTTCAAATGTCGCAGGACGTGGCCCGGCCCTTTGCGGCAGGCGCGGAGTAGGCGCTGGTTCAAAAGCGTGGTGATTTCCCGGTAGTGTAGCGGTTCTTGTTCTGCCTCAAGTAGTTCCCTTAAGAGATCGTCAAGTGCGGTGGGCGTAGTCAGGTACTGTTGGTCGATTGTGCTGACGACCTCCGGTACCTGTTCGATTATCTTGGCCAACGCAGCCGGAGCAGTGAGCGAGATCTGCCCATGAATCGCGTCCCACAGCTTTTGGAGGCTGGCCAGCTCATGTTGCTGGTTCAGCCATTCAACAGCCTCCTGCGCTGCGGCATCAATTTCTGTTTCTCTATAGATATGGAACAACTGGTTATGTCGCTGAAAATAGTTGCCATCGATATCGTGCAATAGCAGGAAAACCGAGCAAGGGTTTAGCCCCGCCAGCCAGGACTGTCCCTCCAAATCCTGCATGTCGGCGGTGCTAACGACACCCTGTCGCAACTCGATGAAGGCGCGCAAGTAGCGCAGGAACGGGGACAGGCAATGGCGCGGCAGGTTGGCGCGGAGCGAATGTAGAGCCTGTGCTTCAACCTGACGAATGCGTTCGCGCGTTAGGTTCAGCTCATTTCCGATCTCCTGCAGGGTCATAAACTTGCGCGAAGCAGCGGGGTCGGGTCGATACAGCCCATAGCGCCGAATTAATACGGCCCAATTTTCGGTATCAATAAAAGGTTCAATCGCGTCGGGTAAAGTAAGGAAGTAGCATTGTCCGGCGGCAATCGCCTGGCAACGGGCCCAAAAGCGGCGCACCTCGTCCACCGACGCAGGGCCGATCGAAGCCATACCGATCAGGTCAGCGTCGCTGCGCGTGCGAATGTCCCGTACGGTCTCTGCGCCCGCGCGCGCTGCAGCATTGACGACGCGCGCAGAAAATCCAGCCTTCCTGATCTTCCACCCGTCGATCTCCCCTAATGGTATGGCAGGCACCGTAAACATCTTGGTCCGTCCTAGTCTTGGTAAGCTTAGCCGAATGGCCCATTCGGGTCAGCTATTTTTATGTGATCCCTTTTCGAGCTCGACGCTGGCGGTCGATTATGCGAAATCTCCGCCGTTTTATGACCAAGCCGGGTACATTTGAGATCACTCATCAAGACGCCACGACACAAGCGCGGTGTGGCCGCCTGACGACCGCACATGGCGTGGTCGAGACACCGGTATTTATGCCGGTTGGTACGCAAGCCACCGTCAAAACCATGACTCCGGAAGAGGTGGAGGCGTTTGGCTACCGCATCATCTTGGGCAATACTTATCATTTGGGCGAGCGGCCCGGTGTCGAAATCATCGAACGGGCCGGCGGATTGCATCGCTTCATGGGCTGGGATCACGCGATTTTGACCGATAGCGGCGGGTTTCAGGTATTTAGCTTGGCCGAGTTGCGCAAAATTGAGCCGGAAGGCGTGCGGTTCAAGTCGCACGTGAACGGTGCCCCGCGCTTCATGGGGCCGGTCGAGTCGATGCGGATTCAGCGAGGTTTGGGGTCGGATATTGCGATGGTGTTTGATGAGTGCCCGCCGTATCCATGTGACCGGGAATATGCTTGCAAGGCTGTGGAGCGAACCCTAGCATGGGCGACTTTATGTGCGGAACAGCCTCGGGCACCGGACCAATTGGTTTTCGGGATCGTCCAAGGTGGCGTGCATGCAGATTTGCGTGAGCAGTGTGCCAGAGGGCTGTTGGCGCTCGGTTTTGACGGGTATGCGATTGGTGGCGTCAGCGTTGGCGAGCCAGATGCTTTGATCTTGCCGAGTGTGCAACATGCTGTCGGTCACATTCCGGTGGATCGCCCTCGCTATCTCATGGGAGTGGGTTATCTTCCCCAAATCGTGGAATCGGTGGCACTTGGTGTCGACATGTTCGATTGTGTCATGCCGACTCGATTTGCGCGAAATGGCACCGTGTTTACGCGGCTGGGACGCTACCCGGTAAAAGCCGCCGTGTATAAAGAAGACGAGCGGCCGTTGGAAGAGGGTTGTTCGTGCTATGTCTGCAGCAAGTATAGTCGCGCCTATGTGCGTCATTTGTGTGCGGTCAATGAGGTGTTGGGGGCGCGCTTGATTACCTGGCATAACCTGCATTGTTATGCCGTGTGTATGCAGGAGGTGCGCGACGCCATTAAAGCGGGAACATTTGAAGCGTATAAAAAAGCATTTTTGACAGATTATCATGAGATCCGAGAGGATCACTTAGCAAAACGATAAGGAGTTTGATTCATGGATATCCTATTCACGGTTTTGGCGATGGCAGGCGGCGGCACTGCAGAGGAACAGTCTCCGATTTATATGTTCGGCCCCCTCTTCTTGATGGTGCTGATCTTTTATTTTTTATTGATTCGTCCCCAGCAACGCCGCGAAAAGGAACGGCGCGAGATGATCAATAAGGTGAAAACCGGTGATCGCGTGCTGTTCGGTGGTGGCCTGATTGGCGTTGTTTCGAATGCCAGTGATAACACGCTGACGATCAAAATCGCCGACAAAGTGAAGGTGGACGTCGTACGCGGAGCGGTCACACAGGTGTTGGGTAAGGGCGATGATGTGCCCGCGGATGTGCCTCAACGCTAATAGGAATTTTGCTGAAGTAATTAATCAAGGAACACGTCATGGATAAGAACGCTGTATGGAAATGGCTATTGCTCGCCGGTCTCTTGGCCTGGTCGATGGTGCTGGTGTACCCAGTGTCGGAAAAAGTGAGGCTGGGATTGGATCTGCAAGGAGGTATCAGCTTCCTGCTCGAGGTGCAAACGGAGGAGTTGGACGAGGAAGCCATCCGCGATGCGCGCGATCGGGCCCTCGAAGTTATTCGTAATCGCGTTGACTTGATGGGTACAGAAGAGACCATCATCTATCCAGAGCCCCGCAGCAATCGTATTGTAGTTCAGATTCCAGGATTGGACACTGCCAACCGGGATTGGGCCGTGCGGACGCTGGAAAGCGCTGCCTTCCTCGAGTTCCGGATGGTGCACGAGGATAACGCCCGCCTCGTGCGGCGCTTGTTTGACGAAGGTCGTGCCCCGGATGGTTATCGCATCGGCACCCGTGACGGCCGATCCGTCTTTCTGCGGACCGACGATGTGGATCGCGTGGATCGGCATACCCAACGTGAGGTGCTCGATCGCCAACGCACATTCCATGCGCCGCCCGGATATGACTTCATGCTCATGCGTCGCGGTGACGAGGGCGCATTCTTTTATGAGCCGTACTACGTCAACCGCCGCCGTGAATTAACCGGCGAAAACCTGAGCCATGCCGGAGTCGACTATCAGCAATTTGGTCAGCCGATTGTAACCTTGCGTTTTGACAGTGAAGGTACACGCCGCTTCCAGCGCGTCACCGCAGATCATGCGCCCGGTGGCGCCCGGAATCCGCAAATGGATGGTCAACGTTTTCTGGCCATCGTGCTCGACGGCGTCCTGCATTCCGCGCCTTTCATCCGTACGGCCATTTACGGCGGCGAGGCGATCATCGAAGGCTCATTTACATTGGCTGAAGCGCGCGATTTATCGCTCGTGCTGCGCGCGGGCTCGTTGCCGGCGCCGCTGCAAGTGATCGAAGAGCGCAATGTGGATCCCACCTTGGGCCGCGAGTCGGTCCGAAGCGGTATGCGCGCCATCATTCTGGGTGGCGTCCTCGTGCTGGTCTTCATGCTGGGCTACTACCTCTTCGCCGGTGTGATCGCGAACTTGGCGCTGATCCTCGATATCTTGCTGCTGCCGCTGGGTATGCTGATCGTGTCCGGTTTCTTCGGTTTGATTACGGGAGGAGGTGGCGACGGGTTGCCGACCTTAACCTTGCCCGGTATCGCCGGTATCGTGCTCACCATTGGTATTGCGGTGGACGCGAACGTGCTGATCTTTGAACGTATCCGTGAAGAGCAGAAGATTGGTAAACGGCTCGCGAGTGCGATTGAGGCCGGTTACGAGAAGGTGTTTAGCACCATTATGGATGCCAACGTCACGACCTTGATCACGGCCGTGATTCTCTTCTGGCAGGGGTCGGGCCCAATCCGCGGATTTGCCATCACGCTGAGTGCCGGAATCGTGGTCAGTATGTTCATCGCACTGGTCATCACGCGCTTGATGTTTGAGTTGGTGGCGTACAAGACCAAGGTCACGCACATCAAGATGTTCTCGATCTTGAACGAGCCGAATATTGATTTTCTCGGGAAGCGAAAATTTGCAGCCGCGGTATCAGTGGCGTTGATCCTGGTGACGTCGGTCCTGTTTGTGATGCGTGGCCAAGATAATTTTGGCGTGGACTTCACTGGCGGTACGTCGTTGGTCTATCGCTTTGATGATAGGCCCGGGCAGGATGAAATTCGTAATGCACTCCTGTCCGGCGGCGTATCCGATGCTTTCATCCAGTTCCAACGCGAACTGGTGCCGGACGATACCGGCGTCATTCCCGAATTCCTGCAGGTGAAGGTGCCGGACGGCGATGGTGAATTGGCGAAGCGCATCTTGCCTGAAGCATTCCCGGAAGCGGCTTTCTTTATTCTGCAAGAAGATACCGTGGGCGCACAGGTTGGACAGGACTTGCGGCGTAAGGGCATCATGGCGGTGCTTTGGGCGCTGGTCGGTATCATTATTTATATCTCGCTGCGCTTCGAGTTCGCCTTTGCGATCGGTGCCATCGTGGCGGTGGCGCACGACGTGTTGATTACGATTGGTGTGTTCACCCTGCTGGGTAATCAGCTGAGTTTGCCAATTGTGGCGGCATTGCTGACGATTGTGGGTTACTCGGTCAACGATACGATTGTGGTATTTGACCGAATCCGCGAGGATTTGGGGCTGATCAAGGATAAGTCGTACTCGCAGATTGCCAACCTGAGTATCAACCAAACATTGAACCGTACCTTGCTGACCTCGATCACGACCTTGATCACGGTCACGATGCTGCTGATCTTCGGTGGTGGCGCGATCAAGGATTTTGCCTTGGCGCTCTTCATCGGTATCTTGGTCGGTACCTATTCCTCCATCTTCGTGGCGACGCCGGTCGTCCTGTTCTGGCATCCGGATAAGGAGAAGAACATCAAGAAGCTGGAGGAAACCGACGACGGTAAGTCGGGCGGAAAATCCAAGAAAAAGCGCACGAAATAAGTGATGCTGCGCGGACTGCGCGGGCATCATCAGTTTGCGGCCGATGTCGTAACGATATTGGCCCAAGGGAGGCGGCGTGGAGAAGGAATGGCTGACGGAACCTGGGGACGCGGTGCTAGCCGAGCGTGTGGCGTCACAAACCGGGTTACCGTTGGCTGCCTGCCAGGTGCTGGTTACGCGCGGATTTGCAGAGCCAGAGGCGGTCGATGCATGGTTACAGCCGCGTCTTAGTCGCTTAACCGATCCCTTTTTGCTCCCCAACATGACCGCGGCAGCCCAGCGCTTGGCAGCCGCTGTGCAAAGTAAGGAAACGGTCCTCGTTTACGGCGATTACGATGTCGATGGCGTCACCAGCACAGCGCTCATGATCCGCGTGCTGCGAGCTTTAGGTGTCACCGCCATCCCATTCCTGCCTCATCGTGTTGATGACGGTTATGGGCTGGCGCTCGAGCCCGTTGAGCGCTGCGTGAAGGAGTATCAGCCGCACTGCATCGTGACCGTTGACTGCGGTACCGGCTCCGTTGAGGCCGTGCAGCGGGCAAAGGAGTTGGGCGTTGATGTGATTGTGACCGATCACCATGAACCGGGCGATGAGATCGCGCCTGCACATGCCGTTGTGAATCCAAAACTGGGCGCTGCCGAAGATCCGCTGCGCCATCTCGCCGGTGTGGGTGTCGCTTTCAAGCTTTGTCATGCGGTACTCAAGTTGTTGCGTGATAAAGGACACGCGCCGGCGGAGCAGCTGGATTTGCGTGCCCATCTAGATCTCGTGGCGGTCGGGACCATTGCCGACATGGTGCCACTAGTGGACGAAAATCGTGTGCTCGCGCGTTATGGGCTGATCGAGTTGAATCGCACCCGCAAGCCCGGCTTGATCGCCTTGCGTGAGGTAGCTGGCATTTCAGGGCCGATGGACGCCTACCACATCGGCTTCTTGTTGGGGCCGCGCCTGAATGCTGCCGGACGATTGGGCACCGCCCAAAAAGCCTTAGACTTGATGCTGATCGATGATGATGGACACCCGTTTGCGATTGCAGAGGAGTTGGATGCGGCGAACAAGGAACGGCAAAAACTTGAACTCACCATGATTGAGCAGGCTACGGCAGAAATTGATGAGTACTTTGATCCTAGTCAGCATTATGCCCTTGTGGTCGGTTCGCGTGAGTGGCATCCCGGCGTGATCGGCATCGTGGCCTCGCGTTTGGTGAATCGCTACGCCCGCCCCGCGGTGGTGATTGCGATCGATGAAGATGGGGTAGGGCGCGGTTCTTGTCGAAGCGTGAGCCCTTTTAACATGGTGGAAGGGCTGGGCGATTGCGCGGACCTTTTGGATCGGTTTGGCGGGCATGCCATGGCCGCCGGATTGCAACTAGGGGAAGATCAGATCGCTGCGCTGCGCGATCGGCTGAATACCGCGGTCAGTAATCGTGTTTCCCCGGAGGCGTTGCGGCCCAAGCAGCGCATTGATGCCTGGATCTCTTTGCGTGAGGCGGACTGGCCCTTGATTGAGTGTCTCGAAAAGATGGCACCTTTCGGTCTCGGAAATGCCAAACCGATTTGGGGCGTGCGCGGCGCGCAATTATTGGGTGAACCACGCGTTGTCGGGCAAAAGCATTTACAGCTGGGTATTCTGCATGACAACACCAGCTTGGGCGCAATCGCCTTTAATATGGCCGACGAAGAAATTCCAGATGGGCCACTTGATATCGCTTTTCAGTTGGACCGCAATAGTTTCCGCGGACGTGAAAGCATCCAATTGAAGGTCCAAGCTATCCGCGCGACGAACGCGGAGCAGGGTTAGTAGCGGTCAAGGCCGGGCACCATGGGAGTGCCCTCCCATTGTTGCGGCTGATTCCAGGGAATGTCCGATTGCCGCCGATCCACATCTGTTGACGCGCAGGCGGCAACGATGCTGGACAGCGCGAGTACTGCAAGCAAGCGCAGAGACGCGACAAAGTGAGAACGTGGAGAGCGTGTTAGCATGGCGATGTAATCACGTGTGCGTTTATTCTCAGCCAGCTTGGTAGTGCATCAATTCCATCACTTGCAGCGTGATCACGCTGATAAACATGATCACTGCGAGCAGCACTAGAATGCCTAAAACTTTCGAATTAGAAGAGGACATTGTCACCCCTTTGTAGACTTCGGCGCGACCAGTCCGGCATAATTTCCGCGACGGCCGTCGCTTCGCGCACATCACTCACGCGTACGCGTCCGATCATCTCATCACCGCGATGCACGAGCATTTCCGTATTGGTCGTCAAACCTTGGGCTGAGCCAACATTCAGAATCACGAAGTTCCAGTCGGTGTTTACTTGAATGATTTCGCCGCGCAGTCCTTCCGGCGTCCCGACTTCGCCCGCTTCAGCGAAAATTTCGGCCTCGTACTCTTCGATCAGCGCTTGCTGATCAATAATACGTTCTTCCAGCTCAAGTTTCTCGTCCTGCATTTGAGCAATTTGAATCTCCATGTCGTCGACGCGACTGAGCAAACTATCGCGTTCACCTTCGACCGTGCGCAGTTGCTGATTGGCACGGGCGGCCTCGGCTGCATTTTCTTCTGCCAGTTGCTCAGCTGCTTGAGCTCGTTCAAGGTTCCGTTGGGCGCGATCTTCTGCCTGGCGTAGTTCTTCTTGGGTTTGCTCAAGATCCAAGCGCGTGTTTTCAAGGTCTTGGCGCGTGTCCATCAGATCTTGAAACGTCAATTCGGCATGAACACTTAGTTGATTCAGAGGCGTGCGCATCCGGTCATAATCTTCGAGCGCCGCATGGTTGAGGTCGGTGTATTGCAAGTTGTTCGCGATATCTCCAACGGAGCTCACCAGAATATCCGCGCGTCCTTTCAAGATCTCGCGCTCATTGAACACCATTATCGCCAGCACCAATGAGATGATGGAGAGGATTAGGAGTACCACAACCATGGGTTTGAGAAGTTTCGCCATAACGCAATCTTTCTGTAACTATAGTATTTGAGCGATAGTACGTGAAATCTAGAGATCGGGCTGAACCTTGTCAATCTGCATTTCAGAACGATTCAGTCAGTTCATGATTTCGCCCTTGTAAGCCGTGATCTGAATATTGAACTATCTCGTAGGGAGTGCGGAGGTTGGTCATGCAAAAAAACGTATTGGTAACAGGTGCATCGGGCTTAATCGGCTCGGAAGTGTGCGTCTATTTTGCTCAACACGAATACAGCGTACACGGATTGGATAATAATCAGCGTGCGATATTTTTTGGGGAGCAAGGCGATACGCGTTGGAATCAGCAACGCCTGCAAAAACAGTTGCCCGCCTATGTCCACCATGAAGTGGATATTCGTGATCGGGACGCCTTGTTGGGCTTGGTGCGTGAGATTAAGCCGGATGTGATCGTTCATTCCGCTGCCCAGCCATCACACGATCGCGCTGCGGCAATTCCTTTTGATGACTTTGATACGAACGCGGTCGGCACCATGAATCTGCTGGAGGCCGCCCGCCAAGCATGTCCTGAGTCGCCTTTCATCCATATGTCGACCAACAAGGTTTACGGTGACGCACCCAACACGATTCGGATGAAAGAGCTTAAAACGCGCTGGGATTACGATGAACCTGCTTACGCGCATGGCATCGCTGAATCATTCACCATCGATCAGTCCACCCATTCGCTCTTCGGCGCATCGAAAGTCGCCGCTGACATTTTGGTACAGGAGTATGGTCGTTACTTTGGTATGCCGACCTGTTGCCTGCGCGGTGGCTGCTTAACGGGACCCAATCACAGTGGCGTGGAGTTGCACGGATTCCTTAGTTACCTCGTCAAGTGCAACCTCGAAGGTCGCGAATACACGGTGTATGGCTATAAGGGGAAGCAGGTGCGAGATAATATTCATGCGCTTGATGTGGCGCGTTTCATGCATGCCTTTGTGCAGGCGCCGCGCTGCGGCGAGGTGTACAACATTGGCGGCGGAAAAGACAATGCGTGTTCTCTGCTTGAGGCATTTGCGATCACGGAAGAATTCAGTGGTCAGGCGCAACGATATCAATATAACGAGCAACATCGCATCGGTGACCACATTTGCTACTATAGCGATTTGCGAAAGATGCGATCGCACTACCCCGGCTGGGACATCACGGTCTCACTGCGCGAAACGATCCGGCAAATCGTGGCAGCATGGCGCACCCGAGGCGTGGCCTAATTAGACATGTGCGCTTTTGCAACGTAGCGCTGGCGTGATGGAGATGTTCCGAACCTCGTCTTGTCAACGAGTTAGGTTGCTGGCATCCGTCTACTCGATCCAATAAAGACCTCCTGTCATTCCGAGCGAAGTCGAATCTCGTGCCACACCAGTAGCCTCCGCGGGCGGTGAATTCCTCAGGTCTCCCAGCTGCCGAATATTCACTCTATTCGCGTTCTCAACGTGTGCGCGGCAGGCACGCCTCCTTCAGGTCGGCCTCTTGGTCGACGCTTGTTTACTTGTTTATTCAGCTTTCGATCCGGTGATCCGCAAGCGGACCCCTACAGCCCCGTTCTTCACCTGTAGGGCCGGCGCTGGCGCCGCGCCGCGACCGAGAACAGAAAATGTAGAGCTTTTGACGCCGCTACCGCTCAGAATATCCGCTTGCACCATCTACAAGTTGATTCCAAACTGCCGCAGGTAGAAAATATGAAAAGATGTCTTGTCACCGGCGGGGCCGGATTTGTTGGGCGCCATATTTCGGCGCGATTATTGGAGCAGGGGCACGAGGTTCATTGTGTAGACCCGATAGCTCCCTTCAGCGGCGGCCTTGAGCCGGCCGCTTGGCCGCTGTTTAGTCCGCTCGATTTCGAAAAATTCCACTTCCACAAACAGGATTGCCGGGCTTGGTTCAACGAGCATGCGGAAGAGCCGTTCGACTATGCTTTTCACCTCGCGGCCATGGTGGGCGGACGGGAGATGATCGAAAACAATCCCCTGGCCGTTGCCGATGACCTCTCCATCGACGCGCACTATTGGCAGTGGGCGGTTCAAGCCCAGCCCGGCAAGAATTTGGTCTTCAGCTCCAGCGCCGCGTATCCGGTCGATCTGCAACGGGAACAAGGCTATCAACTGTTGCGGGAGGACATGATCAGTTTTACCGACCGCATCGGCATGCCGGACATGACCTATGGCTGGTCCAAATTGACCTGCGAATATCTGGCCCGTTTAGCTTACGAGAAGCACGGGCTTAAGTCGGTCTGCTATCGCCCCTTTTCGGGCTACGGCGAGGATCAGGATGATACGTATCCCTTTCCGGGCATTTGCAAGCGCATCCTGGCGCATCGCGGCGAGCCGGTGATCACGGTGTGGGGAAGCGGTCGTCAAATGCGTGATTTCGTACATATTGAGGACTGTGTCACGGCGATCTTGCACACGATGGACCAGGTTGACGATGCGTCCGCGATCAATCTGTCCACCGGCCAGTACACCAGTTTCATCGAATTCGCCGCGCTGGCCGCCGAGATTTGCGGTTTCGCGCCCGAAATTCGCGGTACATCCACCAAGCCGGAAGGCGTATTCGCGCGTGCCGGCGATACCGCGCGCCAGTCGGAGCTGGGGGTTTCGCATCAAATTCCCTTTAAAGAGGGGATCACGCGGGCTTTGTCCTTCTATGAGCGTGCTGGTTAGCGGGCGTTTCAGGCAGGTTTACGCGTTTTTGTAGGCCGGACCTCTGTGGCCGGCGGCTCATGTCTCGGCGGACGAGACGGAGCTCGTCCTTCCGGAATGCCCCTGCAGAACGCGCCTTTTCTTGGTGCGCACTGGAGGGGCGAATATGAAGTGTACTTTACGCCCCCAGCGAGCTTGCCTCGCTGGAGCGAAAGTTTTGGATTTGGGCCACGTTGCGAATTAAGTCTCGAATCTCACTGTTTTTGGGCCAGCCTCTCCGTGTTGCCCAGAGAATGTGCTGAAAAGAAGCAGCAACGGGTATCAGGCGAGGGTTTGGCATTGCGGCGTGCGCTCAGGATTCGGTTTTCCATGTTTTTTGCATAAGAGGCTTTACAAGCCGCGATCGCGCACCTATAGTCCGCCCCGTGTTGGTAAGAAGTAAGTAAGAAAACGTAAGTAATTA
>SLCI01000157.1 GCA_007125875.1 Kiritimatiellia bacterium | reverse complement strand
GCGGTGGCGGCATGGCGGCGCGAGCAGGCAGAACAGCGTACGCGCGAGCGGCGCCCAGATTTGTTGACGAGAGAGACCGGTTCGGGACATACTCCCGACCCCAAACAGGAATAGAGCGATCCGCGTAGAGCGGGCAAGAGTGACACGTAAGGACGGTTAAGATGAATAGTGCGATTCTCGATAAGATCAATCAGGAACAATTGAAGAAGGACCCGATCCCACCCTTTTCGGTCGGTGATACGGTCAGCGTGCATGTCCGCATTCGCGAAGGCGAGAAGGAGCGTATTCAGGTGTACACCGGCGTGGTGATCGCGCGCGATGGCACCGGCTCAACGGAGACCTTCACCGTTCGAAGGATTTCCTACGGCGAAGGCACCGAGCGCGTATTCCCGCTGCACGCCCCCACCATCGCCGAAATCGAAGTGAAGCGTCGCGGTAAAGTACGTCGCGCGAAGCTCTACTATCTGCGCGGCTTGAGCGGCAAGAAAGCGCGTATCAAAGAGAAGCGCGACAACTAAAGTTGCAGCGCGCCGTTTCGATTCGCCTAGAATGCGATGCTGGAACACGAACAAGCGGCTTGGTCGGAAGGAATCGTCCGGGTTGCGGGCGTCGATGAGGCGGGGCGCGGTCCACTTGCTGGGCCCGTGGTAGCCGCGGCAGTTGTGTTTGACCCGGAATACCTGCAGCGCGAACAACATGGCGATCTTCAGCTACTAACTGATTCAAAAAAGGTCACGCCCAAGCGGCGTGCCTTTTTTTTTGAGCTATTAACCTCGTCCTCCGCTGTGACCATTGGCGTAGCGGAAGTCAGTGCCGCTGAGATTGATCAGATCAATATTCTCAAAGCCACGCATCGGGCCATGGCGCGCGCCTTGGCGCAAGTTGCGTCGGAATTGGCGCTGGTGGATGGATTGCCCGTGCCCGGTTTGCCCTGTCCATCGCGGGCGATTGTGAAAGGGGACAGTCAAAGTCTCTCGATCGCGGCTGCTAGCATAATTGCCAAGGTGACTCGTGATCGGATGATGCAAGTGCTGCACGAGGAATATCCGGCCTACGGATTCGCGCGTCACAAGGGATACGGTACGGCCGCACACTTAACCGCGTTGCGGGAGCACGGCGCTACGCCACATCACCGTCAAAGCTTCGCGCCCGTGCGCGCAGTTGTGGATAAACTGCTATGAGGTGGCTGAATTGGTTCAAGCGCGCAGTGCCTGGCCCGGCTCACTTGAAGACGGGACTCTGGGGCGAAGCGGTGGCGGTTAAGCATCTCAAACGGCAGGGCTATCGGATTGTTGACACGCGCGTCCGTGTGGGGCGCCGTGATGAAATCGATATCATTGCCCAACGCAACGAGGTGTTGATTTTTGTTGAAGTAAAAACCCGGGCCAACGAGCGGATGGGGCGGCCGGTCGCCGCCGTGGATCGGCGTAAACGTGATCGCTTGGGGCGGGCGGCGATGCGCTATATGCGTTCGCTGCGAATACAGCCGCCCTACTTCCGATTCGACGTGGTGGAGGTAATCGGTTCATCCGGTGATCGCCAGCCGGAAGTGCGCCATCTGGAGAACGTCTTTCAATTGCCCAAAGGCATGCGCGTGCCGTGGTGAGAAACATGCTCTTGTGCTCACTCAATGGCACATCGAGACGACTTGTGCCGAGGCGCACCGCCAACAGCCAATCACCATCTTGATCATCCTCTTACGGCTCGGCAGGGACGCCTCGCCCTACCGTCTTGTCACGCGAAGGGGCGATCCTTAAATGCGGGATCAGCCGAGCCGATACCAAGGCAGATGCCCCTGGCGCGCTTGTCCCGCTGGAGCAAAAAACTGGAGGGCGGAGCTCTGCGACGCCGGGCAAATGGAACGCCCCCTGCAAGAATAAGCAGCACGTGTCGGTTTCTGCGGGCTCGCGGAGCTCGCCCCTCCAAGTCATTCTATTCACGCGGAATCATCTCATTGATAACGCATTTGGCGAGAGAACTGGTCGACCCCAGCATCGTGGCGAAAACCCAAATCTTCCGCTCCAGCGAGGCACACTCGCTGGGGGCGCGAAGCACGTCCCGCGTCCGTAACGATATTCTCACAAACTACACCGAACGATATAGCGGGATACCCAGAAACTCGGCGAGGGCTTGGCCATCATTGATTAAGTCTTCTAAATTTCCGTGATCAACAAGATTGAGTCGGGAACTATCCTTCAGAATCAAGTTGAGCTCATAGCTATAGTAGCCCGAGCTATTTCTACCGCCTGGCACATATTCGCGAATCAATTGCAGCGCGTGAATCTCTTCCAGTTTGACAGCTTGCTTGAGCTCGTTCGTGTCGAAAACATCGGTGGGCTTTCGATGGCCTTTCCAGTGCCAACCGATTGTCTTGTCGAACACAATGGGGCGGGTGCCAAAGACCAGCATGGTTCCTCCAATGGTGGCAAATGCGGCCCCCATCAGTAAGGGGAAAAGGAGGGTCGCATCCCGTTCCTGATCGGCATCCTGCCACATTGCATACGTAAACCCGATGGCTATAGAAATGCCAACTATCAAAAAGATTGCATAGAATAGTTTGGCGACGGCGGTAGCCTTAAAAAGCCAGCGTTGCGGGGATTCGCGTTCCAGACGGTGGGTCTTGAAGCTGGCACCTCCTTGTTTTCGCGCCCCCCAGTCGGCTGCTTTTGCGATCGGGTCAGACTCCAGCTCAGGCGGTAAAACAGGTTCCTCGGGTTGCAGCGATTTCATTAACTTCTTCAGCATAATGGCCTCCTCGCATCATCTGGACAGATGATGAATGATGACTCGAAAATTGGCGAGTGGATTATCGACGGATTTCCATCCGGTCACCGGGTTTGCACCGCACGGCGGATGTCTTCCAATGGTGGCAAGCCGAGGGCTGCGGCCCCGGGCGCATCCTGAAAATCCGCCATGTAGTTCGACCAGGCCTGCTGTGCCAGTCGCCCATAGCCTGCCGCACGCTCCTCGTCGCCGAGTCGTAGCCAGCGCTCCTGTTGTGTGAGCATGCCTTCAATAAAGGCATGGGCCTGAGCTGGTGTCAGTTGTTCCAGATGCTCGGCGTATTGATTCAGGATGTGCGTCTCAAAGTCGTCTGCCGTGACCTCGTCCGGATGCTCCTCGCGTAGCCGATTAAATAATGTTTCCGCGTCGGCCAACCGATTGTATGTGTACAATACGGTCATGGCATTATTCATGAAAAATACCTGTCCGCGCTGAATACCGGGCTGTTGATGGCGTTCCATCGCTTCATCATAGGCGCGCATAACGGCTGGCCAAAGGTCTGGATTCGGAGAGGGCAGGAACAGCCCTTCTTCGGCAATGTGAACCAATCGACCTTGATAAAACGCGTCGGCGAGACTTTGGAAAATCATGCGATCCAGTGCCATCGCCTCATGTCCGGTCGCATAGCGGAGTCCGCGGGATGCCCAGTAGATCGCGTGGGCCTGTGGCAGTCGCCAGTCCAATGGACCGTGCTGTATCTCAAGCGCTTCCATATGAACGGGGTCCATGCGGTACTGATCCCGCAAGATGCGCAGGCGCATATGTTGGAGTAGCGCATCGCCCGCCGCGTGATCCTCAATGATCGCGGTCCATTCTTCGAGTCGGTCTTCTTCCGGCCATTGATGGGTGAAGGGATCGAATCCTGCTCGCTGCAGTTGCTCAATCAGTTCCGGCATACCGCGCATGGCCAATACTGCGCTGCGGGTCGGCGGAGCCTGTGCCAAGGCATAAAAGTCGGGATTCCGGCGGCGCGCCCCGAATAACTGTTCCATTTCGTGCGCCCAAGCCCACTTATAGAACATATGCGCCTGATCACTGTTGCTGCCCAACTTATGCTGGAAGAGCCAGCCCAGTTCCCGGTGCAGCATCGGATTCGTGGGGTTATAACGCAGTCCGCCATCGCGCAATAATTCGATGCCATGCCGAACCCAGCGCCAACGATCTTCTGGGCGATTGAACATCACGCTCATGTTGTAGGCGAGATTCCAGGCGTGATAAACCCAACCCTCCGCGAAACGGGGCTGTAAACGCGTGATCCATTCCGCTAACTGGACTAATTCAACAAACTCGCCATCCATTTGCAGTTGCGCCGCACGCAACCAGAGCAGGTCCGC
>SLCI01000108.1 GCA_007125875.1 Kiritimatiellia bacterium | reverse complement strand
CTACGGAATTACGTTCAGCGCCAGGTATCCTTGATCAGGTTGCTGCGTTGACGGCCGTCCGCAGAAGTCCAGGCAAAGGCAACGGGTGTTCCTCGCGCCGGTGTGCGGTGACCATTGTAGCCACCGGTAATATTGTGCAGGGTCTTCAAGGCCTGGCCGCCTGTAGTAATCCACTCGAATTTGCCACCGACCCAGCGCGAGCCGTCCCACACAAAGAAATGGCCCAGCGCGTTTCCGCTCCAAGGAAAACGGTCCCAAGCAAAGCGCACGAATCTTCCATCCTCGGTGATTTGCCCATCCAACGTCATTACTTGTGTTGCTCCGGCGCCTGAGGGGCCTTGCGCGGTTAGCCATCGAATGGAGTCCCATTCTGCTTGGTCACTCGGTTGTTCACCGGTAGCCACCGTCGCTTCCGGTTCACTGGAGGAGTCAGCAGAAGTGCTGGAGGATGAGGATGAGCCTGAATCCAATAAGCAGCCCGTCGCCAAGAATAGTCCCAGTAATAAACTCAACAACGTCCACTTCATATCAAATACCTTATGCTTCACTTTCCAGTTTACGCATGACTTTGGCTGGCACGCCGCCAACCAGTGAATGCTCCTCGACGTCCTGCGCTACCACCGCGCCAGCGGCGAGAACAGCATGATGGCCGACCGTGACACCGTCTACTACCACAACATGCGCGCCGAGCCAACAATTTGAGCCGATAACCGTCGGCCCACTTGTAATCGTGCCGCTTTGTTCGGCGAACGGTATGTCCGGCGTGTTCAGGTCATATTGTCCGCCACTCAAGACATACGTGAAAGCCGCGATCATGGTCTGGTCGCCGATCGTGATCGCATTGCATGAGAAGAGTTGGCAGTTGGATGAGATATTGACTGCAGATCCCAAGGTGATGTCACCATTCTTGCAGTAGACAATGGTATTGCGGCCGATATACACGTCGTCGCCGATCTGAATGCCGCGATTACTCTCGCCTTTTGCGTCGATAACGACATTGTCGTCAAGAATGACGCCATTGCCCAAGGTGATCTTGTGCGCATGGCGCAGGGTAAGATTTTTGCCAAAAACGACCTTCTTGCCGCAGTGTCCGAAAAGCGACGGATAAAGTAGTTTACGCAGAGCCAACCCCAATGCCCCAGATAATCCTGCGGTCAAGGTTACAATCAGCTCTGCCTTGATCACATGCCACAAGGATTGGTCACCATAATAGATATCGCGATAGGCCCGGAAGGCGGATTTCCGCTCGCTCTTCAAAACGTCTTTCACCTTGTAGTCGGCCGTCGTCTGGGCTGTTGGTTTGGATTCGTCTGTCATGGCCGAAAGCGTAGCGACTCGCCCGCCATCGGGCAATACCCGTGTTTGTGTCCGGTACCCGGGACCATGCATTTTGTCCACCAGCCGGAGGGACGACCTCCGTGTCGTCCTCTTGTTGCGGCGAACCGTTCTTTCTCTTGCCAAAGAGGGTAAGACGGAGCTTGCCCCTCCAGTTCCCGGAGGCATGCATGGTGTTTGCCAACTGGAGGGACGACCTCCGTGTCGTCCTCTTCTATATCAGCAGTTCGCTTAACTCCGCAGCCAGATTGCGGCTGCGTTCCTGTTCAATACGCTGTTGCTGGGATGATAGGACTTCAGCGCGCAGGTCGGCGTCGGTCAGGGTTAGATGCATTAGCCCCGCCAACTGCGCAGCGGAGAGATCCTCGTACGCGATGCCCGCCTGTAGCATGGCTTCGGGAGTTCCACCTATTCGTCGGCTGATGACCGGCACGCCCGCGTGCATCGCCTCCAGCAGTGGCAGACAATAACCTTCATGGCGACTGACGTTAACGAACAGATGGGCGTTGGCGTAGTAGGTCGCCAAGCCAGCCGGTGAGGCAAACCCTTCAAAGCAAACGTTTGGAACCTTCAGGTCATGCGCCAGCAATCGCAGGAAGGTGAAATATTTCGGGGCACTTCTGGGCGATCCCACAATGAGTAGGCGGCTAAAGGGGTTGTGATGGGCGCGGTAGATGGCGAATGCCTCGATCAGCTCTTCTATACATTTGTTTGGTGCAATTCTTCCCACGCACAAGATCGTCGACAACGGTGTGCTAAGCCGCGCCTGCACTGCTGGGTCTATCGGGCGGTCGAGAGCGGAGGCCACGAAGGGCAGGGGAAACACGCGCGTATCGGGTACGCCGACGGCCTTCAGTTCTTCCGCATTGAAGGCCGACACCGTCCACACGGCCGAAGAGGCTTGAGCCAGTTCAGGTAGAATCGCCCGACTTTCTTCAAGCGCCTGCCGAATCGTGTCACCATATCCCAGAAAGTAATCTGCCGGCGTGATGTTGTGGTAGAGCAGGATCTTCCGCGCTGCGCAAGAACGGAAAATGTCGGTCGCGTCTGTATACATGCCGTAATGGTGGATCGCGATGTCGTTGCTGGTCCCGCTATAGGCTCGGATGTCCCGACACTGTTCCCGGATGGCCGGATCCATGTGCTCCGGTAGGGCATAGAGCTCCGAGTCATAACCGAGTTCACGTAGGGCATCGCGCATCGCAAAGGCGGCATGAGATGTGGCGTCGCCATCGGCGATGCCGGCGAGCAGTTGATCGATACGTGGGCGCGGCTTATTCATTGCTTGGCGATTCGCCTAAGCGGCTCTCCAGTTGTGCGATCCGTTGTTCCAGTAGACATACGGTCTCTTCATGTTGTCGTTGCTGAAATTCGATTGCGCTGCCGAGTACGAAATTGATGTCGTTCTGCTGACCGGCCATGTAGTCGTGTTGGTAGCGGAAGACCTTCCAGAGGCTCTTTTTCAATCGGGCCCACAAGCGTCCTGTAAAGGTGTTGCGGTGGGGGATCTCGAAGTCGGTTGTTACCAGATGTTCACGGTCGCGCAGCAACCGGATCAACTGGTCCAGATATTCTGATTCCGTAACACAGTCCGTAAGTGTCATAGCAGGGCGACGCAGCTGTTCGGGTGTGAGGCCGGTTGATTGCGCCAAGGCATCCAGTTGGGCAAGTCGCGCTTCGGTACAATCTTTGCCAGCCACCTCGATCCGCGAGGTCATGATTCGATTTCCCATGTATTCTGTAGGTGTACCATGCCGGGCCGATCAGAGTCATCCAATACCCGGAACGCGAGCCAGTCCTCCAGGCGATGATACTGCACGGAGTGATCCCACGAATGCACGGATACCGAGAGGAAGAAATTGCCGCCCTTCAGCGTCAATGGGTCGACCGTTAATCGCACGACACCTTCCCCGTTAATCGCATCGATAGGATACTCTTCGAGCTGCGTGTTGGATCCGAAGACATAAACGCCGTTCGCGGTCTTGATGCTGAACCCAAACACAGGCGTCTCGATTCGCTCGTGGGCCTGATAATGAATCTCAACGCGCATGGTTCGGCCGGACTTCAGATTTGCCGTGTCCTCGCCACGTTCGTCGAGCAGGCGCACATTCTTAATCTCCACCTGACGCGTGCCATACTCCTCTACGCGCAACATGCCGATATGCAGCATATAGGTTTTGAGGTAACTGAAAATAACATCTCTGGGTGGACCGCGCTCTGCTAAGCGACCCTCCAAAATCAAGAGCGCCTCGTCGCAAAATTGCTCCACCGTATCCAGCGCGTGCGATACGAGCAGGAGTGTTTTGCCCTTCTTTTGAAATTCTCGGATGCGTTGCAGGCACTTGGTCTGAAATGCAATATCGCCCACTGCGAGCACTTCATCGATGAGCAGAATATCTGGATCGATTTCGACTGCAACGGCAAATCCAAGACGCACATACATGCCGCTAGAATAATGTTTCACCGGCATATCGATGAATTCTTCAAGCCCCGCGAAGGCGACGATATGGTCCATGCGCTTGACCACATCCTCGCGCGGAATTCCGAGAATCGATGCGTTTAGGATGACATTCTCGCGACCAGATAGTTCTGGGTGAAAGCCCGCCCCTAGTTCGAGCAAGGAGGATACCCGTCCCTCCGTTCGCACCGTGCCGATTGTTGGCGTAACGGTTCCGGTGATGAGGCCCAGCAAAGAACTTTTGCCCGATCCGTTCGGGCCAATCACGCCGATCGTCGCGCCGCGCGGGATATCAAATGTTACATCGCGCAAAGCCCAGAACTGCTCAATCTGTTCTCTACGCGCCATGCGCATGAGCGT
>SLCI01000065.1 GCA_007125875.1 Kiritimatiellia bacterium | reverse complement strand
GTGTCGCCTAACGTACTCCAACAATTCCGTATCCGTGCCGAGCCAGACCCATAAGCAAGCTGCTGAGGGTTCTAAATTGCCGAGGGCTACTGATACTGTTCTTGTAACGGTCAATCTGCTCGCAGTATAGTTCAGGTTAGCTCGTTAACGTATTGAGGGGGGGGCAAGACATGATAGCGCGATTAATTATTGGAACGATTATTCTGCTCATAATCGCAGTCCTTGCGTTGGTCTTTTGGCCAAACCAGGATCACAAGGATGCTCTTGCTCGGCTTAACGTGCTTCGCACTGAGCCAGCACCAGCCTTTCATGAGCCACAGCTTGGCGATCAAGTGCGAATTGAACTCAGCACGGGTAAGATGCGCGAGGGCATCATTCATGAACTGACCGAACACGACGTCACGCTTTTGACTCCAAGCGGCGAGGTCACCTATCCACGTCAAGTCATCGCTGAAGGTAGTCGCCAACTTCTATTTCGTGCGGACTTTGAAGGAACGCCCCCTGATGATCGCCCCGCCACCATTGTCGACGAAGAACTGATCCGATTACTTCAAACCGATGATCCGGTGGCTGCTCGTTTCGGATTAGGCCCCAGAGTGCAGTATGTCATTGCTGGCACCAACGCGATCTTCCTCTATGGCTTTCCCGAGTAAGTGCGTTCGGGCGACCGTTGCCGATTCTTTTCAGCCGCCGAAGCTGCGGGAAACGGGGATCTTGTAGGGGTCGGGAACGGGATCGCCACCTTCCCACACGACGCGCCGGAAATCATCGGGATCGGTGTTGCCCTCCGTGTTAATCAGCAGCACCTGTGAGTCCGGTCCCAGTTCCAAGGCCTCCCGCAAATCGCGCGCTCCTTCCCACTGCATGATCCCCATCAGCGCACCCAGAGTAACAGCACCGGATTCGCCGGAGACGATAAAGGGATCCCCATCCAACGGCACCGCGTACACCCGCATCGCTTTCGCCGCCACAAAGTCGGGACAGGCACAGAAGACGTCCGCACACTCGCGTAGCACGCTCCACGCGATCGGGCTAGGATCGCCACACGCTAAACCCGCCATAATGGTGTCCAAATCTCCGTCGAAATGATGTGGTTTCCCGTCAGCCTTTTGAACAGAGGCCAGCAAGCAGGCGGCATCAGTCGGCTCTACCACGATAGTTTTCGGACGCTGCTCACCCAACAGTTGTTGGTAGAACCCCATCACGGACGCAGCCAACGCCCCTACCCCCGCTTGCACAAAGACATGCGTGGGGCGTGCCAGCCCCTGCCCCGCCAATTGTTCCTGCGCTTCCGCGACCAGCGTCGCGTAGCCTTGCATCACCCACTTGGGAATATCCTCGTATCCTTCCCAAGAGGTATCGGAGATGATCTGCCAGCCGTGTTTTTGGGCGTCCACACTGACTTGGCGGACGGCATCGTCGTAGGTGCCGTCTACGACCACAATTTCTGCGCCGTTCTTGCGGATGGCATCGATACGCGCCGCCGACGTGTTTTTGTGTACATAGATCACCGACTTGAAGCCCAACCGGGTGGCCGACCAAGCAATCCCGCGGCCATGATTCCCGTCGGTCGCGGTCGCAAACACCAGATCCCCCAGCTTGCGGCGGGCCTCGCCCGCAAACAGGACCGATACCGGCACTTCTTCGCCCAGCTTTTCGGTCACGAAGCGGTATATGGCATAGGAGCCGCCCAAGGCTTTAAATGAATTTAGACTGAGCCGCACCGACTCATCTTTAATCCAAATTCCGCCCACGCCCAATAACGACGCCAAGCTGCCGAGACTCTTTAGAGGACTCATGCGATATGATTCAAGCTGGCGATGAAACTTGCGGGTCTTGAGCGCGATATCGGGCGGGAACAACTCATCCAACCGCGCAGACCGTTGGTCCGCTATCCCTTTCGGGTTCGCACACCACTCCAGCATCGAAGGCATCTGTGCATTCATGTATTCACCTCTCATCACTCGTTCATCAGCAACACACACCCCAGTCCGCAGGATACGCCCTGTTTATCGAAAAGACGAATTGATTTTCCGTGGGAGGGATGGCGTTGGTCAGGGACATTCCGTTCTCACAAGTCCTTCTGACAATTCGGCTAGCGACGAGCTGGAGGGCGGAGCTCTGCGACGCCGGGCAAATGGAACGAATCGGTCGCGAATGTAAAAAGAGTACCCGTCATAAAAAAAAGGATATCGTCGAAATCGTGTTCATTGGCATGGGGCACCCTAAGATAAACGGGATCTCGGAAGGTTAGTGGACAAAGATGTTGCAGTATAGATATTGACCATGGAGCAGTGGGCCCCCTACGGACATCAGCTTGCGGGAACAGCGAGCAGGGAGTTCTCAATGCCATCAACAGTCTTCACCTGGTCGTTCGCAGGGTCAATGATCCATTCGTTATCGACAACGAACTTGTATCCATAATCGCCCGGCATGACGCGCAGTTGTCGTGTCCAGACACCGTCCTTACCTCGTGTCATGGGTAGGCTGTTAACGTCCCACCCATTAAACTCGCCTACCAGATAGACCCTTCTGGCCGTTGTGTTGGTGTATTGAATGGTGACCACTTGCGGCTGTGGCTCCCCGCTACGATCTTGAGGCACGTAATTTTCCACCAGGCGTTCCGAGGGGATCAGCGTAGAATTATCTGAGCCGAAGCCGCGATCTGTCCAAATATTGGGATTCTCGGGATCAGTGATCCAGACGCCGTTGACGATGAACTTATAACCAGATACCACATCAAAGACATCCGCTTCCGCATACCACGTGCCGTCTTCTCTGCGTTCCATGGGCAGTCGCTGCGCCCCCCAATTGTTGAACAATCCGGCAACCAACACTTCCTCCGCATCGGGGCGGAAGAGCTCAAAGTAGATGCGAACCAACTCCAGCTCATCAGGGGGTGCTCCCCCATATTGCTCAATCAAGGCGACGGTCTCATCCATTTCGGCCATCTGGGCGTAATGCCAAGCCGTAAGTCCGTTTTCTGCCGCACCGTAAGGTTCCGCACCGGCCTCCAACAGTCGGGCAATCATATCATGATGTTGTCTTCGCGCTGCAATCAGCAACGGGCGCTGTCCAGAAGAATCTCCCGCCTCTAAATCGGCGCCATGCTCCAGTAGTAGAGTCACCAAGTCGGTCCGATTGTGCCATGCGGCACTAGACAGCGGCGTCCAACCGATAGGTCCTTGAGGGTGCGCCGCGTCGGCGCCATGTTGCAGCAGAAGCGCTGCAATCTCCGGCAAGATAAGATCGATCGTGCTCCCAAGTACGTTAAACCCATGCTCATCTTGTCGTCCCACATCTGCTCCGTGATCGAGAAGAACCCGCACACACTCCACACAATTTTGCGCTATCGCGATATGTAACGCGGTCCACGGCCGCTGGTCTGGCCCATCAACAGGCGCTCCACGTTTCAACAGGATCCGCAGCGCGTCCGGTTGCCCAAAGCCGACAGCGACATCCAACGGCATGATGCCTTCCGAGGTTTGCGCCAAGATGTCTGCCCCGGCATCCAGAAGGGTTTGAATGGCTTCGACGTGTCCTCCCTCCGCAGCCGCCATCAGGGGCGTGCGGCCGGTAGCATCCGAGGGATCGATATCTGCGCCGAGTTCGATCAACCGTGCAACAGCCGATGCATGCCCATTTTGGGCCGCCCGATAAAGCGGCGTCCGGTCTTTGACATCACGCACCTCGATATGTGCGCCTTGCGCGATCAGCAACTCGACAGCTTCCACATGCCCGCGCCACGCGGCCCAACTCAAGGGGGTCAGTCCATCCTTGTTAACCGATTCCAAAACGGCCCCGGCCTCAAGCAGCAAGCGAATAATCTGCGGATGTCCGGCTGCAGCAGCCGCCTGCAGCGGAGTGACGCTGTTCTTGTCGCGTGAATCAATGGTCACGCCCGCAGCAATCAGTTGCTCAATGACAGCGACCTGCCCGTCATATGACGCCAAATGAAGCACACTACGCTCGTTCACATTCCTGGCGTCAACGGCAGCGCCTTGGCCGATGAGAAAAGTAACCATATCCTCCAGTCCTTCACTGGCCGCACGATGCAATGAAGTCTGGCCATTTGGAGTAGTAACGGCATCGATGTGGATACCGGCTTGCAGAAGACGTTCCACATTCGCCACATTGCCCGCGATAGCCGCGAGGTGAATAGGTTGGTCGCCCGGCACACGCCCTCTCGTCAGGGCTGCCGGATTGGCCCCGCCTTGAATCAGCGAGTCTAAGACGGCCGTGCTAGACTTTGCAGCGGCAATATGTATCGGCTGCCAGCCCAGCCTGTCGTACCGGGCGGGATTGGCACCAGCGGCCAGCAGTCGCTCAATAACGGGCGTATGCTCCTGCACTGTGGCGATGTGCAAAGGCGTCCACCCATACGCTCGTTCTCGAGCATTAATGGGCGCCTGCAAAGCAACGAGATACTCTATGAAGTCTAACTGTCCCCTATCCACCGCGTAATGCAAATAGGTCAAGCCATTGCGCAAACGCCGCTGCGCCTCGCTGCGATCAATTACGATGGCGCGAAAAGCGGTGAGATTATCATCAAATAGTGCGTTGAGCGCAGTCATTACCTGCGCATCTGGATGGTTTTCCATTTCGAGTAAGGTGCGCGAGAACGAGTCTTTGGCGGGGCCGCTTTCGGAAGTCGGATATGTGGAGCACCCGGCGGCAAACAGTCCAGTCACCGCCCCGAGCAGAATCATACGACTAAACCATCCTGAGCCTGCTAAAACTTCACTTCTCGGACGCCTGCTGAAGACGTGTCGTACACGCGGCTCAAAGGCCGATGACCGTATAGCTTTCATGTTGCAAAGGTGACAAAATTAGGGCTGGACTTCAAGTTTCGGGGTTTGGCTGACCGCCAGCCCAAGTGAGAAAAACACATTGGGCCCCGCGCTGCTCCATTTCGCGGTTCGAGGTGCCCCGCCAAGCACCAGCCACGATCGACCTGCGCGACCATGCGTAGATCAAAAGCTGCTTCCGTCTTTTAATCGCCGGGAATCTCTGTTAGTTCTCAGTCCATATTACGAGGAGTTCTTATGCAAACAGATCGGCGGTTTTTTGCGGGGATAGTGGCGGGTAGCCTGATGGGATTTTTTTCGGCGTCGGCAGGCTCGGGCGAGTCATTCAACTTGTTGAGGAACGCCAGTTTCGAGTACGAAGGCGCTGACGCGCATGCTGCTGGCGCCTTTCACTGGATGCTCAATGATCCCGACGAGAAGGGCGATTCATGGGGTTCAGCGTCGCGGGAAAGCTGGCGAGCGAAGCAGGGACATTACGCTGGGACGATACGGGGCCGTTGGGCGGGCCAAGGCGGCGCGGGCGGTTGGTGGCAAGATAGCCCAGCCACGAGCGAGCAGACGTATCGCTTTACCGGCTGGTTCTTTGCGGATCCGGAATGGACGGCGGGAGAACAGTTTGTGAAGCTCGAGTTTCGTGATCAAGCAAACAATCAGATACTGGGCGAAGTCAGCGCGGCACTGAATGATATTGGCGAACAGTGGACTGAGGTTACGCTCAGCTCAACAGCACCATCCGGCACCGCGTTTGTTCGGCTGGTGATTCATGCTAGCGATGTGAGCGATGGCGGCGCACTGCAGTTCGATTATTTTTCGCTCGTGGCCGTCGATTGATCCGGCGTCGCTTGCTCGTCATCGAGCAGCAATCGCATGCGTAGATTCCGAAAGATGATTTTGGCTTCTTCGTACCAGTACACGCCACCGATTCCAAAGACGCGCTCTCCCGCTGGCAGATTGAATTCGTCATCAAATTCTACCGTCTCCTCCCGGTCACCGAATCGGATTACGATGTGATCAGGATACACTTGAAAACCAAAACTCATCTGCCTCTCGACAGGAGCACGAAAGAGCGTGGATTCCGGCCTGATTCGATTGCCGAGCCCCCAGCGCACGTGCTGTTGCTGCCTAAACGCTGTAATCTGTAGATGCTCCCGGTAAGGAGCCTCCTGAAGCCCCACCGAAAACCCAGCGTTGAAAGAAGTGTCATATCGGGTGGAGACCAACTCAAACTCCCCCGACACTTCGAATTGATTGCCGGGCGAATCGGCCCACAGCAAAAAGGCACCGCGCATGCTGGAGCTGAGCTTGACGGATCCGTCGTCACGCACATCCCATGTTCCAGCGTCAATGCGCCAGCCGGGCAACCCGGCCTCGAATGGAAGATCGATCCACTCGCCCGTCTGCAGGCGCGACGCCCAATCAGCGCGCAATTCGTAGTCGCGCAGTCGCTGTTCAGAGAGGGTCGGCAATGGCTCGTATTTGGCACGCGTTGCGCGAACCAGTTCATTGACTCGATCAATGTCGCCGGCTTCGAAAAGAACCTGAATCGCGTCGATATCATCGCTGACCGGATGCAGTTCAAGTGCGATCTTTTCCCGCAAGCGCGGAATATCCAACGAAAAGTGACGAGCTAAGATAGCCTCGTCAACGATGTCGCCGTAGGTATCCAATCGTTTTTGCGCCAGCGCATAATCTTTACTCAACCAAGCGGTGCCCACCAAGTAGGCCGCGTACTCGCCGCGTCGCAGAGGCCAACCCTCCTCGATATAGTTAAGAAAGATGTTCTGCAGCGCTCTGGCCACAATCGGGTCTTCCCAATAGGTGTGCTCAGGTACGTCCGACTCAATATATTGAATGGCTCGAAAGAGTTGAAAAGGAATACCGATGTCGTAACGTCCCGTGCGGTAGCACTCAAGACCGAATGATAGCAACCCTCCAGGAGTCCCGCCCCAGCGCGGCAACATACCTTGCAGCAGTCGGGTATAGGATGGTCGGTGATCGCTCTGTGCGGACACAGCGCGATCAAACCACATCCGCATCGTTTCGCCGGGTCCCGCATGACCAGCCATTGCCACCGTTATCATCAAAGCGGCCGGCAACGAATCATCAGGATAAGTTTCCCACGCCCGCGTCAAGTGGGTGCGGGCCTTCGCCAATTGCTTGGCAAATTCGATCCATCCTTCTTCCGTGACCGTTGAGGCCCAGCCGGAGCCACGCGCATCCCATGCTTGGCGCATACGCCATCGTCCCTCCGCGATATCCAAAAACCATGGATCGATCCCGGGGGTCTCGCGTAGCCTCGACATGATTACAGGCATCTCATCGCTTATTTGACTGAACTGCCATCTATGGACCCAATTATCGGCCATGATCCGCCACTCTGAACGCCCTTCAATATCCTGGGCCATTGCATCGGGCAGCCACTCCGCGAGACGTCGCTGCCACGCTTCGCGATGTACTTCATGGTTCGTGCCATGCGTTCCGTATAAGCGTTGAAAACGCTGCGCGAGCAGACACCGGAGAAATAGCGGATGATTGCGTCGCTCGTATTCGACTGCCGCGCTCAGATAGGCCGTCTTGGACTCATGCCATTCCTCCTCATCCTGCAAGAGCATGCCCAAAAAGTAGAACAACAGCGGATCGCGGCTGCCCATGCTTAACACCGCTCGGACTCGCTCTAGTAACTCGCTTCGTTCTAAGGCGCCATCCCACATAGGGCGCTTGTAATCGATCATGTCGTCAATCAGCGCGAACACATCCTCGTCCCATGCTGGATCTCTGTCGCCGTGTTCCTGATAGGCGTCATGCATGATGCGTTGATACATTGCACGAGCCATTGCGCGAAGATCCCAACGCGTAAATGCGTCATCCTCCACTGGAATTGGCTTGGGCTGATACGGCTGCGCGATGGATTCCGGTTGTTCGTCCACCAGATTCATGTCTGACCGATCCTCGCTGGCCGCATGGGTGGAGCACACACACCAACCGACAAGCAACAAACAAAACCTGAAAAGCTTGGTAATCGCCATTTCTATCTCCGAAAAGCTGTCTACGATCAAGCGCACGCCGTCTCTTGCGCTGCCGGAACCATGATATAGCACCACTAGCAGACTGCTCCAACACGAGTAAAAACCATATAGATCACTGACGTTTTCCTCATTCGAACCTCCGACGTTCGAAGCCTGAGATATCGCGCAGCAAATGTCGACCCTTAGGAGCAGAAAAAACGAAGACACCAAACCAAGAATCTTTTAGCCTACTCCAGATTTACCACACTGCGTTGTGGACACGGGAATAGCACTAACTCGCTTCGAGACACTGACAGGAGAACGCGCCATGAAGAAGAAAGATATCGTTGAGATCGTGTTCATCGGCATGGGGCTCCTCTTTGTCCTGCGCTTTGTGCAAAGCTTCCTGAACATCTTCTACTATCTCACCACCGACGAGGTAGAGTTTGTAAACGCGACACAAGGCTTGGTCTTTTCGTTATTCTACTCGGGCACCCTGCTGCTACTCAGCTATCTATTGCTGATCAAGCGATCGGTCATACTGGATCGTGTTCTCCCGCTGAGTCGCGATCCAGCCGTCGACATCCCAGACGGCCTAGTTGCGCTGACATCGCATGTGTTTTGGATACGATTGGTTGGGATCGTGTTATTCCTTGTCTCAGCCGTTGAAGCGCTCAGCATTCTGTCGGTCGAGATCGCCGTTCGCCGCGACATCGTGCTAAAATCGTTTTATATGATGCAAACGAGTCAGGCGGTGATCGCCGCCGCTTTGTCGCTGTTCATCGTGTGGAAAGCCGAATGGATTGAAGGCATGCTGTTGAAACAAAATGTGACTCGCGGCAATCAAGATAATCCGTGAGATAACGCCTCACCGGAGGTGAAGCTGAGCGAAGGTCAGCGCAGCGCAGTTCATTCGCACTTGGCACACCTTCCTCGCCATAATGATTTCCCTGATATACGGCCTCACCAACTCCATTACGCCATCCATTGTTGCCCCTTGTTACGAAATCACTTACACTTGCAACAAATTGCACGTGAATTGAAAAGGAAAGGGTGAAGCATATGAAGAATTGGCTAAAACTGACCGTTGTTGGCATCTCAATGCTGATGACGCAAAGTGCGTTTGCAGAGGAAGCCAGAGACTACGAAGCAACAGTTGATTCCGAAGCAGCAGCATCCGTCATCGAAGCAGGTGCCCAAGATATAGACACCGCAGTAACAGAAAAGGAGAATCCCGTGGTCACGATTAAAACAAGCAAAGGCGATATTGTCGTCGAATTATTTCAAGACGAAGCCCCGATTACCGTCGAAAACTTCCTACGCTATGTGGACGATGGATACTATGCGGGGACGATTTTTCACCGCGTGATTCCTAACTTCATGGTCCAAGGTGGCGGCTTCACCGCCGACATGAATCAAAAGCCCACGAATGAACCCATCCGCAATGAGGCTACAAACGGCCTGAAGAATGAACGAGGAACGTTGGCGATGGCGCGCACGCAGGTTGTTGACAGCGCCACCAGCCAATTCTTTATCAATGTGGCGGATAACGCCTTTCTGAATCACACTGCGCCCAATCCGCAAGGGTTCGGATACGCTGTTTTCGGACGCGTGACCGAGGGCATGGATGTCGTAGACGCGATCGTCTCCGTGCGTACGGGTCGGAGCGGGCCGCACTCGGATGTTCCTGTTGAGCCCATCGAAATTCTGGAAGTCACCCGAAATTAGGAAATAGATCATGATCCCCACTCGCCCGCTGTACGTTCCACCGCCCTACCAAGATTCGGCCGAGCGCGGTCGTGTCATCCTTCGGGATGGCACGACAGCCACCATCCATGTTGCCTCGCCACAGGATGAACCGGCGTTGGTCGACTTCTTTAAGCGACTTTCGCCCGAATCACGGCGGAGCCGCTTCTTCTCTGACAGTAAGCCCGGCGAGTCGGCGATCGGACAAATGTGCGATGACAGCGACCCCACACGCGTATTGACCATGATTGTGACGCGCTTGTCCGGCTCGGGCGAACAGCGGATCATCGCCACCGGTTCATACTTTTCGGTCAACGAAACCACGGCCGAGGTGGCGGTGACGGTGGAGGACGCCTCGCAAGGCAAAGGGTTGGGCACGCTGCTACTCGAGCGTATGTCTTTGCTCGCGATTCAGCACGGGTTCACAGAATTTCGTGCGATCACCGACACAAACAACAAGGCGATGCTGGAGGTCTTCCGTAATTCCGGCTTCCCGGTTACGGAGCGCTATGATGATGGTTTCGTGACGGTTGAATTCTCGGTGTTGCCCGGCGCGGACAGCGTAGCAAAAACGGAAATGCGCGACCGTCTATTCACGGCCGCCTCTATGCGCCCCTTTTTCAAGCCATCATCTGTGGCCGTGGTTGGCGCATCGCGCAAACCCTCTTCGATTGGCTATCGCATCATGGAAGGACTGGTACTCAGTCGTTTCCAAGGGTGCATTTACCCCGTCAATCCGAAAGCCAAAGTCATTTGCTCGATGCGCGCCTACGCGTCGATGCGGGACTTGCCGGAGCCAGTTGACCTCGCCGTGATTGTGGTGCCCAAAGACTTGGTGATGAGCGCGGTGGACGATTGTGCCGCGTGTGGTGTGCGCGCCTTGATCGTGATTTCTGCTGGATTCGCGGAAACCAATGAAGAAGGCCGAGCGCTGCAAGAGGCGCTGGTCGATAAGGCGCGTGGCTATGGCATGCGCATCATTGGGCCAAACTGCCTTGGTCTCTTGAACACGGATCCAGAAGTCTGTCTAAACGCCTCGTTTTCACCGATCTTTCCGCCCCACGGCACGGTAGCGATGTCCTCCCAAAGTGGCGCGCTAGGTTTAGCGATTTTGGCGTTGGCTAAACGGCTGAATTTGGGTCTCTCCACCTTCGTGAGCATCGGCAACAAAGCCGATGTTTCGGGCAACGATCTGTTGCAGTACTGGGAAGGCGACGAGATGACCAATGTCATCCTGCTCTATATGGAGTCGATCAAGAACCCACGCCGCTTTGCACGAATTGCGCGCCGGGTTAGCCGCAGCAAGCCGATTGTGTGCGTAAAAGGTGGTCGCACCTCAGCGGGTCGTCGTGCCGCCGGATCGCACACCGCCGCCTTGGCCGCGGCGGACACGCCCGTGGAGGCGCTCTTCCAACAAACCGGCGTCTTGCGCTGCGACACGCTGGAGGAGATGTTTGATCTCGCCGCCGCGCTGGCGGAGCAGCCGCTGCCGCAAGGCAAACGCGTCGCCATCGTGACCAACGCGGGCGGCCCCGGGATCCTTTGCTCCGACGCCTGTGAGGCGGGCGGCTTGGAAGTGCCCGTCCTTAGCGAAGAGTTGCAGGAACACTTGAAGACGTTCCTTCCCGCTGCGGCGGCCGCAGGAAACCCCGTTGACATGATCGCCTCGGCGCCACCTGAGCACTTCCGCAAGACGGTGGAGTCTGTGCTGCTAAATGACGGCATCGATATGATGATCGTCATCTATATCCCTGTCGGCACAGCCAATAATACGTCGATCAATACAGCGATCGAAGAGGGTGTCGCTAGTGCGCGTGCGCAAGGTGCCGATCACAAGCCCGTGCTCGCCTGCTTAATGGTCGAGGAAGGCGTGCATGCGCCGTTGCGCGTGGGCTCCGATGAACGGGTGCCGGTGTACGCTTTTCCCGAATCCGCGGCCAGGGTTTTCAGTAAAATCGGAGATTACGCGTCTTGGCTACGGGAGCCAGTCGGTATGATTCCGGAATTTACGGATATTGATACTGCGCGGGCGCGCGAGATATGCCAAAACGCGCTTTCCACACGAGGTGCTGGCTGGCTCTCGACTGAAGAAACCCGCGATGTATTGAGTGCATATCGTCTGCCTGTCGGTGAAGGTGGCGTGGCAAAATCCGCTGATGAGGCCGTCGCGATGGCTGAACAGATTGGTTATCCGGTTGCAGTTAAACTGGCGTCATTGACGATCGTGCATAAGTCGGACATGGGTGGCGTCTACTTGAAGCTGCAGGGCGCTGATGCGGTACGGAACGCCTTCAATGATATCCAGCAGAAGCTCAAAGCGATTGATCAGCTCGACGCGATGGAAGGGGTGCTGGTTCAGCCGATGGTCAGTGGCGGCGTAGAAGTCATGGTTGGTGTGACGGGAGACCCGGTCTTTGGCCCATTGGTTGCCTTCGGCCTGGGTGGCGTACATGTCGAGGTCCTGGCTGATATTTGTTTCCGCGTAACACCGCTGACGGATCAAGACGTCGACAAGATGGTGAAGGAGATTCGCGGTCATCGGCTCTTGCAGGGTTATCGTGGGCATCCACCAGCGGATATTGATGCCATCAAGGAGATCTTATTGCGCATCTCGCTACTGGTGGAAGATGTGCCGGAGATCTTCGAACTCGACCTGAACCCCATCTTCGCGCTGGAACCCGGAAAAGGATGCCGCATCGTGGATGCGCGAATTCAGGTTGAACCGGATCCTTTCCATCAGCCACCGCGCAAACTAACGTAGCGAACGTCCGAATAATTTAAGGGGGATCATGACGCGCAATACGCCCGTCCGGGCATTTGTACTACTTGGCCTAGCCTGTTGGCTAGTGCCGGCGTCGGCATGGGCCTTTTCCATGACGCCAAATGGAGACTATGCGTCGGATCCCATCCTTAAGTTGATCATGGATCTGGCGATCATCTTGGTCGTCGCCAATTTTGCGGGTTACTTGTGCCGTCGCTATCTGCATCTACCCAACGTAATCGGTGAAGTCTGTGCGGGTATCTTGATCGGCCCCTATGCGCTGGGCGCGATCGAGTGGCCGGTAATCGGCCCCCTTTTCCCGCTGGCGGAGGGACTGATCCCAGTTTCTACTGAGCTATACGGGATTGCGGTACTGGCCTCGATTCTGTTGCTCTTCATGTCGGGCCTTGAAACGGATGTGGCGATGTTCATCCGGTATTCCTTCAAGGGCAGCATCGTAGGCGTGGGCGGCATCGTCTTTTCGTTTGTATTCGGCGTGCTATGCGCCTTTTGGTTTGGGCTAGCCGACTCGTGGTTAGACCCAACGGCTTTGTTTCTTGGCGCGATATCGACAGCAACTTCAGTCGGCATTACCGCTCGTATTCTATCCGAGCGCAAGAAGATGGATTCGCCGGAAGGCGTCACGATTCTCTCCGCTGCCGTATTCGATGATGTACTATGTATCATCATCCTTGCGGTGGTCACCGGCATGGCCAAACTCGAGCAGGCGGGTAGCACGATCACAATCGGCGAGATCGGCTGGATCGCCGCCAAAGGGATTGGGTTCTGGCTTATTCTGACGCTGGTAGGCTTGCTGACCGCGCGCCGGATCGCGCGCTTTGTCAAAACCGTCAAAAATCCAGGCACCATCGCCTATATTTCGCTCGGACTGGCGCTCTTCCTCGCTGGTCTATCAGAGATGGCTGGCCTCGCCATGATTATCGGCGCGTACATCGCCGGCCTCGCGTTGGCTCAAACGGATCTCGTAGACCTTATCCAAAACAAGCTGCATAACGTCTACCACACGCTGGTCCCGATTTTCTTCTGCGTGATGGGTATGATGGTCGATCTCAGCGCCATGCAAGGCATGCTGACCTTTGGGTTCGTCTACACAATCTTTGCCGTCGCGTCGAAAGTACTCGGCTGCGGCGTGGCTGCGATACCAACCGGCTTTAATGTGCGTGGGGCGCTGCGGATCGGACTCGGGATGTTGCCGCGTGGTGAGGTGGCGTTGATTGTTGCCGGGATTGGCTTGGCTTCGGGTGCGGTACCGCGCGAGATTTTCGGTGCCGCCATCATGATGACCCTGCTCACTACATTAGCAGCACCTCCCCTGCTCAATCGCGCACTGCACGGAGGTGCCGGACTCAAGAAAATGGCAGGTCACGTAGAGAGCGAATCGCAGGTCATTTCTCTTTTGTTCCCGACTGCCGATATCGCTGAATTTTTACTCAACCATCTCGTAGCCGCTTTTCGCAATGAAGAGTTCTTTGTATTCCGCTTACCAGTCGAAGTACCGACGTACCGCGTCAGGAAAGAGGCGCTCGCTTTCACGCTCGCGAAAGATGAGAACAAGGTCGATATTTCGATTATGAGCGAAGGGGGCGATATCGCCCGCTACATCATCTTAGAAGAGTTGCTCGCACTCCAAGACCTATTCGAGGCCTGCAGCGATGTGCAAGGCCTCGACAAGATGAGTCTAGATGTAATCAGCGGAGCGATGGAACCGCTAGCCGCGCCAGGCGAAGACTTCCCTTCAACAGACTGACCGGCAACGGGCGCAATTTATTACGCCGTGCCGATCAATCTAAACGGTAATCAGCGAAATAGCCCGTCCGTGTTATTCGACGGTTATGTCGACCACACGAATCTCCATATCGGTACCACCGGAAGACATCATCTGCTCAAACTGCGCAATCTGCGGAGCAAGCTGCTCTTCAATCATGGCACGCTGAGCTTCGGGCATATGCTCGAGCTGCGCCTTCAACTGTTCCATCTGTGCGCGCGCCATCGCGGCATCTTCAGAAGACATCATCTGATCAATTCCACTGATGCTCAGCTTCATGTGATGCGCTATGGGCAATCCGCGGTGTACTCGATAGTCGCTGAAATCGATATCAATCGTCACATCGCCGCCTTGAGGTCCGACTTGGACAAAACGCATCCGCTGAACCGTGTAGTCATCTGCACTGATCCATGCAATGGCTTCTTTCGGATCAAGATCGTCCTCCATCATCTCGTCACCCATGTGCAGTTCTTCCATCGACCGAAGAAAATCAGC
>SLCI01000147.1 GCA_007125875.1 Kiritimatiellia bacterium | reverse complement strand
GCCGCGATCAGGACCGCCATCAAATGCGCGTTGAGCATGTGGGAATGCAGGACGTCGACAGGGTGTTGGGCGAGGTAATTACGGATGGCGCGCACATCATTCCATGTCGCCCCTACACGGAAGTGCTTCGGCATCTCGAAAACAACAGGCTCCAGTCCTTTCTGTCGCGCTTGGAACTCGATCGAATCTTCGAGCTTCGCACGGCTCTTGCCACAAGCCAGCCGCGCATCCAACCCAATCGCTTGTTGCCCCAAAACAAGGTCCGCGGCGGGCTCGGCGCGCTCCGTCCAGCGAAAATTGCTGAGTAAATGCAGAATACGCATGTGTGATCAGGTGGACATCAGTCGACCGATTCGGTGCTCTGCTTTAGCTGCTCATAGGCGGCAACAAATTCCGAGGCGCGCGCCAGATAGAAGTGGCAGGCACGACCTGTTTGCTGCTCGACATCCTGCCGCAATTGCTCATTTAGCGGATTCAACACCGCCACAAGAAGTTCCGCACTCAATAGATCAAAGACCAATGCACCGCGACAGATGATGAAATTGAGGGGCATATACGGCACTAATTCGGGCCGCATGGTGAAGCCTGTTAGCGAAATGTACGGCATCCGGTAGGTGAGCGATAAGTGAGCGATAATTTCATCCAGACGCCGATGGTTCGTTGCTTCCAGAGCATGGAGCAGAGCAACAGGCTCTGCTCCGCGCGCACTCTCTGAGATCCTCGTCAGCTCGGCAACCAATACCGTATACTCTTCCTGCGAAAGCTCGCCCTCATCAAACAATTTCCAGGCCAGATCCATTTCGGCTGTCAGGTCGGCTTCTGCACTATCGGCCACGTCGCTATCGAACGAGGCCTCCGGCACACTGCGCTGCTGTTCGTCATAGGATGCCACCCACTCTTGGGCTCGGGAATCGGATGATTCGCGCAGCTGTTCAGCCAGCTCGCCAAGGGAGGCCGCATCGCCTTCGGCCGTTAACACCTCGACCAAGCGCAGGCGGTACTCCAACGCCTCTTCATCCTCGCCGCATTGTTCGGCTGCCTGGGCAGCGGCCTGTAATGCTCCTCGGTCATCCGGCATGATTTCCAGGATCTCGCGGAACGTGCGGAGAACATTACGCACATCATCTCCACCACCATCCATCGTGTCGTCCTGATCGCGACCTGATTTGTTCACATGATCCATAGCGATGAGATTATCCGGTTTGATAAATTAGAACAAGTGCTTTAGTCTTTTCGGCATTGATGGGTATTATATTGTCGAAGTGCCGGCCACATGGAAGAACACAAAACCATAGCAGACGTTAAGTATACGGACCGCATTAAGCGCATCCTGTTGCGCCGAAAGTGTATTTCTGCCGAGGCCCTGGCGGAAGCTGAGCACGATGCACAGCGTTCTGGTGTGCGATTGGAGAAATTTCTGGCCGAACGGCAACGCGTTCCACCTCCAGAAATGGCACTGGCGTTGGCAGAATATCTGCAAATGCCGCCGATTAGTTTAGCCCATTTTACGATCAGCCGCGGCTTGCTTGACCTGGTGTCGCAAGAAGTGATGGCGCGTCGGCGCGTTGTTCCCGTTGGCCGCATGGCGGGCACATTAACGGTTGCGCTGGCGGATCCATTTGATTTGATGGCGATCGATGAACTCTCAGCCTCGACCGGTTTGCGCGTTGTGCCGCTGGTTGCCGCAGAAACAGAGCTGCAACAGGTACTGGACCGACTGAAAGCCGATGCCACCGGCGGACTCGACCTCGAAGAGCTGATGCGGGATGAGAGCGGTGAGATTCAGGTCATCGATGAAGGCGAAGATGATCAGAACCTGGATGAGATGCTGCAGAGTGCGGAGGGCGCACCCGTCATTCGCATGGTGAATATGATCCTCATCGAGGCACTGCGTACGGGGGCCAGCGACATTCATATTGAGCCGATGGAAAAGAAGGTCCGGCTTCGCTACCGCATTGATGGCGCACTAGCCGAAAAACCGGGTCCGCCGAAGAGCCTCCAAAATGCGGTTCTTTCACGTATCAAGATCATGGCCGATCTCAACATTGCCGAGCGACGCGTTCCACAGGATGGTCGTTTCAACATCAAGGCCCTAGGCAAAGAAGTCGACTTGCGTGTCAGCTTCTTGCCCACCGTGCACGGCGAAAAGGTCGTGATGCGTACGCTCGACAAGTCCAGCTTGGCGCCGAGCCTAAACGCGTTGGGTCTCGACCCGGTGGCAGAAGAGGCGATGCTTTACGGTATCCGGCAACCGCATGGAATTATTCTGGTTACCGGGCCGACCGGTAGCGGCAAAACAACCACGCTGTATTCCTGTTTACAAGATCTCAACAAGGAAGACGTTAACATCATCACCTGCGAGGATCCGGTCGAGTATCAGCTCGCCGGCATTAATCAGGTCCAAGTCCATTCCAAGATCGGCCTGACCTTCGCCAGTGCGCTGCGCTCGATTTTGCGGCAGGACCCCGACATCGTACTGGTCGGCGAAATTCGCGATGCCGAAACGGCCCAAATTGCCATGCGGGCCGCGCTAACCGGTCACTTGGTGTTGAGCACGTTGCACACGAACGATTCGCCGGGTGCGATAACCCGTCTAATCGACATGGGTGTAGAACCATTCATGCTGGGATCTTCATTAATCTTATCTCAAGCTCAACGTTTGTATCGCAAGCTATGCAATGCGTGTAAGCGGCCCACCACCATAACGCCGGACATACTGGCCAGCAATCATATCGATCCGAATGAGTTTGAAGGACATACCGTTTATGAGGCCGTGGGTTGCCCTCGGTGCAATCAAGGCTATAAGGGACGCGGCGCCATCATGGAAGTATTCCAGATCAACGATCAGATCCGGCAAGGGATCTTAAAGGGGCTCAACACGTCTGAGCTACGTGATTTAGGCCGAAAGAACGGTATGATAACGCTTAAAGATGCCGGATTCGCCAGAGTTAAAGAAGGCTTAACAACGTTGGAAGCCGCTCTCGAAGTGACGGGTGGAGAATAATCATGGCGAAGAAATCCGCTAAAAAGAAGCCGATCCAAAATATCAAACCGGGCGCCAAGAAGATCCCGACATCCCGGAAAATCGTGAACAATGATCTCGCCGGTTTTACGCGCCAACTCAGCGCCATGCTAGGAGCCGGTATGCCGATCGTATCGGCCTTGTACGCGCTTGAGGAGCAGTCGGACAATCCTTACTTACAAGGTGTTATCCGTGGTGTGCGCGAAGCACTTGAAGCCGGTCAGAACCTATCGGAAGCATTGCGCAAATACCCGCCTATCTTTGATCGCCTGTATTGCAACATGGTGGCAGGCGGCGAGAGCAGTGGCGAACTCTCTGAAACCATGGCACGTCTTGCGACCTTCCTGGAGGATTCGGCCAAACTACGGCGCAAAGTGAAAGCCGCCATGATGTATCCCATCATCGTGCTCACCATCTCACTGATCATTACAGTCGGGCTAATCCTTTTTGTTGTTCCGGTATTCGGTGAAATGTTTGAGGATTTTGATGCAGAACTTCCGGCCCCGACCCAAGGCCTCTTAAACTTGAGCGCGTGGTTGCAAGCGAACTTTCTGCTCTTTGCGGGCGTGCTGATTGTAATCTATTTCATTTTCCGCAAGTGGAAACAAACGCCGTCCGGTGCATATCGGTGGGACTCAATGACGTTAAACTTGCCGGTGTTCGGCAAACTAAACCGCTATGTGGCCTCGGCTCGATTTGCGCGGATGCTCAGTCAGATGACGCGAAGTGGTGTCCCGATTCTAAGTGCGCTGCACATTGTCGGCGGCTCAACCGGCAACTTGGTGGCCGGCAAAATCATTGAGGAAGCCGCCAAGGTCGTTGAAAAAGGTGACCCTTTATCCAAGGCATTACTGGATCAGGAAGTTTACCCGCTCGGCTTGGTGCGCATGTTGCAAGCAGGTGAAAAGACCGGTAACATCAATGATATGATGGATAGCATCGCGGAATATTATGAAGGCGAAGTGGAAAGCATGTTGGCAGGCTTGACCTCGTTACTGGAGCCGTTGCTGATGGTCTTTCTGGGTATTGTCATTGGCGGCTTAGTTATTTGTATGTTCCTTCCGCTCTTCCAGATGGGCGAAATCGTGGGTGCAGGATAATCGATGGCAAAATTACTTTTAGTTGAAAACGAGCAGGCGACCTTGCGCCTGATGGCCAAGCTACTGGAAGCCCAATCACACGAAGTCACTCAGTCGACCACGGGTGAAGAGGCCAGCGAGCATCTTGCCAATCAGTCGTTTGATCTCATGCTGACCGATTTGCGCATGTCCGGCATGGACGGCATGGAACTACTGAGCAAGGCACACAAAGCATATCCGGATATGCCCATTGTCATGCTGACGGCTTTTGGAACAGTCAACACAGCGGTCGAGGCACTGAAGCTCGGTGCGTTCGATTATCTTTCCAAGCCGTTCAAGATCGACGAATTCATGGATGTGATTAAGCGGGCCTTGGAGTATGGCCAGACCATAAAGAATAGTGCTACGCAACAAGATAACGAAGATGCTTACCTGGAGCTCGAAAATCTGATTGCGGCCAGTCCTGCCATGAAGAAGGTCTGCGAAATGATTCGCCGTGTGGCACCACTCGATTCGCCGGTGCTGATCAGCGGTGAGCCGGGGTCGGGTAAGGACGGCGTGGCGAATGCCATTCACGCCTGCAGCAACCGCTCGGATGGTCCTTTTCTGTCTGTCAACTGCACCGCCTTCCCTGACGATGAGCTCGAAGTGGAGCTTTTTGGTTATGGGGCGGGATATGAGGGCGCCATTGAGGACCACGAAGGCTTAATCGAATCGGTTGCGGGCGGAACTTTTGTGATCGAGGAAATTAGCGCCTTGCCGCTCACCGGACAAGATCGCCTCCTGAACTTGCTGAAGGACGGAAATTTGCGCCGATGCGGATCTCGAGAAGAAATACCGCTCGATGTCCGCGTCATCGCTTCCACCTCCGACAACCTCAAGTTACGCGTCACAGAAGGCCATTTTCGTTCCGATCTATTCGCGCGTTTATCCCTAATTCCAATCGCACTTGAGCCGTTACGTAAGCGAAAGCAGGATATCGTCCCGATCGCCGCCACATTACTGCGTCGCAATCAGCCAGAGAATGCGAAGCCAGTCCAATTGAGCCGTGACGTCACGCGCCTGTTAGAGGCGTATAATTGGCCCGGCAACGTGCGGGAACTTGAAGAGATCATAAAGTACGCTGAACGGGCTGCAGATGGCCAAGCGATTAAGTCTTCTCATCTACCCTCTCGCGTGACCAGTAATGGCGCGGGTAGCGGGGCAAGCTTCTTGTCACGTGAGGATGAGCAATCTGGAAGAGGCCTGTCATTAAAGGCCTTCCTACGTAAACAAGAGAAGGTTTACATGGAGAAGGTCCTGGCGAAGACCGGCGGTGACAAGAAGGCCGCCGCAGAAAAGATGCGCATGACAGAATCACAACTGATTCGCAAGCTCCCTCCAGAAGACACATAATACCAGTTGCTATAACTTTTCGGTACATTCTCAGGGCAACACAAAAAGGCTGTCTCAAAACCTGCTCGCCCCACCTCACAATAGTTAAGTCGCGTCCCAGTGTGGTAGGGCGAATCCTCTGGATGAGCCGTGAGCATGATCTGAGCGTGGGCAGATTCTGGTCTTGCACCTACTCCAGCGGCTCGGCGAGACCCGCCGGAGGCGGGCAGGCAGCCTCGCCCTACCGCTGCTTCATGGGATAGGTAACGCGCACCCCAAAATCGAGAATGAGCCGGGGTTGTGAGACACCCTCCAAAGATTGCCCCTCCGGTACACGCTAAGCAGAACCAATTACTGCAGAAGCATTCTGGAGGGACGACCTTGGTGTCGTCCTCTTATTGCGGCGAACCCTTCTCCTTTCATGCCAAAGTTTTCGGAGAATTGACCGAAAAGTATTGGAAACTGGCATAAAAACGCATCACGCACAATCGGGGCAATGGGCGGTCGCGCCAAAGATCCTAACGATCAGCGAGCCAACCACTGCCTTGCACGCTAAATCGATCGCGTCCCCCAGCGGTAGTGGGCTGAGTCGTTGGTGCGGCCGACGAATCCGTGCGGAAAGTATCCGTTTGCCAAGACGAATCACCTGACCAATCAGCGCTCCAACCCGCGCTGCTCACTGGAGTTGGATCAAAGGCGGACGTTCCTGCTCCGCCGATCGAAGAACCACCGAACCCTGAATCGGCCGTAAAACGGCCGACGCGGTCGGGTCCTGATGCCGCACTGGATGGAGCCGCACTGTCCCACGCCGAAAATGATTCGCCCCAGTCGCTGGAAAACAGGCGATCTCCCGAAGAAGCAGACGCGCCGAACCAATTCTCCCCGCCAAATAAAGACTCATCTGCCGGCTGGGACCAAGCCGACGCACGCAGTTCCCGATCGCTCCACGGATCTACATTTCCAAAGGGCGAATTGTTCCCCATCGGATCTTGCTGCGCTTCGAGGAAGTCACGCAGCTCATCAGCATTCATATTGGCCATCCGATTGATTAGCTCGTCACTCAGCTGACGCTGATCCGCCAGGTTTTGGAGTACTGGCGCCGCACCATTCATCGCGCCAAGCGCTGACAAGAGATCTGCTTGCTCCTCTTCGGCTGCTCGCATTTGAGCCAGGATATCCTCTTCAAGCTCTTCGTTTTCAGCGAAATCACGCGTACGCGCCTCTTCCTCGAGGCGACCGGCCTCTATTGCATCCACCAGCCATCCCCAGCCCGTTTCCACCTCGGGCTCGTCACCTGTGCGCGCACCTAGTCCATCTTCCAGTGTGGGCAAAATCCAGTTGCGTCTACGTTCTGGGGCCGGACCGGAAGGAGGCAGGGGCGTCGGCGAACCGTCCAGTGGACCAAACATCGGCAAGGATTGCGCATCGCGTGCCCCGAAACCACGTTCGCCTTCACGCGTACCATCATCAATCCAGCGACGAGAGGTCGTGCGGTCTTCGCGCACCTCAATCCCTGCATCAAACTCATGGAGTATCCACTCACCATCATAGGTGATGGTGCGCTGACGCTCTTGAGCGTAGACATGGGCGCCAGCCCAGAGGCTACAGAGAGCCGTGGCGAGCAGGACGGTTTTCCTTTGCATCATACGCATACCCTATGCCAGCGAGACAATTGCGTCAAACGGTGGCAGAACCGTTTCGTATTAGAAACCGTCCATTAAGATGATCGATGACATGCTCGGCACGCGGATATGCGTGCTGACAGGCCCCGTCACCTCGTCGGTGCGGGGTAAGCCCTCAGGGTCAATGCTGCGACCATTACCGACGACGCGCCATTGTCCTGCCGGAATCGAAACGGGGAATGTAACCGCCTCATGCGAGGCGTTCAGCAACACCACGAAAGCATTGCCTGGATGGCGGTGGCCTTCATTCACGATATAGCCGAGCGCTTGATCGTTATCTGTCATGATCCAGTCGAAATAATCTTCCGGCGGTTTATCAGCCACTCGGAAAGCTCGGCCGGCATCACTCTGGCGCAAATGAATCAAGCCGCGATAATACGCCAGTGCCTCAGCCGCCATGGGGCGATCGCGATCGGTCCATCGCAGTGCGTTCACTTCGTCACCGCTGTCAAAGGTATTGCTGATTCCGCGCTTACTGCGCAGGAACTCTTGACCGCTAAATATCATCGGCATACCTAGTGACGTAAAGACGACCGTAGCGGCAAGGCGGTTAGCGGCAACATCACGCGTTTGAAGGTGTCGCCCATCCCGATCGGGCCGCGTGCTTAATTCATCGGCCAGGGCCATATCATCGTGACTCTCCACATAGTTAACCGTTTGCATCGGATTCGCGGTCCAGAGATCTGTGGAACCGACAATAACCTGCTTTAACCGGTTCAGGTCGCGCCCGCCCATCACGAACGATTTGGTCGTGTTACGGAAATCATCATTCCAAGCCGCCCAGCCGGTTCCGGTTAGCTCGTATTTATGCGTACCGCGAAAACTCCACGGCTCGGAGGCCAACACAACATTCGGGTTCACCTTCACCGCTTCTTCCCGAATCTTCAGTAGCGTTTCCATATCGATCAGTTCCGCCAAATCGAAACGGAAACCATCAATGTTGAATTCTTCCATCAAGTACAACACGTTCTCGACAATCAATCGGCGCATCATCGGCGCTTCTGAACGCACATCGTTGCCGACACCGCTAAAGTTGCTGTAACTGAAGTCCGGATTTAGGCGGAAATAGTACTTGCGGTCGATCAAACTGAAGATATTGGGATAGCCAATATGGTTATAGACCACATCCAGCATCACGCCGAATCCCATGTTCTGGAGCTCATTCACCATGTGCTTTAGTTCATAGAATTGTGAGCCGGTGGAGGGCGACTGCGCGAACGAGGCTTCGGGCGCAAAGAAGAAGACGGTGTTGTAGCCCCAGCTATAGTGATTATTCGCGTTGGGGAATTCTTGCAGGGGCAGGAATTCGATCACGTTCACGCCCAGATCTTTCAGGTGATCCAACCCCGTGCCGGTACCGACGGTCGCCAAGAGTCCTTGATACGTACCCCGCAACGAGGGCGGCACACGGGATGAAGGATGCATCGTCAAGTCACGCAAATGCGCCTCATAAATGACGAGGTCTTCATGATTCGGCGTCTCCCACTCTTGATTTGTCCAGCCGCCAAACCATTGGTTGGTCGCATCCGGATCAATCACGATATTGTTGTAATTGGCGTCGATCGCCACCGCTAAAGCATACGGATCTCCGACCTGCGTGGCGGGTTGGAAGCCTTCCCCTTCGCCTGATGGGCCATCGACATTGAAGGAGTAATAGGCACCAATATGCAATCCGACCAGCGAGATCTCCCACACGCCATCTGCGGGGTCGCGCCACATGCGAACGCGCTCAATCGGTTCAATCCGCTTGAACTCAGGTTCATGAACCTCAAATTCCGGGCGATCAAAAATGCTGAGGTAAACATCGGTCGCACGCGGAGCGAACACACGGAACGTGGTGATCTCGCGTTCGCGATCCAGAATCGCACCCAACGGTTTGTCCGAATACAACTGATCCATCAGATCGCCGGGCGTGGTGAACTGATAGACGCGGCGATCAGCCAATCCATCGATGATCAACAGATAATTTTGCGATAGATCAACCGGTTCCCGCGTCTGGACGCGCATGCTATTCCCGCCCTGCAGATCTGGATCGATCCGCAAGTTGACATTTCCTTGGCCATCATCTGCACGGTTCGGTGCTGCGTCAGGCACATCCAGCCACAGGCTTTGATTGATGACAAACTTAAAGATGATTTCGGTTTCACCCGGCGGTGGGCGCAGGCCGGAAAATTGTGTCGCCAGTTCCCATATACCGGTATCGGATGCCGGTCGCAACTGCCAGGATCCCTGTCGCCCGGCTGGATCCCAGTGATTGAAATTGCCGGCCACAACGACAAGATCGTTCGGACTGACCGATACACCATAGAGTTCCGGATTAAAATAAAACGTCAGTAAATCACCTTGTAGCGTATAGCCTTTTAGATAGCCCTGTTCTGCAGCGGTAGACATGCGAACGTCCGCAATCCCGATATCGGGCTCAATTTGAACGCGGACATGGTCTGTATTGACGCGCCCCGCTCGTAAGCCCAGCTCGATCAGGTGCGTATCTTGTACGCGAGCGCGAGAAATGACATCAGGCGATCGATACAGCATCCCATCCGAGTTCACGAACAGCACACGATTCGCGCCCGGCTCCCAGTCACCATCGACAATGAACTTGAATTCATATCGACCCAACTCGAGATTCAGCGGAGATATATCGAATACCCAGAATTCCCCGTCACGCTGTAAAGCATGACGTCCACTCCACTGATCGGCTGATGTCGCCAGGACCACCTCCCGTGCGCCCGGATGCTCATACACCAATCGCGTGGTGGGCGGATTACCGGGGATCTGTCGGAAGCGAGGCGAAAGTGGCCGGTCTTCCGCTACGAGGGACGCGGTGAACAGGGCGAACAAAAAAAGGTGGAGGATAAATCGCATAATAAATTCGGATAAGGGTTTTATGTTTCGGACTGCTGAACTATAGAATTCGCCCGTCGCTATGACAAGTCTAGCGGGTCAAGAATCCAACGCTTGTTATACCAAAAGTATTGCTCTGGATGCGAACGAATGACGCGCTCAAAACGGGCCATGACCTCGTTCATGATTCGCTGCTCATCTACACCACGATCCGCGGCGGGATCGGTATATATGGGGTCATAGACCTTCCAGCGCTGGCGCGTCCAACCTTCGCGAAACGCGCAGGCGGGAAAGATGGGCACCTCAGCATGTCGTGCAAAGGCCACCATCCCAGTGGCTAACGCCGCCGTGCCACCAAGGAACGGGACATAGACGCCCGACTCACGCGCCCGCACGTCCGGCAGTAGCGCGAAAACTTTCCCAGACTTCAGATTCCGGACCACTTTACGTAGCGCGCCGCTGTCGGTGAGAATCGTTTCAACACCGGTCACTCCGCGCAGCCGATTGAGAAAGTCGTCGACGAGCGGATTCTTTTGGCGGCGTGCCATGAAGAAAACGGGCAAGCCCATCATATTGGAGCCAACACCGGCAAGATCCCAGTTCCCCATGTGTGGCACCGCAAAAATGGCCCCGCGATCTTTCGGGCGCTGTGCCTCAATGACAGGAACGTCCGATGTATCAACATACGTTTCCACCCACTTTCGCGTCATGCGCGGGAAACGTAAAATTTCGATTCCGTTGAAGAATAGGTTACGCAAAGAGATCCAGGCAATGCGGCGCGCCCGCCGCCGGTCTACTTCTTCGCCCAGCACCAACTGAATACGGCGAACGGCCTCATCGACACGAAAGCGCACGACATAAAAGGCAATCCACGCAAGCCCCGCGCCGAACGCAAGAGCGAAGCGATACGGCAAGGCACAGGCAATCGCGCTGAGCGTGCGTAGGACCGCATATTCGATCCGATGTTTTGCCCGGACCTTCATGCGCTGCGCACATTCACCTGATGCTGCTGAATCATGCGCTCAATCGGCATCTTGCCGCGTAGCGGCTGATCGGTTGGAGTCTCGCTCTCAATCCATTCTGCTCAGAGCAGATGCGAAAGCCCGAATCGGAGTTGCATGCTGGGATAGGAATCGTCACTGGTGCGAATGTCTTCGTAAACGATGCCGCCGCGCACTGAGGTGTACAGACTAACCTCATATTGAAGTCCGAGCGCTAACGTATGGGTATCCGCATCGCGATAGCGCACGGCTTCAAAACGTTCACGGAAGGTATCGACTGGTAGGCGACTGCCGCGCACTTCAACGCCCAAATCGTCCAAGGGTTCATGCACAAGAACTGAACCGTTCCGATAGTCATATCCCATCATGATGGTCACGACATCACTGACCGGCACAGCCAGCCCTAATCCGATCGTGTGTCCCTCCCGATCATAGACCGAGTTCTCACTCGCGAAGCGATTGTCGTATTGATAAAACAAGGACAGCGTTAGCGCGCTAGCCACCTCAAAGTCGGCACTCAAGCGAGGCTGAAAGATGGCACCAAAACGAGGGTCTTGATTGTGAAACTCGTACCACATAGCCAATCCCGCGGAGAGCGCGCCTGTTTCCGGCTGCTGACCAACCTGCTGACGAATCCCGACATCAAAGCCGGGCGCGATAAAATTCAATTTGTTGTAACGGCCATACACTTCGCCGTGCACGGTTCCGGCGGCATAGCCAAACAGCCGCTCACCTAAAGCAAGCTGCTGCTCGATGCGCAATTCGGGCTGGAAAACGATATCGCTCTTTTGGCCGTCCCCATCAAAACTACGATTGACGTTATCATCGTAGCGGACCTCTAAATCGATTTCTGGATACCAATCACCTAACCAAAGCGGGGCTTGTTGCGCGCTCACTGTGCCCGCCGCAAAGCTGAGCAGTGCCACGCCCGTCAAAATCTTGATCGCCTTTTTCATGTCGTTCCTTTCGTTCTCCATTCAACGATTGCTGCATCTATATACGCTATGCAGCACAGGAATGGAAGGATGCAGTACACCCTCGTCACTCTATTTGCCGTCAGGACGGATTTGCCAACCACGCCCGGATAGATGCCGCATTCGGATCGTTCGGCTCAAGCTCCAGAAACCGCTCGTAGTGCCTCCGCGCACGCGCCGTGGTTGCACGATCTTCCGCATATAAAATCCCCAGCAACAAATGTGCCGCGGCGAGATCACGATTGATCTCCAGCGCTCGATTTAGCGAACGGATGGCCAGGTCACGTTGCCCGCCCTGATGCTGTGCATAGCTCAAGTTGTACCACGTTTGCGCATTGCCCGATTCCAGCTCGACGGCCGCCTGGAATGCGGCGCGCGCTTCCGGCCAGCGATTGCGCTGCAACTGAATCAAACCCGTATTGTAGTGCGCGCGCTCCAAGGTCGGGTCTTGCGCCAATGCGCGCCCGTAATAAAACAATGCACTATCCCAATCCTGGCGACGTTGATAGGTAACACCACGCTGATACGCTTCGCGCGCCTGTCGCAAACGGCGCGCCTCTTCTGGCGACACACGGGGTGCCGGTTCAACAACCGGCTCCGGCGGCGGCTCAGGGGCTGGTGGCGGCCGCAGCGCCTGCAGTCGCTCGTGCGCACGAACGGCGCGGGCATCACGCGGGAAACGCTCGGCAAATTGCTGGTACGTTTCTGCCGCCCGCCGATTAATGCCCACCACTTCGTAGGTCTCGGCTAAAGCCCATAGCGGACTAGGATCCTGCGGGGCCAAAGGCACGGCGCGCAACAACGCATCCAAGGCGGTATCGTAATCGCGCCGCGCCGTCGCACTCTGCGCGAGCATAATCCACTCTTGCGCCCAGCCGGGCTCCAATTCAACGGCGCGCTCAAACATGCGCTGGGCGGCACGGGTATCTTCGCGATCCAGATAATGACGTCCCAAGGCGGAGTGCAGCGTGGCCGATTCCGGCAATTGCTCAATCCCTGCTCTCAACACGCGCTCTTCCTGGCCCCGCTCACCTTGCTGGCGCACGCTGGCCGCTAAACGCATGTAGCGGGCTACGGCACGATCATGATCGCCAGCGGCCACCACGTCGGCAATCGAGGCGAGCAACTCGTCCAATGTCGGAGGCTCCGGCGGTGCGACGGGCTCGACCGATGGGGCCGGACGCTCCCGCTCGCTCGGGGGCGGCGCAACGTCCGCCACCGCTTCCGGCTCAGGTTCGGGCGGTGCGCGTAGCGTGCGTAAGGCACGTCGCGCCTCGTCCGCGCGAATACCTGTCGGAGCCACGGCCAAATATTGCTCGAAGTAAGCCTCAGCATGCTCTTCTTGGTCCGGGCTCTGCGCGTAGAGTTGCGCCAAGTTGAATAGTGCCGGGGGATAATGGGCGTTCTGCTCTAACGCCTGCATCAAAAAGGCAATCGCTTCTGCGGTGCCGCCGTCTTCGTGCTCTACGCCGGCCAACGCCGTCAAGATCCGGGCAGAGTGCGGATCGCGCGCGCGGGCCTCGAACAATGCGCGGCGCATCTCGCGCCGTCCCGCATCGCCACGCAAACGATGTGCTTCAGCCAAATATTCCCAAGGGCGCGCGTCACGAGGCGACAAGGCACTGGCGGCCTCGAACCAAGTACGCGCTTCCATCCAGTTCCCCGACTCAAGCGCAATGACCCCCAAATTGAAGACCGGCTCAAACAACTCGTCGTGCAACTCGTGGCTGGCTTCAAAATGCAATTGAGCGGTCTCAAGATCACCCTCACGCCACGCAATCACACCCAAATGGTGATGCGCAAAGGCGTTGGCATCATGTCCTGGACGCAGCTCGATCGACTCCAACAACAGGTCGCGCGCCTGACTCATACGGCCACGTTCCAGTTGACGTAATCCTTGTTCGAAGATTTTCTCGCCCGAGGGACGTCCACACCCCGCCACAACGATGAGTAACCCAATAGCTATTAGGGATCGAATCATCCGGTCACTCTATTTGATACTGGAAAACTTAGCAAGTACCGTGCATCATCCCGCAGCATGACATCGCTGTTGATGATTCAGCTTCCCGCCTTGGTCGTTTTGCTCGCGTGCTCCGCTTTTTTTTCGAGTTCCGAGGTCGCCCTCTTTTCCCTTAGCCCCCTGCAACTGCGACGCCTCGATCAAGCGCATCCGCAGGCAGCCCAGCTGCTACGCGCAATTTTGCACCCACCCACGCGCCTGCTCTCGACCATCTTGATCGGGAACACGTTCGTCAACGTCGGCTTATCGGTATTAGGTTACGCGATTATCGTCCGACTGTTACCCGCAGCCGGCGAATGGACTGCCGTGCTGATCATGACCCTCGTGCTGCTCGTTTTCGGTGAAGTTGTGCCCAAACGAATCGCCTTCCTTTGGCCGGAGCGCATGGCATTGCTCTATGCGTGGCCCTTGACGCTCATCATGCGCGGCCTGACCCCGCTCCGCATCGGGCTGGAGCATATCACGCATCAATTTCAGCATTTCTTCAAGCCGCGCGGACGTACATTGTCCGGCGATGAACTGGAAACGGTCGTCGAGCTTAGCGGCGAGGAAGGCATCCTACGTGACACGGAACGCGATATGCTAAAATCGATTCTGCGTCTGGAGGACTTGCAAGCACGCGATGTGATGACGCCGCGGGTTGATCTGGTGGGTTACGACCTCAATGACGGAGAGCACGAGCTGGCTACCATTGCCAAGCAAGCCAAAGTCAGGCAACTACCGATTTATCGGGGCTCGTTCGATCAGATTGAGGGCTTACTGGATGTACGCCGATTTCTACTCGACCCGCATCATCGCTTACAGTCCGCCTTGTCGCCGCCGGCGTATGAACCCGAGTCCGCACCACTGGATCAACTCCTAACCCGTTTCCTGCGTGATCGACG
>SLCI01000183.1 GCA_007125875.1 Kiritimatiellia bacterium | reverse complement strand
TCATTGAAGATCTTGATCAGGAAATCGCCGTAAGCCACCGGCTGCACGCTCCAGGAGGTGACCGGCGAATGTTCATCGCTGATCTCGTCCAAGTCCGGCGGCGACGCCAAATCCAAACCCAATTCCTTGGCTTCGGAATCCGGTTTCCGTTCCACCAGCGGAATGAACTGGTGAAAGGTAGACCCGATCTCCTTCAAGAAACGATAAACCTTGAGTGGATGCTTGGAGTTCTTGCGGTTCACGACGGTCAGCGTGTTGTATTCCGCCCCGTGCTTTTGCAAGTATTCGAGGCCACGCATGACCCGGTCGAACGTCGGCTTTTGACGCTTATCGACGCGGTACGCATCGTGTAGCTCGGCCGGCCCGTCCACACTCAGACCGACCAAGAAACGATGTTCCGCCAGAAACTCACCCCATTCGTCGTTCAGCAACGTGCCATTGGTCTGAAGGGCGTTGGAGATCGGGCGTCCGTCACTATGTTCCTCCTGCAGGGCCACCACCTTGCGGAAAAAGTCTACCCCCAACAGTGTCGGCTCCCCGCCTTGCCAGGCAAACGAAATCTCCGGGCTGCTTTGCGACTGGATATACTCGCGGATATACTTGTCGAGCAGGGCATCGGACATGCGGAATTTCTCGGTACGCCCGAACAGCTTCTCCTTTTCCAGATAAAAGCAGTAGGTGCAGTCGAGGTTGCAGATCGGACCCACCGGTTTGGTCATGATGTGGAATGGGCGCGTTTGCCAGGGGGCAACCGGTGGCAGCTTAGTCTGTTTCTCAGTGTCCATGATGATGAAGCTAACCTAACGCAGGGATGCAAAGTTGCAAAGTGGCAAGACTATTGGCGACTAGAATAATAGATTGAGCATCACCAAAGAGACGATCAGGAACAGGACGGTCATGCCCGCGCCGGCTTTCATGAAATCTTTTACGCGGTAACCGCCTGGGCCCATAATCAGCGCATTGACTGGATTGGTGGGAATTAAGAAGGCATTCGATGTCGCGATCGCCACAGTCAGGGCGAACATCCTAGGATCGGCGTCGATCCCCATTTCCTGTGCGGTCGTCGCCAGATTGACGGCCAAGGGAACTAACAAGACTGTCGCTCCAACGTGCGATAGAATCAACGTAAAGAAGGTAGCCAAGATTGCAACAAATGCTTGGAGCATCCATGTCGGCAACTCACCCAGACTTGCCAGAACATGGCTAGCGATCCAGTTTGCTGTCCCGGTATCCTCGACGGCCATGCCAAGCGGGATCATACAGGCCAGCAAGAAGACCGTTCGCCAGCTTATGGCCTTGTAGGCCTCGTCGATGGAAAGCACGCCGGTCAAAATCATGCCAAGAGCCCCTACCATCAGGCACAGCGACAAGCGCAGATCGGTGAAGAGCACGAGCGCCATGGCAAGGCAGAAGACCCCAACTGCAAAATAGACTTTCTGCGGCCGCATCACTTCTCGCGGATATTCGCTGGTTACCACGACAAAATCTGGGTTGCGCTCCAGCGGTGACAGAGCGTTCCACGCACAATGACATGCGAGGGTGTCGCCCGATCGTAATGGCACGTCCCGCAGATCCTTGCGGATCGTTTCTTCGCCCCGGTGAATGGCCAGTACGGAGAGCCCATAGGTTTTGCGCATCGCGACTTCGGTGACCGACCGGCCGATCAGGTTGGAGTTCGGCGGAATGACCACCTCGGCCATACCGGCCTTGACGCGGGACAGGGCATCATCAAATACGTACAGCTCATAGGACACGGCCAAGTCCTCATCGTTTTCCAACTCGGTGAGCTGCTGTTGCGAGCCCATGATGGCCAGGGTTGCTTTGGGTTCGACGGTCAAGCCGCGCCAAGGCCCCACGCGGATTTCGCCATTCATGAAGGTGCCCACAACCACCACGCCATGCGTTTTTTCAATATCGTCCACGGTTTGGCCGGCCCAAGCGGCCTGAGCTTTCAGTTTCACTTCACGCACGGCATACTCCAGGCCATAGACCTCACGATAATAGTCCATTAGGCTCTCGGCGCTGGCACTGTCGCCTTTGACCACCGGCAGCATGCGCTGTCCTCCGAGCGCAAAATAGAGGATGCCTGTCAAGATGAGGGCGAGGCCAATCGGTGTGACATCGAACAACCTAAAGGGCTCCATATCACGCGGGAGCAAATCATTTAAAAGGATTAGTGGGCTGGACCCGATAAGGGTTAGCGTTCCGCCCATCATGACGCAGAAGCCCATCGGGATAAGCAGTCGCGACATAACCAGCCCCGTGCGGGCGGAGATGCTTGATACGACCGGAAGAAAAAGAGCGGCAGTGCCGATATTCTGCATAAATCCGGAGATAAGGCCGGCCGTGCCGGATATCAGTGGGATGACGGTGCGCTCTGTCCGCCCGCCCAGCCGCATAATCCATGTCGCTAAGCGAGCCATTACCCCCGTGCGGTTCAAGCCTGCACCGATGATCATGACCGCGATGATGGAGATGACCGCATTACTCGAAAAGCCGACGAACAATTCTCGGGCATCCACTAATCCCTCCAGAGGTGGAATCAAGGTCAATAACCCGAGCAATACCAGCACGCTCAGGGCCGCCACATCGAGGCGCACCGCTTCGGTTATAAATAAGACGACGGTCAGCGCCAGAATGCACAGCACCACCACCATTTGAGGGGTTAACGGGATCGTTTCCATTGCCCCCTCAGTATAGCTGATGGAGCGCTCAACACCAATCAGATTAAGGTGCTCAATCAGGTGCAAAAAGCTGGCACCCCCAACGGGATTCGAACCCGTGTTACAGGGATGAGAACCCTGCGTCCTAGGCCTCTAGACGATGGGGGCACGAGGTGAAGATGAGTACTATGCGATTGAGGGGATGGGTTGGCAAGTAAATCTGTGTTTTCGTCCTATTCTGATGGCGCAGACTTGCCAGTCTGGCAGGGCATGAGTAGGGTGAGGCTATGGATAAACAATCATCGCAATGGGATATGGGTAGCTTGATGGAGTTGGCGACCGGCTACTGGAAATCAGCCGTGCTTTCCGCTGGTGTTGACCTTCAGCTTTTTGATCATCTTTCGAATGGTGCCTTGCCATTGGCGGACTTGGCTCAGCAGGCGAAGGGTACGCCAAGATACGTGGCCGAGGTAGCGGATGCGCTGGTGGCGCTGGGCTTGCTGAGTAAGACGGATGAGCAGTATTCGATTGCTGCGGGTGCGGATGAGTTTCTTAACCGGAACAGCAATAAATGCTTGTTGGACGCGTTGCGCTTCAATATGGATCTATATCCGCTCTGGGGACGCTTGTCGGACTGTGTGCGGGCTGGACAACCGGCGTTGCCGCCCGGCGCGCACTTGGGACAGGATCCTGAGCGCACCAAGCGTTTTGCGATGGGCATGCATAGCCGCGCCTTGGGTATGGCGCCCGCGATACTGCCCGCCTTGGCGCCTCGCGGGACGGAGCGCTATTTAGACATTGCGGCAGGTCCCGGCACCTTTAGTCGAATGCTGGCCGAGGCGCATGCAGAAATCGAAGTGACTCAATTCGATTTGCTTCCCGTGCTCGATGTCGCTCGTTCTCTGACCGAAGGGTCGCCTGCGGCGGATCGTATTCGGTTTCAGCCGGGCGACTATCATCAAGAGGCTTTGCCGCAAGGATTCGATTGCGCGCTGCTCTGTGGCGCCATACATCAGGAGGATGAAGCGTTTGCATTGACGCTATTTGGGAATATCCGTGCGGCGCTAAATCAGGGCGGTCGTTTTCTCTTGGTGGATATGATGCTGGAGCCGGATCGAACGGGCCCTCTGTTCTCGAATCTGTTCTCGATCAACATGATGCTGACCAGTCCCAAAGGGCGGGTCTTCAGTGCGGAGGTGCTGGAGCGGTTGATGCGTGAAGCGGGTTTCAGTGAAGTGAAGCTCATCCAGCCACCTTGGTCTCCCTATTGGATACTTGAAGCACAATGAGATGGTGCCGAGTATGGTGCCATATGGCGCTCTGCTGCTTGAGTTGCTGGCCGCTGGTAGGACTTGCGGAAGAACCCGTAAATGAATCAGAGGCACCTCCGAGTCCATTTGCGCATCGAACGATGTTTGTGCAGATTCGTTACACGCCGTCCGCTCAATTTCGGACAGGTTTTCGCTCGGAGGATGGTTCGGTCGCAGTCCGGCATCATGACGTAACGGGTTCGATCATTCGGCCAATTCAGGGCGGCGGCGTAATGATGCTCTCACTCTCGCACGATTGGGAGGAATTTCGCTTTCGCGGAACAGATGAAATCGACGGCTTGATGAGTCGGGCTGA
>SLCI01000229.1 GCA_007125875.1 Kiritimatiellia bacterium | reverse complement strand
TCGTCATACATGACGGCCTTCATCTGGACAAGATCGATGATGCCAGCGAAGTTTTCTTCCTGACCGATCGGGATCACGACCGGCACGGCGTTGGCCTGAAATTCTTCCTGAATCTCACGCACCACGGTGAAGAAATCGGCACCCACACGGTCCATTTTGTTCACGAACGCAATTTTGGGCACGTTATACTTTTCACTTTGATGCCAAACTTTTTCCGACTGCGGCTGAACGCCGGCCACGGCGCAAAACAGGGCGATCGCGCCGTCTAATACGCGCAAACTACGTTCCACCTCGACGGTGAAATCCACGTGGCCGGGAGTGTCGATCAATGAAATCGAGTGGCCACGCCATTCGGTGCTGGTCGCAGCGGATGTGATCGTAATACCGCGCTCACGTTCCTGCTCCATCCAGTCCATGGTGGCACCACCATCGTGCACTTCGCCCATTTTGTGTGTTTTACCAGAGTAAAACAGAATGCGCTCGCTAACCGTGGTTTTACCCGCATCAATATGGGCCATAATGCCGATGTTGCGGATTTTAGAAATGGGGAATTGTCTAGCCATAATAACCTGCCTTTTATCGTATTAGGGCTGCACGCGACGCAACCCAACCCTTCCAAATATTTGGGAAAGTGGCGGAATATGACCACAACCGCCTGCATATGCAAGGTTAAAGTAGTGATTTCGTGTGTTTTGCCGAGGTGCGGCTTGCGGTTGACGCCCCGCCCGTTTTTACGGCTTACTACGGAATATGGTGGGTTGCAGACGGATGGTTGACCGTCGGCCAAACTGTGGAAAGATAAGTGCATGAGCAAAAGAGAAACCGTTATGGCCTCGATCCCGATGCAGCGGGTTGGGCCGGTGAAGCTGATCGGTCCGGAAGTCGAAGGCGAATTCGAGCTACCGCTGGCCACCTATGAATCGCCGCTCTGGCCCTCCACGGATCGAGGTGCACGGGTTGCGACTGTAGCCGGCGGACTTCGCGCAGTCGTGGTAGACGAGCGCATGACGCGCTCGGTGCTGTTGACGGCGCCTGATGCCGTGGCTGCGGCGGCGGCAACACGTGATTTACAGGGGCGCATAGACGAAATGCAGGCGGTCGTTGCTCAAACCAGCCGATTCGCAAAATTGATCGATTTGCATACACAAGTCGTTGGCAATCTTTGTTTTATCCGATTTGAACTGACCACAGGCGACGCGGCCGGTCATAATATGGTCACGGCTGCTGCCGATCGGTTGATTCAGTGGATTTGCGCCCAGTATCCCGATCTTTCGTATAGCTCAATCTCGGGTAATTATTGCACGGACAAGAAATCATCCGCCGTAAACGGTATTCTCGGCCGCGGCAAGTACGTGGTGGTCGAGGGTTTAATCTCTGAGCGCTTGGTGAGCCGTTACCTTAAGAGTACGCCGGCGCAAATAGTGGATCTAAACTGGAAAAAGAATTGGGTCGGTACCTCGCTGGCAGGCGGTATCCGTTCGGCCAATGCTCATTTCGCCAATATGTTGCTGGCATTCTATTTGGCTACCGGTCAGGACGCTGCCAATATCATCGAGGGCTCGCAGGGCTTCACCCACGCCGAGGTGCGCGATGCCAATCTCTACTTTAGTGTGACCTTGCCGAATGTGATTGTGGGGTCCGTCGGAAACGGCAAAGGGCTCGACTTCGTGCAGGACAATTTGCGCGCTTTGGGGTGTCTTGAGACTCGTGAGACCGGCGCGAATGCGCGGCGTTTGGCTGTGCTGGCTGCCGCCGCGGTGTGGTGCGGTGAATTGTCCCTATTGGCGGCTCAAACCAATCCCGGCGAATTGATGCAGGCCCATCTGAAGTGGGAACGACCATGAGCGATTCCACCAGCGACCGGAAAATTCAACACATCCGCATCATTGAGGATGATGCGGACGCCGATCGGCAAAAGCGCTACTTCGATCAAATACGGCTGACCCACCGCGCGCTGCCGGAAATCGCACTTGATCAGGTCGACACGTCGACCACTTTCATGGGCAAAATGCTGCGCTGGCCGCTCCTGATTTCGTCCATGACCGGTGGTGAGCATGAATTGACCCGTTCAGTAAATCAGCGGCTGGCTGAGGCCGCCGAGGCCACCGGTGTGGCGCTCGGTGTCGGCTCGCAACGGGTCATGTTTACGAATCCAGAAGCCCGCGCCAGTTTTGAGATCCGCTCCTTCGCACCCTCCGCACCACTATTCGCCAATCTCGGCGCGGTCCAGCTGAACTATGGTTTTGGTGTGGAGGAGTGTCGGCAAGCCGTCGACGCGATGAAGGCCGATGCGCTCTATTTGCATCTTAATCCGTTGCAAGAGGCCGTGCAGCCGGAAGGAAACACTAATTTTTCCGGGCTCGCAGAGCGAATTCAAACGGTGATCGCAGAACTGCCTGTGCCCGTCATTATTAAGGAAGTCGGAGCGGGTATCTCGCTGGCGGATGCAGAGCGACTGTATGCCGCCGGCGTTCGGCATATTGATGTGGCCGGTGCCGGTGGACTCTCGTGGAGCCGAATCGAGCACCATCGCCGCGAAGAGGATGATGCGGATCGCCTCGGTATACTCTTTCAAGATTGGGGTATCCCGACCCCGCTCGCGCTGCAGCAATTATCGGAGGCGTTACCGGAGATGACGCTCATCGCCTCCGGTGGTCTGCGTTCGGGCTTGGACGTGGCCAAAGCCTTGGTGCTCGGCGCGTCGATCGGCGGCATGGCATCGCCTTTCCTGCGCCCAGCGATGGAATCGACCGAGGCCGTCATCAAGGTGATTGAGCGAATGGAAAAGGAATTCCGTACCGCCCTCTTCCTGCTCGGCGCCGGTCGTGTGGCTGATGTTCAAGGTAATCGCCGACTGTTGTTGGGGGCGTGAACATGACTGCGTGCAAGGCGCCGGGTAAACTCATTTTGTCAGGCGAACACGCGGTAGTGCAAGGTTGCCCCGCACTGGTGATGGCCGTCAATCGTTACGTCAGGGCAACCATTCAGCCGACTACTGAGGCGGATACTGTATCGCTCGCTGCGCCCGAAGTGCTCGGTTCCGGTCGATGTTGCTGGGAGGACTTGCCAGCCCTCAAGCAGCGACTCGATGATCGCTTTCAGGCCTTTCTGGACGGGAAGCTTCCGATTCAGGAAGTGACCGAAGACGATATGAATCTCGTCTATTATGGGTTGGCCCTCTTGCTTCAAACGGGGCAGATCAAACCGGATCGCGGCATCGCCCTGACCCTGAATTCGGATGTGCCGTTAGGATGCGGAATGGGTTCCTCGGCCGCATTGATGGCCGCCGTCTTCGCTGCCGTGATCAGCCATTGGAGTGTCGAGGCTGCGCGTGAAGCGCTCTACGCATGGACCCTTGCCACGGAGCGATTGCAGCATGGTCATCCTAGCGGCGTGGACCCTTACATCACCGTGCACGGTGGATTGGTTCGTTTTCAACGCGGCACAGCTCAGCCGCTGAAGGCGGCGTCGAGCGCTGTGCCGATTCGACTCGTCCTGACGGGAACACCGGAATCCACTACTGGCGAGTGCGTGGAATGGGTCCGGCAACAGCACGGGCAGGATCAAGCCTTGTGGGACACGTTCACCTGCACCACGGAGGCGGTGGCTGACGCCTGGGCCGCGGGCGATGCGGATGCCTTGGGGGCGGCGATTCGTGAAAATCATCAACTACTCAAGCACATCGGGGTGGTACCGGAACGCGTGCAGGCCTTCGTGTCCGCCGTGGAAGAGTCGGGCGGCGCGGCCAAAATCTGTGGGGCTGGATCGATTCGCGGGGCGACCGCCGGCGTCGCGTTAGTGATAGGAAGCCCAGCAGCGTCCCAGGCTGGTAGGGCGAACCGTCCCGGTGAGCCGGGTTTTGATCTCGCGTCACTCTGCGATCAATTCGGGTACCGCGAAATGGCGATCACGCTGGATGAAAAGGGCGTTGCTCCCGGTTCGTAATCTTGCTCGTAATCTTAATCCTAATCGATTTTTCTAAAGCCGCCGCATGTCTCATCGGCACGGGCTGTTGGTGCTGCATGAGATTCTTCGGCTTCGCTCGGAATGACAGGTTCTTCTCAGACGCCGTGCTTTCTCCGCTGAACCGATATCACCCCAAAACAGCCTCCCCGCCCCGCGTCATGTCGAGCTTGTCGAGACATCTCAATCCCTACGAGCAGCCGACCGCATGCGAGTAGCGCGGCCCGAAAAGATCTAAACTCAGCTCTGTTCCAGTTCGAACGGTTCGGTCGTAATCTCGTCGTCCTTCTGGATCAGCTTCTCGATCTTCTTTTCCACTTCGTTCAGCT
>SLCI01000247.1 GCA_007125875.1 Kiritimatiellia bacterium | reverse complement strand
GTGTAACTCGATTGCGTGACTGGAAAGCGAATGCGCGTAACACCGGGATCCTCCATCTGGGTAGCTTGGAAATGCGGCCCAAAGCGTCGATTAATCGTGCGTGACGCGCTGTGCGATTGGCTTGGTAACGGGTCACCGCTGATCGCTATATCCGAAAAGTAGACATTGCGTTCCCAGCCGCCTGCTTCGCCGCCCGCATTAAAATTAAATATGCGCACTTGTCGAACAAGTTGCTCGGATGTCTGTGCAAAGTCGCCGGTCAACACTTCAACCCCATCAAGCAGCAGTCGATAGGTCAGTGGGCTGGTGATTTCGAACGCCACCTCAAGTCCTTGATCAGTCCACGACACGCCCGTCTCACGCGCCAGTACGGCATCATTGATCATGTAGTAGTTCTCGCCACCGATAAACAGAAACTCCACCAAGTTCTGTCCAAACCGGTTTTGTAGCGCAACACCAGTTGAGCCACCACCTTCGATCCAGTTGTTCTCAAAGACAACGGAAAAGACATCGCCCTCATGCAAATGATCAGCGAGGGGGCGAATGGCTTCACTTTCGCCACCGCTATGCGCCCACAGACCCCACGCATAGGGTAGGGTGGTCTGGTTGGCATCGCCGCCATCAGCACGGAAATAGCCGGCAACATCCGGTGTAGCCGAAAGCAGCCAGCCGCCACCCCAGTTTGTGCCACCGTTGCTGTTATTTGACCAGCCGGTGCTATACGTGCTGTCGCCTGCATAATCGGCTGCGCCAGCATTCGGGTTGTCGGTTAGGCCTTCGCCTTCTATCCGGAACAGATTGGCTCCGACGGTGATGGGTAAATTGACTACTTGCCAGTCGGACGTCATCGGGAACGTGCCGATTTCACCTGTACTTTGGTTTTCCCATGCCAGCATGCCGTCCAATCGAGATGCCGTGCCGCCAATGGTGAAGTAAGTTTGCGTATAGGCGATCATCATGTCAGCGCTGGGGTCATCGATACGTATGCCGGTAAAGTCGGTGTCGACGCAATCGCTGATGATTACAACCCAGTTGTTCCAGTCATTGTTATCCCACAGCCGCTCTCCATGATCGGGATTGCCATCATGGAAAACGAAGTCTAGCTGCCATGTCCCCTCGGGTACCGAATACGTCGCTGTCCATTCATCATCTTCAACGTGATCCATCGGTACCGATTGCACGTTGAGCCATCCGTTACGTCCAATGAACAGCACCACATTTGTGGCTTCACTCAGGGTGCCATCGCGCGAGCGGTAGTTAATCGTGACGGGAACACAACCCTGAGGTAGCTCCGGATTGGTCGTAGCCAGACCCGGTAGCCCTGCGCAGTCGGAAATAGGTACAACCCAATTGCGGCCCTCATTGGTGTCCCAAATCGCTTCCGTTTCACCATCATTGAAGGAAACGTTTAACTCAAAGGTGCCGTCTGGCACATCCAATGTGACGGCCCATGTGCCATCAGGCTGATTGGTCATGGCAAGGTCATCAATATCTTGCCAGCCGTTGCGACCGTAATGGATCCAAATAGTGGTGGCATTTTCCAAGGGGCCATTGGACGGATCAAAAATGACTTCAACAGGATCGCAACCAGTTGGCATAGCCGGTTCAGAAGTGACAAGACCGGTGCCCTGAGGCGCTTCGCGAGAGAAAATTTGTAAGCTGTACATACCCATATCGATGGCTGCTTCACCATTTTGCACAAGTATCTGATCAGGACCGATGTCATCAAAGTCAGAGCCATAAAATGCGGCTGCACTATTGAAGTGACTGTACCAAGTCCCATCCGCTGGGAACTCAATGAAGTAGTTAGCATTGGTCCAGCGCGTTGCAGAAAAATTCGCGACCACGACCACATCATCTGTGCCCCCGCCATGATCCCAACGAATATAGGCAAGCACTTTGTCTTCATTGTTGATATGATGTACGTCGATGCCCGTCCCTCTTAGTCCTTGTGTCCCGCCACGCAGATTGCGCCGCGCATGGATGAGGTCGCTGTAAGCTTGAACAATTCCTGCAAACGTATTCGTTCGATCCCAGCGTAGTGGCGTATCGTCATGAAAGGCCTGTGTTTCGAGCATTTCTTGTCCTTGAAAGATCATCGGGATGCCTGGAGTAGTCATCACGATGCCGGCACCAAGTAAGGAACGTTTTCGCGACCAGATACTTTCGGGCTCTTCCCAGAAAACCTCACTTGGAATGCGGCTGCGTCCGTGATTTGAGGCGATATAATCATGCGCTTCGGTGAAAACCACTCGAGCGTGGGATGCTCCGTTGGCAAGTAAGTCGCGTACGACAAACATGTTGCGGTCCGAGTCCGATCCGGGGACAATTTGTCCGTGCAGTTGCCAGCGCCAGCCCACATCCCAAACGTTCTCGAAATTCATCAAACCATCGAAGGCGTTATCTTCGGCACCTCGGACGACATGCGGATAGGTATTTGCCAGCTCGGTATTGATGTCATCCAACATCTGGCGGCCCGTGTCATTAAAGCCCAGGTCGGTGTTAATGATGTTGTACACCGAGTCCCAGCGGAAGCCGCCGATCCGGAACTCATCCACCCACATAAAGATTTGGTCGCGAATGAAATCGCGTACTTCCTGACGACCGAAGTCTGGACGAGTCGAACCCCAGGGTGTATGAGCGCGATCATCATTGTAGAAGTAGATGCCACCGAGATTATTTTGATACCAGCCATCGAAGCGCCACATATCCAAATCGCTCGGGCCATAATGATTGTGCACGACATCCATAAACACCGAAATGCCGCGCTTATGGGCCTCCCGCATGAAGCGTTTCATCGCTGCTGGCCCACCATAATCCGACTCGATCGCAAATAGATCGGAAGGATTGTAGCCCCAGCTGCGTCCGCCCGCGAACTCATTTACCGGCATTAGCTTGATGACGCTAATCCCGAGATCGCGCACGTGATCCAAACGAGCGATCGCTTGATCGAAATTGCTGGGCGGGTTTTGGCCACCCACGGTGCCGATGTGCATCTGATAGATTACCAAGTCATTGCGCCAAGGCATGGGTGTCGGTACGTCCTGCCAGTCAAAAGCTTCCGGGTCGTAAATAACCGAATTACCATTCGAGTTGGTCACGCGGCGCGCGCGCGGATCGCGACGATCAAAACTATTGTTGATGCGATATTTATATTCTTGCCCGGGCACGGCGCCGTTTATATCGACCGACCAAATGCCGCCACCCTCATCCACCATCGGTGTCGTGGCCCAGCCGTTGAACTGCCCCTTCACCCCAACGGCGGTCGCGTTGGGCGCCCATACGCGAAACGTAACGCCCGTCTCGCCATTTCGATAAATCATCGAGCCGAGCTCGCCGGGGAATCGCGTAGATTGTGCCCAAGTCGCTGATGCGCCCGCCAGAGTGAGCAAGACAAACAACAGCCACAACGGTTTATTAGGTGGAGGATTCATAAACAGCACTTTCTGAATGATGAGTTAAAGCGTTACAGCAATATACCCGTGGGGCACGAAAATGAAAATCAATTCGGGATAAAACCTTGTAGGTGAATGATGTGAAATTTATTCATTTAAATATATGGCAGAGAATGCCATCACGTAGGGGAACGGTATAATCGAGAAACGCGCTGAGTGGGCGACTACTTGACCTCAGCGAAATGTGTGACTAAACTCTCAGCGATCTAAAGGTAATCAATCTATCAAAGATCGAACCGGGAGACGTAACGATGTCAGAAGACGCCGAAAAAAAGGATCCGCAGGAAAAGGAGGCCGCGCGATCGCCTTACACGATCGTGTTCGAGCTTGAAGGGGCGGCACTAGCCGGGCGTCAAGCTGAGTACGATACGTTGGTTAGCCTGCTGAAAACCGATAAGAAAAACGGTCTAACCCCTAGTCTATTCATTCGACATTGTCTGAATCGATCACCTGCCAGCTATTTGCCCGGCTTACTGGACACGCTTGGCGCGAAGCAAAATCCGACCAAGTCTCTGATCGAGGAAATCGAGGCGGGCATCGCGATGTTTATGGCATCGCCTGAAGCGGCTGCGAACACCACTGTGGCTTCAATGCTGCGCGCCGGCCAGGCGCGTGAAATCCCTGCTGTGGCCTTGACCGCAGCGAAGGAAGCGGCTGCGCGTGGTGTGTTGGAGCAATGGGGTGACCCGTTTGCTTCCGCGACGGTCTATCGGGCTGATCCGGTCCCCCCGGTTTTCCCGCGCTGTGATGTCTGGTTGAAATTGTTGAAGTCCATCAAACGGTCGCCCGCTTCCTGCGTCGCCTTGGTCGGCAGTCAAGCCGCGGCCAAGAGTGCACTTGCTGCCGGTCTGCG
>SLCI01000035.1 GCA_007125875.1 Kiritimatiellia bacterium | reverse complement strand
TGGCCATCGTGAAAACGCACGCGCTGCAGCATGATCAGGCATGGGTTGAGCGACTGATTGCGCATGGGCTACCTTATGTTGGCTTGCTGGGACCGCGAGATCGACGCGATGCGATCAGAAATCGGATTGATCCCGAGGCGCGTAGCCGCTTATATGGTCCCGTCGGACTCGACATCGGGGGGGAAGGGCCGGAGCAGGTGTCGCTCAGTATCGTTGCCGAAGCACTGGCCGTTTGGCATCAGCGCACCGGCGGGCACCTGCGTGAGCGGAAGACGGCCATACACGATGAAGGCGATGAGGCGAAAACGATTTAACCAAGAGGATTTCTAAATGGACAATAAGCTGTTGGACGGAAAGGCCATCTCCGCGGAGATGCGCGAGGAACTCAAGGTGCGGGTAGCAGCACTCAAGGCGAAGGATGTGGTGCCGGGCCTGGGCGTGCTGTTGGTGGGGGACGATCCCGCGTCGCGCTCCTATGTGACGGCCAAGGAAAAGGCTTGCGAGCATGTCGGGATACATTCGGAAGAGGTTCGCCTTCCGGCTGATGCCACCCGTGACATGATTCTGAGTGTCGTTAACCAATACAACAGTGACCCCAAGATCAACGGGATTCTGGTGCAATTACCATTGCCGGACGGTCAGATGGAGCAGGACGTCATCGCCGCAATTGATCCGAACAAGGATGTCGACGGGTTCACCCCCGTAAATATTGGCCGCATGCAGCTCGGCTTGCCCGCTTACTTGCCCTGCACGCCGCACGGGATTTTGCACATGCTGAAGCGTTCGGGGCATTCGCCGGCCAAGAAACATGTCGTGGTGGTGGGACGCAGCAATATTGTCGGGCGCCCGTTGGCCAACCTCTTAACCCTAAAGAATGCGCTAGGCAATGCGACGGTCACCCTCTGCCATACCGGCACGCCCGACATCGGGGTGCACACGCGTCAGGCAGACATCATCGTGGCTGCCGCTGGTCGGCCCAACACGATCACCGGCGAGATGATTCCGGAAGGCGCAGTAGTGATCGATGTGGGCGTCAATCGCGTTGAGGATGCCAGTAAACCGCGCGGCTACCGGTTGGTTGGCGATGTGGATTTTGATGCGGCGCTTCCAAAGGTGGCGGCGATTACGCCGGTGCCGGGTGGGGTCGGCCCCATGACGATTACCATGTTGCTTTACAATACAGTGTTGGCCGCCGAACAAGTGCTTGAGCGGGAAACGGCGTCCTAACGATCATGCGTGTCCTGAATCGCTATCTTTTGTCCGATTACCTCATCATGTTCGTGATGACGTTGCTCGTCTTCACGTTCGTGATGTGCGTCGGTGCAGTGATTCAGGCGATCGATTACATCGCGCGCGGCGTTTCGCCGTGGATCATCCTGCGCGCCTTCACCTATAACATCCCATACATCCTCACGTTCTCGATTCCGATGAGTGCGATGACCACGGTGCTCTTACTGTTCGGTCGCCTCTCGCTGGACGGCGAAATCACCGCGATGCGCGCTTCGGGACTGAGCATGTGGCAGATCATCTCGCCGATCATCTTCGTGTCGATTGTCCTCTCCACTATTTGCGTGTGGCTGAATATCACGGTTGCGCCAAACGCTCACTGGGCGCGCCGTCAAGCCTTGATGAACCTGGGCATTGAGGATCCGATCAGCTTGTTGGAACCCGGTCGCTTCATTCGCGATTTCCCCGGCTTGCTGGTCTACATCGGAGGAAAACAACAAAACGATGTCACTGATGTGATCGTGTACGAGGTTGGGTCGGACGGTGTTTCTCGTAGCGTGCGAGCCCGTAGCGGTTCGTTGTCCATGCCCTCAGAGCACATGATGCTGATTGATTTGTTTGACGTGCGGATCGATCAGCCGGACGATGCCTATCCCGATGATCCCTCCCGCACGCGCACGATTCATGCCCAGCATTACCCTGTGCCGCTCGATTTCTCACGGATGATGCGCAGTGGCAATATCAGCAAGACCAAGTCATCCATGACCTTGACTGAGTTGACGACTGCGATTCGAAACATACGAGAGATTTATCCTCATCTGGACGGACTCGAGCTTCGACAAGCCCGAATGGGATATCTCGTTGAGGCCAACGAGCGATTAGCGCTCTCGCTGTCCTGTTTTGCCTTCACGTTGCTGGGCATCCCGTTGGGGATGAAGTCGCGTCGGCGCGAATCCTCGATTGGCATCGGGATCAGCTTATTGGTCGTCTTCATCTTCTATTTCTTTATCATCATCGCCGATGCACTGGTCCGGCACCCACACTTGCATCCTGATGTGATTGTTTGGGTTCCGGTCGTGTTAGGGGAAGTGCTGGGTTTCTATTTAATTAAGAGTCACGATTAGCTGGGGAGTATTGGGAGAAATTATGGAAGAAAATCAGTCAGCAAACGTGCGTTCCGATGGGCGCGCCTTGGATCAATTGCGCGAAGTCGGTTTTGAAATCGACATCGCGCCCGCTGCGAAAGGCTCCGTGCTGGTGCGGATGGGCCGGACCCGCGTAGTGTGCGCAGTTTCGGTAGAAGAAAGAGTGCCCCGTTGGATGCAGGCCCAAAAAGTACCGGGCGGCTGGTTAACCGGCGAATACAGCATGCTGCCTTACTCGACGCCAGATCGCGCTTCGCGTGAATCCTCGCGCGGCAAAGTGAGTGGCCGTACGCAAGAAATTCAGCGTTTGATTGGACGCTCGCTGCGCGCGGTGGTTGATCTGGAGGCTTTGGGTGCACGCACCTTATGGGTGGACTGCGATGTGCTGGAAGCGGACGGCGGCACGCGAACCGCCTCGATCACCGGTGCATTTGTTGCATTGCGATTGGCGGTAAATCGACTGATCGCCGAGGAGCTGTTGCAAGAGGATCCCATTCGTGAATCCGTCGCGGCCATCAGTGTCGGCATCGTCAACGGCGTGCCGATGTTGGATCTGTGCTACGAGGAAGACTTGGCGGCCAGCGTGGATATGAATGTCGTGGTCACCGGTTCGGGACGCTATGTAGAGGTGCAGGGCACCGCCGAAGGCACTCCCTACAGTCGGCAGGAACTGGACGCCCTGTTGGCACTAGCCGACAAAGGGGTGTCGGAATTGACCGAAGCGCAACATCAGGCGCTGTTGCAGTAGGAGAATGGACATGGCGGCGATCGAACAATCCGAGGTCGTTCAACTGCTGCGGCAATTGATCGCCATCCCGAGCGTGAATCCGGGACATACGGAGGAAGCCGCGATCGCCAACGAAATGCGGCTCGCCGAGTTTCTCGGCACGCATCTGGCTGCGAAAGGATTCAAGCTGAGCTGGGACCGCGCCAGCGAAGAGCGCGGCAGTGTTGTAGCCACCTACGGGCCGGAAAACCCGTCCAAGACCGTCATGCTGGAAGCGCACACGGACACCGTCGGTGTGAAAGGCATGGTGATCCCTCCGTTTGAGCCGACCGTGGAAAATGGTCGCGTACACGGGCGCGGCTCGTGCGACACCAAGGGCCCGATGGCGGCCGCGCTATGCGCGCTGAGTAAGGAGCGCATGGAGCGATTGGCGGCCGCGGGGGTTCAGATCCAGTTCGTCGGCGCGTTCGGCGAAGAGAAGGGCAATATCGGTGCCGATCGTCTGGTGGATCAAGGGTTCGGCGCGGACATGGCGCTGATTTTGGAGCCAACCGATTTGTCGATTGTGTATGCGCATAAGGGGGCGCTGTGGGTTGAGCTGACCTTGAGCGGCGAACTCGCGCATAGCTCCAACCCGGCTGGCGGCCTCAATGCTATCAATGCCATGGCCGAACTATTGGCGTGGTTGCAAGAGCAGATCGCCGCCGATCAGGCCAAGCACCGTGACTGCGCGTTAGGACCGCCCACGCTGAATGCCGGTCGGATTGAGGGTGGTGTCGCCATCAATATCGTCCCGCACCAATGCACCGTAGAGATTGATCGCCGAATTGTGCCGGGCGAGGAGCCGGAGGATTTCTTGCGTCCGCTTGAGTCGCGCTTGGAAGCCATGAAACACGAGGGCCGAATCCGAGCCTACACGCTTAAGATTATCAAGGCCGGCATGCCCTTCATCACGCAACCCGATGCGCCGTTGGTGCAACAACTCGCGGCAGCCTTGCGGGCCACGGGGCATGAACCCAACCTAACGACCGCTGCGTGGTTCAGCGATGCCGGCCCCTTCGCGCAAACGTGTCAGGAGGTGGTTGTATTCGGTCCCGGCAGCATCGCGCAGGCCCATACAAAAGATGAATTTATTGAGATCGAAGAGCTGGTTGCCGGACAAAAAGTGATCGAATATTGGTTGGACACGTTGGCTGAGTCAGTCGGCTGATGCAT
>SLCI01000076.1 GCA_007125875.1 Kiritimatiellia bacterium | reverse complement strand
GGAATAGGGGTCAGGCCTTGTTTAATGCTTAAGGGTTGCGTACGGTGTATGAGTTGGGGTTGGGTGACGGCTCGACGATATCGCGGAAGCTGTCGGAGTTGTCGGAACGATTGAAGATGGAGAGGATGCTGTGCAGAAAATATGCCCGCTTACGAAACAGAATCAGCCATAAGCATTAAACAAGGCCTGACCCCTACTCCCCTGGTGTCATGGGGCTGGGAACGGGCGCGTCCGTTAGCATTCGTCGAAAGACGCTGGCGGCGGAGCGCGAAAGGACGACAAATTGGATCGCCGACTGAACAATATGGCAGGGAAGTTGGATAGGCTGCTACATGCATTCGGATCGTTTATATTTTAACGGGCATCCCCAGTTTGCGTGTTAACGTTCGATTTATTTCAGAGGCCATTGACAAGGCAGGACGATGTGATACAAAAGTATCACTATGAAAACAGAATTGGTCACCACCCTGAAGCGACAGGCTACACGCCTGATCGCAGAATTGAATGAGGATAAAACGCCGGTCTTGATCACGGAGCATGGACGCCCTGCTGCATTCCTCATCGATGTAGACAGCTACAAAGCACAACAAATGAGGATCCGCATACTGGAAGGTATTGCCAGGGGTGAAAAAGCAATTCAGGAGGGCCGAACGCTCACACAAGAACAAGCCAAGAAAAGGTTGAAACGATGGCTCAGGTGATTTGGACCGAGCCTGCTCTTTCAGACTTAGAGGCCATTGCCGACTACATTGCTCTCGACAAACCGGATGCCGCCATCCGGTATGTTCAGAAAGTGTTCAGCAAAACCGACAGATTGGCTCGATATCCAAAATCTGGATCAGTCCCGCCGGAGATACCGCACCTACCTTACCGCCAGATTATTGTGCCGCCCTGTCGCATATTCTGCCGAATCGTAGGAAACAACGTTTTCATAGTCCATGTCATGCGGTCTGAGCAGCAACTCGATGAGGATTCAATCCTCTATCGATAATGGACGGAATCGAACCATCATTAAGCCTTTAGGAGCCCGGATGCTGATGCCCGTTAAAATATAAGATCCGTGCTTGCTCGCGTTATGGGCGAGCGGCGTCATGGGGCCAGGTTCATTCAGTTCTCCGCAAGGAATTTCTAATGAACGATTTGGACCCCATGTGGATGGACGGAGCTCTGCGACGCCGCGATCTTGCATAGGCAAATACAAACTCTTGTGCGGCCTCCGGTCTCGCGGAGCTCGACCCTCCATACGCGAGTCAAAGCATAACGATCATTTTGGAGGGCGGAGCTCTGCGACGCCCCGATAGTCGTTGTGGCGCCGGGTCGGACCACAGGTTTCTCTCGAGCATCAAGGACTTGCGACGGCGGAAAGGCGCTTTTGGGGGCTTTAAGAAGATAGCGGGATGAGGAGGCGAAGAGGGCCGGTCCTGGCATGTTCTTGGGCTCGGTGCGTAATGTGCTGTCGGCTGTTGGTTGGGACGGAGATGTCTCGACTTCGTCCCGATACCCGCCTTGCGGCGTGACCGGGACTTTGCTCGACATGACAAGTGGTGATTTAGCGGGTTGGGCATTCCCAATCCGCCTATCGAAACCGAGGGGCATAGGCGGACGTGTCGCGCCGAAGCTTCTGATACCAGTTGCTATATCTTTTCGGTACATTCTCAGGGCAACACAGAGGTTGCCCCTCCGGTTTACGCTAAGCAGAACCAGTTACTACAGAAGCATTCTGGAGGGACGTGCTCCGTCACGTCCTCAGAGAATAGACCGAAAAGTATTGGAAACCGGTATGATTAAAGGCGGACGGGAAAGTTGCCTTAGAAATTTCCAATCTTTGAGAGCGAGACAGCCAGAAGTGGCTTAATAGCTTATAAGCTATTAAGCGATTGTGTGCGGAAAAATTAATAGCGTATAAGCTATTGCAAGGTGTATGAGCGGGTGCGGTAGATAGTATAGGTTTAGGCGCGACCCACTATTTCGACCAGTGCATCAAAGTGAGGAATTGCGAGTGACGCATTGACGCTACAACGTTGTAGCGGTATATTGCCCACACAAAAAAGGACAATCATCATGACCACATTAACGAAAAGGGCGACGGTATATCTAAAGCCGGGGTTACACAGGGCCTTGCGACTCAAGTCCGTAGAAACGGCTCGGTCCCTGTCGGACATCGTGAATGAGGCCGTTCAGGTCTCGCTTGCCGAAGATGCTGAAGATCTCGCGGCATTTGATGAGCGTTCAAACGAACCTATGATTTCGTATGAAGCGGCTCTGAAGGAACTGAAACGCCATGGCAAGATATGATGTTGTCCTTCGCAAATCTGTCTTAAAGGACCTCGACGGCATTCCGAAGAAAGACGTAAAGCGTATCATGGCCAGCGTTGGGGCACTGGCAGACAACCCGCGCCCACCCAGCGCCACAAAACTCGCCGGGCAAGAGCGCTATCGAATCCGGCAGGGTGTTTACCGAGTCATCTACTCCATCGAGGATAAACGGCTAATTGTCTGTGTCGTTAAGGTTGGACACCGGCGAGACGTGTACACGTAATGAAGTATTGCGGTCACGTCTAAACAGGCTGTTGCCCAAAGGGGTAATCCCAATCTCCGTCGACGTATAATTGTTCAGGTTCCTCATAGACGGCTGATGGGCTCCGACCTCTCCGCACGCTAATTCGGCAGCCCCTCTCGGCCGGGGGCCGGCCCGGGGCACAGGTTTCTCTCGAGCATCAACGACTTATACCAGTTTCCAATACTTTTCGGTCTATTCTCCGAGGACGTGACGGAGCACGTCCCTCCAGAATGCTTCTGCAGTAACTGGTTCTGCTTAGCGTGTACCGACACCTGATGGGGATGCCCGTTAAAATATAAGATACGTGCTTGCTCGCGTTATGGGCGAGTGGCGTCATGGGGCCAGGTTCATTCAGTTCTCTGCAAGGAATTTCTAATGAACGATTTGGACCCCATGTGGATGGACAGAGCTCTGCGACGCCGCGATAGGAATGGAAAATGGCTAAGCGCTGTGTGGGTTCCGGTCTCGCGGAGCTCGACCCTCCAACTTGTTGAGATCTGTGTGTAAGTGGTTCTCCGCAAGCGAGTCCGCGCAGAGAACTTATTGACCCTGGTCATGGGGCTGGATCCGCTTGACGCTTTATCTACGGCACGGCATCCTTTATGCCATGAATCGGCGAAGTGTTGTTGCCCGTCGCCTTGGCAAAGTAATGTTCTCTTTAGCCTTACTGAATCGAGTGCGTATCGGAGTTGTCTTTGGCTTGATTGCTGCCTCTCTGCCAGCACAAGCGCGTGCGTCCCAATTGGATGTTGTCTCCATTACTCCGACCGCTGCGGATCGCTCCATTCAGCATGACATCGGCGGAGTCACCATGCAGTTTGAGGAGCGGTCGATTGATTTGGCCTTGCTGGCGGAGCTCAGCGATGCTGATCAGGTTCGCCGCTCCCCGCATGGAACTTTGGCTCCGGCTGGCAGTGAACCGGCGATGCTCTTTTCTCCGGTCTACCAGGTCCCGATCGAGAAGCCGGAACCGTGGCTGGACGTCGTGGTGCTGTGGAAAATCAGCAGCGGCGATGCGCACTCGATCGCCATCGAATTGCAGGGATCGGTCGATGGCGTTGACTGGGCGGAGTGGCAGTCTATCCGCTGCATGTGCTGCGGGGTTCGCGAGGTCGAGGAGAATCTCATTGTCAGTCAACTCAACACGATGGACGCTGCGACCCGCTATGTGCGTTTCCGGGTGCTGTGGCCGAAGGATGGGCAAGCCGTTGAGCTGGAATGGGTGAAGTTGCATTTTATTAGCCCGGGTGCCTCGCCGCCGGAGCTGCTCGAACCGCAGCGCGCCCCGCTAGCGGACATCGGTACGATGGCGATTGCCCGGCCGCCAGTCATCACTCGCGCCGAGTGGGCATGTCCGGACGGAAACGGTTCGCGCTGGGCACCGAGCTATGCGAATTTTACGCACCTGACCGTACATCACACCGTCACGCCGAACAGCGAGAGCGACTGGGCCGCCCGTGTTCGATCCATTTGGAATCAACACGCCATCTCTCAAGGCTGGGGGGATATTGGCTATCATTTCCTGATTGCCGGCAACGGAACGATTTATCAAGGCCGGGCCGGATCGCTGGACGGCGATCCGGTGGCTGCACACGTGGGCGGACATAACACGCGCAACATGGGCGTCAGCCTGATGGGGACATTCACGTCTGTCATGCCCGCCGCCGCCGCGCTCAACAGTTTGGATCAAATTCTGGCGTGGAAAGCCGATCAGCGCGGCATCAATCCGCTCGGGTCCTCGACGCACGCCAGCAGCGGTC
>SLCI01000240.1 GCA_007125875.1 Kiritimatiellia bacterium | reverse complement strand
GAGGAAGCCTATGGAGTGCCTGCTTGGCGGATGTTGGTCTCCACGCCTCCGGTGGATGTGAAGCGATTTCAGACCAAGCCCGACACCGATCCCCGCGAGATCTTTGGTATACCGCCGAATGCGTTTGTGGTGGGATTAGTGATGCGAATGGGCGTGAATCGCGGGGTCGACCTGTTCCTGAAGGCCTTGCGACTAATTAAAGAGGATTGTCCCGAGCTGCGCGGCTTGCTGATTGGACGGGGCGAAATGGACGAGGCCGTTCACCAGCCGGCGGCGGAACTGGGGGTGTCCGATCGACTAATTATCGGTGGCTACTGTCGCTGGGAAAAGCTGGTGGCGGCGTATAAAGCGATGGATGTATTTGCCTATGTGGCGCCCGGAACCGATAAGTCATGTCGTGCCGTGCGCGAGGCGTTATCGGCGGGCGTTCCAGTGACCGCCGTGCGGGTGGGCTACCTGCCCGAACTCGTCGACGAGGGGCGCACCGGCCGCTTGTGCGAACCCACACCGGAGGCGATGGCGGAGACGCTGAAATCCCTCTATGATGACCGCGCGAGCTGTCGTGCGATGGCCAAGCAGGCGGAGGCACAATCGCGTGAGCGCTTCTCGCCCGACGGTCAGGCGACTCGGGTCGCAGAGTTTTACGAAGCCCTGCGTCGGTCTGCTACATAACCTGTTCGTACCAACGCATAAAGGCGGCCGCTGCGGCGTCGGATGAAAGGACCGGGATGCCACCCTTCTTTTGCACCTGTTCGGCTTCCTCTGGTTCGAAGACGCGAATAATGAGCTGCGTTTTCTCGGTGTCGAGACGATCCAGCACATTAAGGGCGTCACTGACTCGGCGCATAGACGAAATCACCAGCTTTGCGCGGTCAATGCCGACCCCCTCCAAAATACGCGCATCGGCGCCGTCACCGATAAAAGCGCGAATGCCTTGTTCCGATAATTCGCGCACCACAACGGGGTCGTCCACGACAATCACGACTTCGTGACCAGCCTGCCGCAGCATTTTCAGCACCACAGAACTGCCTTTGCCATAGCCGAGCAGAATCACGTGGTCAGCGAAATTCGCCGTATTACTGTCCTGAGGCGGTACCGGATTCGGTAGCCAATTCATTAACCGCCAGGTTACGCGATCCGTCGCCAGCAAGGGGGTAATGGTCATCGTTAATACGGTGGCCATGGCCACAATATTGAAGACCTGTTCGGAGATGAGGCCGAGGAACAGCCCTTGCAGTACCACCAATAATGAGAACTCACTCGTCATCGCCAACAAAAGACCGGACTCAATCGCGGACCGGGCGTTCAGGCCCATCCGCAGGGCAACGGTCACCACCAAGACGGGTGTCGCAATCAGGATGAATAGCGTCAACGCGGCGGCACGTGTCCACTCCTCGGGCGATAGCCAGTCAATCAGTCCGCCCAGCACAATGAAGAAGATGGCCATGAAAAAGATCGTAATGGAGGAGATTAGACCGCGCGCTACGCTGTTGATGGGAAACGCGGACAATGAAACACCCGCCAGAAATGCGCCGGTAATAATCGGGAGGCGTAACAGATAGGCGAGACCCATGAAAATGAAGAGGACGGCTAGAATTGCGAGCCCCAAGGTTTCCTGATCCAATTTCATCTTCAGCACAATATGCGGAATCAGCCAACGCAGGCAGACATAGCAAAAGGCGAGTAAAAGCAGCAAGCCGCCCAGTCCTAACCCGACGGAAAAGGGCCCATTGGGAAGATGATAGAGCACCACGATAATCAAAATGATCAGCAAATCCTGAAGTAATAACACGCCGGTGACGATACGGCCGAACGGCTCAAACATTTGCTGTCGCGATTTAAGCAGGCGAATGATGATCAGCGTTGAACTGGTGCTGATGGCGAGTCCGATATACAGCGCGGATAACCAGTCCAGTCCGAGGAGATAGGACAAGATCACGCCGCCGATGCCAATACAGGAAAATTGGGTCAACCCGATCCCTAGCACCAGCCGATTCTGGCCGCCAAAACGTTTGGGGTTCAGCTCCATACCGGCACTAAACACGAGCACCGCGAGCCCAATATCAAGCACTGCTTTACCCACCTCTTCGTCCAGCGCCAAGCCGCTATAGCGCAGCGCCATGCCGGAAATCAGCAGCAGCGGGATGAGCGGAATATGAAACGCCCTTCGCAGTGCATACGCGATCGCTGCAACAACGAGCAGTGTGGCGAGATCGATCATTGCGGCAGGATCCCCATCCGCTTCAGTTCGTCGGTTTGGTATTTTAAGCCCTCGACGCGCGGATACATTAGGTAATTCACATCGAGCTCGACGAGGTCGTCGATCACCGAAAGGTCGAAAGCATGAATCGCGCAGGGGATCCCGCGCGAGCGGGCCTGGTAGGCGAGGAGGTGATTGGTGTCTTCGATTTGAAGCGCAGAGATGACCATGCGCGCCTTCTCCAAGCCGGCTTCCTCAAGCACCGATAGATACTCGACATTGCCCAACATCGTTTCACAGGGCAGGCCCTGTAGCTTTTCCGGGTCCACATCGATGGCCAACACGCGATCATGTCCCGCTTCATGTAATCTTTTTATGATGGCGCGCCCCAAGGCATTGATGCCAACCACAATCACGTGGTTCTCCCGCTCGTGCGCTTTTGCTTCAGCTTTGGGATCTTTGTCGCCTGCCCGGAACAGCGTGAGCAGTTTCCGTTTGCGCACCCATTCGTAGAGTGGGTCACTATATAAAATCATATAGGAGGAAAGGGCGATGGTTGTGATCCCCACCAAGGCCGTGATGCCTAAGATGGGATCATCGATTAAGCCGGTTGATACACCCATCGCCGCAAAGATAAACGAGAACTCGCTGATTTGTGCGACCGTTACACTCGTTTTGAAAGCGGTGCGTTCGCTGTATCCCATTCGGGCAATGATCACCATGAAGATAAAGGGATTACCAATCAGGACGAAAAGGGCCAGTACCATGGCGGCACCAAAATGTGCACCGACATCACCAAAGTTCATTCGTACGCCGAGCGAAACAAAGAAGACGGCTAAGAAGAAATTCATTAGCGGATGCACGCGCCGCCGCAAGTCGTCGCTAAACTCAAATTGCGCTAGACTGATGCCCGCGAGAAAAGCACCAATCTCTACAGAGAGTTCCATCCAGTAGGAGATCCCCACGACAAGAAAACACCAGCTCAAGCTCCAGACAAACAACATGTCCGGCTGACGCGCCGCCCAGGCGAAGGGCTTGGGCAGAACGTAGCGAGCACTCATCACCATGGCAATGAGCAGTAAGAACATGCCGCCGAACGACCAACCCAGTCCTCCCAGTATTTCCCGCCAAACCAGCTCATCACCATGGGTGAGTCCGGCCAAAAACGTCAGTGCGACGATCACGACCAAATCTTGTACGAGGAAGATGCCGACCGCGATGCGGCCATACAGTGCATTTAGTTCGCGCTTTTGGTCCAGCAACTTGACCACCACAACCGTGCTGCTGAAGGTTAAGCCCATCGACAAAAAGATCGACTCAATCACCGAAAAGCCGATCAGCATGCAAACAATATAGCCAATCACCGCCGTGAATACGACTTGTCCCAACCCTGCGACTATCGCTACCGGCCCAACATCGCGGATGCGGGCGAAGCTGAGTTCAAGACCGACCAGAAAGAGAAGCAGCGCGATACCGAACTCGGCCATGAGATCGAGCGCGTCGGATACCGAAATCAAACCCGTCATGGGCCCCAGAAAGAGTCCCGCGAGTAGATACGCCACAATCGATGGCATCCGGATCCGGCTGGCGATATAGATGAATCCCACCGCAACGGTGAGAAGCAAGCCGAGATCACGCAAGTAATCGGTATAGAGCATGCAGTGTTAGTGGATGCGAGACCATAGTTTTTCAGCCCGCTCAACGCATTTCGCGCGCACCTCCTCCTCATCGACGCCGACCATATGGCCATTATCAACGATGACTCGGCCGCGTGCAATGGTGGTGCCTGTCCGGGCAAAACTTAATCCGAAGAGCAGATGTCCGTAGAAATTCGCTGCACTCAACGGGGTGAACGGGACATAATCCGCAATAATCACGTCAGCGAGGTGACCCTTCACCAAGCGACCACGTGGTTCCTTGAAGATGCGTTCGGCAATCTTGCGGTTGTTGTTCAACAGGATGTCGGCCGCCTCACCGAACGCGACGCGCGGATCGCGGCGATAGGTGCGTTGCAACAGGTACAGCGCCCGGGCCTGGGAGATCATGTGCGAAGACATGCCGTCTGTTCCGATTCCGACCAGCACACCACGCGAGAGCATTTCCAGAATGGGCGTCACGCTCAATCCGTT
>SLCI01000127.1 GCA_007125875.1 Kiritimatiellia bacterium | reverse complement strand
GGTCGTATTCAATGCCTATCTCGGTCCCGCGCGTCTTCCGATGCAGATTGATATCGGATTCAACGATGTGGTTACGCCGGAACCGCAAATGCTCGAATATCCGCCGTTGTTAGATTCTCCGGCTCCGACCTTGATGGGCTACAGCCCTGAAACCGTCATCGCGGAAAAGGTGGAGGCGATGATCGTGCTCGACGTCCTGAACAGTCGGATGAAGGATTTCTTTGATGTCTGGCTGCTCAGTCGCCATTTGGAATTTCGCTTTGACTCGCTGGCCTCCGCAATCCGGAATACCTTGAGCCGCAGGGGCACGACCCTGGACGCTATCCCGACGTTGCTAGGGGACCCGGCACAGCATCCCTCCAAGGAGCAGCAGTGGAGTGCGTTTGTGCGCAAGTCCAACCTGCCACACGCACCCGCGCACTTCGCAGAGGTGACAACCTCTATCAGCGAATTCATCGGGCCGGTGCTTGAACTTTTGATCACCGAGCAGCCTATACCTGATCGTTCTTGGGTGCCGCCGGGACCTTGGAGCAAAGCGGGATAGACCGCTGTGCCCAAGAGTGCCGACGAAGCCATCCAACATCTCCGCTAAGTTATCTTCCGGGAACTGGCCGCCAATATCATCGCCGAAGTCGTCGGCCACTATCCCAGCGTATATGCGCTGACAATTAGACGGAGGAAAACTTTCAATTGGACGAACCGAAAGTTACAGATAGCCGATATGAGTGAGGCCAAGGTGTATCCGCGTCTGCTGCGGGAGCGCGTAGAGGAGGCGTTGGACGATTCGCCGATGGTGTTGATTCATAGTCCGCGCCAGTGCGGTAAGACGACACTGGCACGACAGGTGGGAGATGCGCTGGGGTTTGCCCACTTTTCGTTTGACGGCGATGTCCAGCGTGAGGCGACCGGCCGCGATCCGGTCGGCTATGTGGCTGACCTACCGGATCGGGTGGTGCTGGATGAGGCTGCGTCTCGACCCGACCTCGTCGCAAAAAATGCCTCGGTGACGGAGCCGGCGACTTTGAGCGATACCCCCGAAGGGCGATTCGCTTCATGCCCCATCAAATAATTCCTTTGCCTGCAAATATTCCGCCGACAAATCAATACCTGCATCCATTTCTGGGTTTATCTGCTTGAGCCCAACATACATGTAGGCCACGAGGTGCAGCCCGGAGAAGCTGCCGGCCATAGATTTGAGGGTATGTTTTTGTTCGGAATCATTGATATCTAAGCCTTGTCGCCCGAGCATGGCGATTTCAAAGGTTACTTCCTGCAGCTTTTCAGGTTGTTGTTTGAAGAACTTCAGTGCCCCCAAGCAATACATCATCGCATCTGGTCGGAACCCGGTCGGCACGTTGTCCCGTAGGGTCTGCTGTGCAATTTCTCTCAGTACGGACTTGGCGCTCTCGGCAATATCGGTGAGGGGATTGAGCTCGACGGCTCGCCTAAGAATTGGGTCCGCCTCTTCCGTGCGTTCTGCGCGATGCAAGGCCATGCCGTATCCGTAGGCGGCGCTTTGATCTTCAGGCATGAGTTGGTAGGCGCGTTCCAAAAGCTCCAACGCGTATTTAGGCGAGCGGCTCGTAAGGAGACCGCCGAGATTCCGAAGCGCAAACCCATCGTTGGGATCCAGCCGGACACTTTCCTCCATGGCCGAAATAGCTGCTTCCCAATCATCGCTGCGCTGGTAAGCAATGCCTAGCGCATTCCACGCACGGGGGTTATCAGGTTCGATCTCTGTTAACCGGGATAACAGTCGAACCGCTTCTTCAACGCGTCCGATATCGCTCAGAGCCATGCCCATATTGTAGAGCACCAACGGATCGTCCGGCCGCATCTTCAGAGCGGTATGCAGAAGATTGATGCAAATGCCGCTAAATATCCGGCGGAACAAGTTCGAGGTAGCGCGCGCAAATATACGGAATACCCTCGCGAGGAACATCCGTCGTCATGATCATTTATGCGGCCACCAAATCCGACTTCATCAGAGATGAATTGTCGAACCGCATTGACGACAAGATTCTGACCCTGTTCAAGCGTTATTTGCATCACTCCACCAGTCGTAGTGAAGTCGAATCATGGCGGAATTCGATGCAGTATATGCACAACGTGCTGGTGCAAAGCCGGGTCCCCAATGATTGCGGGGTGGCCATTGAGTACAACATTCCACAGACCTCGAAGCGCGTCGATTTCATTCTTACCGGTCACGATGATGCTGGTAACGATGTGGCGGTCATTGTTGAGCTGAAGCAATGGCAGGATGTGCGCCGCACGGAGAAGGATGCCATTGTCGCAACCATGCTGCAGGGGCGCTTCGTTGAAACGAGCCACCCATCGTTTCAGGCATGGTCATACGCTGCGTTACTCGAGGATTTTAATGAAACTATCCGCACCGAGCACATCTTGCTGCGGCCCTGCGCCTATCTTCACAACTGCCCTTCGCCCCATGTCATCAACGATCCCTTTTACTCGGAGCAAACTGCCCGCGCTCCTTCATTTGTTAAAGGCGATGTGGCCAAACTACAGGCCTTCATTGAAAAGCATGTGCGGGAAGGAGATCGGGGAAAGCTAATATACCGGATCGATCAAGGGCGAATAAAGCCCTCGAAAAGTCTGGCCGATTCGCTGCTGGGGCTGCTGCAAGGGAACAAAGAATTTCTTTTAGTGGACGATCAGAAACTGGTTTACGAGACAGCGTTGGCGCTTGCTGATGTGGCTGAGCGCGGGCGCAAGCAGGTGCTGATTGTGGATGGGGGCCCCGGTACAGGGAAGTCCGTGGTGGCCATAAATCTGCTCGTAGAGTTCATCAACCGGGAAAAGATTGCACACTATGTCACTAAAAACGCTGCGCCGCGGCATGTGTATCACAGTAAGTTGACCGGGTCGTATAGCCGTTCTCGAATTGAGAATCTATTCAAGGGTTTGGGAGCCTACGTGGACACGGAGCCGGATTAATTTGACGTGCTTGTGGTGGACGAGGCGCATCGTCTGAATGAAAAGTCCGGCATGTATCAGAATCTGGGTGAAAACCAGATGAAGGAGATCATCAAAGCCTCGAAGTTGAGTGTCTTTTTCATCGACGAAGAGCAGCGCGTAACGTGGAAGGATGTGGGCAGAAAAGAGGATATTCGTCAGTGGGCCGCACGATGCGAAGCTGATGTGACAGAGTTGAGGTTGGCCTCACAGTTTCGCTGTAATGGATCGGATGGCTATCTTGCCTGGATAGACCATACATTGCAGATAAGGGAGACTGCCAATTGGTCGGGAGAACTCGGTTACGACTTCCGTGTCTTCGATGATCCGAATGCTTTATGGCGGATGATTTTCGAGAGGAATCAGGAGTGCAACAAGGCGCGGATGGTGGCCGGGTACTGCTGGGATTGGGCCAGCAAGAAGAATCCGAAAGCCATGGATGTCAGCATCCCTGAGTATGACTTCGCCATGCGCTGGAACCTGAGTACGGACGGGAATCTTTGGATTCTAAAGGAATCGTCCGTTAATGAAATTGGCTGTATTCATACCTGTCAAGGATTGGAGCTGGATTATATTGGGGTAATTGTCGGGCCGGATTTCATCGTTCGTGATGGGCAGGTTGTAACGGATGCAACACGTCGTTCAGCGATGGATTCCTCTGTGAAGGGATACAAGAAGGCGCTTAAGCTCAATAAGTCCGAGGCGCGCACCAAGGCGGACGAAATCATCAAGAACACCTACCGGACCTTGATGACCCGCGGTCAGAAAGGATGTTACATATTTTGCGCGGACCGCGAAACCAATGAGTACTTCAAAGCCGCCCTTCGCTTGATGGAAAATCCGGCTGAAACTGTAACGCCGCAACAAACACCTGTGCCCTTTCGGGTGCTGGATCCGGATGAAGTGCGTCCTTATCAAAACGCGGTGCCCTTGCTTGATTTACAGGCGGCGGCCGGAGAGTTCAGCCCAGAGCAGTGGTTTGAAGGATGTGATTGGGTGGAGTTGCCGGAACCATTCTCTGCAAAAGCAGATTATTTCGTTGTGCAGGTAGTTGGCGAATCGATGAACCGTCGTATAGCCAACGGCGCTTGGTGTCTGTTTCGCAAAGATCCAGGCGGGAGCCGCAATGGGAAGGTAGTTCTAGTCCATCACCATGATATTCAAGACCCTTATTTTGGACGTTTTACGGTTAAGGTGTACCACAGCGAAAAAGAAATTAGGGAAGACAGTTGGCATCATAAGCGGATTATTTTGAAGCCGGACCCCCGTGAGTCAGGCTATCGTGAAATCATTCTGGAAGGCGAAGAGATTGCCGAATTAAACGTGATGGGCGAGTATGTCGCGTCACTGGCGTGTTGAGCCGATCACTCCTGTTAACCAGATTGAACGGC
>SLCI01000135.1 GCA_007125875.1 Kiritimatiellia bacterium | reverse complement strand
CCGCGTCCCACTCCGACTCGGGCACAGCCCGATCCACCAACGGCGCGGAAAACAGGGCCCCGCCCGGCATAGGCACGAGCCCAATCGCCGCCGGTATCGCCATCAAGCTGAGTGCGCGCCCGTGACGACCACCCCACGCCCGCGCCGCCCGCATCAAGACATTGGCGTTCCGTTCCTCCGCCATGTGACGGCCAAACTCGAAAATCAAAGCCGTAACGACCAGCAACAACCATAATTCCGCCTGCTGCAACGCATAATACAAGTCGCCCCAAGCACCGTCCCATCCGCGTCCGGCCCAGAAAACCAGCGTCAAACCACCCAGAACCAGCGCAATACTCAAGTGCAAACGCAGCCGGTTAGCCACTAGCATGGCCGCAAAGACGATCAATATTTTGACTAGAGGATCCATTTCGAGCTTCGCAGTGTGCGCAAAATTGGGTCGCGAGGCCAGTCAGAACCTTCGTTTTACATTGACAGCAAGGTAGAAACTGCTACGTTGCCCCTCTTTTTTGCAAGGAAGTGTGAGGATCTTATGACGAAACGGACTTATCAACCCTCGAAAATCAAGCGCGCCCGCAAGCACGGGTTTCGCCAACGTATGAGCACGGCCAATGGCCGCAAGATCTTGGCGCGTCGTCGCTTAAAGGGACGCAAGTCATTGACTGTCGCTGACTGAGGCTATGCTCCGTGAAGGCGCAACCCGATGTGGCGCGCCATGGCGCGGCCGGTCCTGACCGTCGATTACGTCGGGCCCAACGGCTCACCCGATCCATTCATTTCCAAGAGGCTTTTGACCAAAATCATTCGGCTGTCGGTCGCTTTATGGTCGTACGCACTCGGCGTGGGGATGATACGGCCTTGCGGATTGGCTTGATCGCCAGCCGAAAAGTCGGTAACGCGGTTGAGCGAAGTCGCGCGCGACGAAAACTACGCGAAGCGTGGCGCACCAATCGATACCGACTGGGCCGAAAAGTAGATGTTGTGATTGTGGCACGACGCGCCATCGTAACGGCAGCTCATTCAGAAGTGGAGACAGAGCTTTTGCGCTTGTTGTCGAAACTTGGTGTACCGATTGATGAGCGCGAGGATGCATGAGCAAGATAATGATTGCGCTGATTCGGCTGTATCAGATGACCCTATCGGTCATTTTCGGCCCGACCTGTCGCTTTTATCCCTCTTGTTCAAATTATTTTATTGAAGCGCTAGAGAAGCATGGCCCTTTACGGGGAAGCTCCTTGGGTGTGCGTCGGATTTGTCGATGCCATCCTTGGCACCCGGGCGGCTATGATCCGGTGCCGCCGAAAAATGGATTATCGGAACAAGGGAACGCGGAAAAAAATGAATAAGAAAGACGTACTGATCATGGTGGGCTTGATGGGGCTCCTCTTCCTTTGGGGTCCGATCGACAAACACTTTATCAAACCAACCTTCTTCCCCGACGCCCCTGTGCCCGAGGAAACGGATCAGACCGGCCAACCCGAAGAGGCCGTGCCTCAGCCGATCGATATGGCCGAAGCGCCTTTACCGATTCCCGCTGCTGACCAGGCAGAGGAAGCGCTCGCCGAAATCGCGCCGGCCCCTGTAGCCGAGCATGCCTTGGATGAGGCACCGGCACCGGTTACGCCTGAACCCGCACCCGAACCACCGGCGGAAGAGCGCATCGAGGAGACTCTCATTGAGGTCGCGACGGAACGAATGACCGTCAGCTTTTCGTCGCGTGGCGGCACGATTGCACGAATTGTGATGCACGACTTTGACGAGCTCAACGAACCCGACAGTCCCCCGGTCGTGATGGAGTTTGGTGAACAGCGCGCGCTGGCTATTGAAGGGTTTTCCGGCCTCACCCAGCGACACAACTTTGAAGCCGAACCTTTGCTCGGCGGCGATGGCCTCCGTTTCAGCACCGATCTCCCCTATGGCTTGCGCTTTGTGCGCGAGATTCGGGTGACCGACGATTACGTGTTTCATGTTACCGACACCTTTCAAAACAAACTACAGCAGCCGCTCCAATTGCCCGCCTTTCGGCTAGTAACCGGACGCATGGAACCAGTACCTGGCGTATCCAGCACTTACGGCATGTTCCCGCTCGGCGTGGACACGTTGTTGCCAGCGGACTCGGTCAAACGCTGGAGCAAAGACCTGCACAATCGCTGGATGCGGCAAACCACGGCCGACATTGTGACCCAACCACTGAACACACCGGTCGACTGGGTGGCCGTGAAGAACAAGTATTTCGTGCAGAGTCTGCGGCCGCGCACGCTCGACACGGAAAACAGTATCGTCTTTATCGAAGCCAGCCCAACGCGCGAACCAGCAGCGATCTGGGCGGCGCTCCAATTCCCAACCAGCACGCTCGCGGCCGGCAGTGAGTTTAGTCGTGAGTATGTCCTGTTCGCCGGCCCGCAGGAGTTGGATCGACTGCGCGCCATTGGCTTCCACCAAGATCGTATTCTCGAGCTGGGCTGGGCCCCAATCCGCTTCTTTGCCGGATTGCTGATGGTGGGCCTCTCCGGCATCTATGGCGTCTTCGGAAATTACGGTGTTGCGATCATGCTGCTGACGGTGATCATTCGTATCCTCTTCTGGCCCTTAACGCACAAGGGTACCGAGAGTATGCGGCGGATGCAGGAAGTCGCGCCCCTGATGAAGGAACTCAACGAGAAATACAAAGACAACGCCCAAAAGCGGCAGCAAGCGATGATGGAGCTCTACAAGGAGCACAAAATCAATCCGTTGGGCGGCTGCCTGCCGATGATAGTCCAGATTCCCGTCTTCATCAGCCTCTTCTACCTGTTGCGCACCGCAGTGGAACTGCGCTACGCCAGCTTCCTCTGGATCGATGACTTGAGCGAGCCGGAAGGCATCTTGGGCGATGTGTTGCCGCTACCGCTCAACATCCTGCCGATCTTTATGGCTGTGACCATGTACTTCCAACAGAAGCTGACACCGATGGCGAGCACAGGCAGTGAACAACAAGTGCAAGTGCAGAAAACCATGATGCGCGTGATGCCCATTATGATGTTGGTCCTGCTTTACAACTTCGCGTCCGGACTGGCCTTGTACTGGTCGACCCAGAACGTGTTGATGATCGTTCAACAAGCCCTGTATCGTCGTCGCCGCGCCCTGCAAGAGCAATCAGCCGTTGGGAAGTAACGACGAGGCGGGCATCCGCTGGAAACGATGACCCGGCCACAACAGATCGCACCGCACACGCGTCCCCGGCGCGCCATGATTTTGGCCGCCGGTTACGGCACGCGGATGAGGCCGCTGACTGAGCAGATACCCAAAGCACTGATGCCGCTTTGGAACCAGTCGCTGCTGGCCCGCAATATCCAACTGCTCAGCCAGTGGGGCGTGCAGCACATCTTGGTTAATGCACATCACCATGCAGAACAGGTCGTTCGTGAGGCGATGCGGCTGGCCGAAGCGGAGTCTACGGCTCGCATCAGTGTTTCCTTTGAGCCCAACATTTTGGGTACCGGCGGCGCATTGATTCAGGCGGGCTGGTTCTTTGATCCGCAACCCTTTTGGCTGATCAACGCGGACGTCGTAGCTTACGGCATTCGCCCTGCCCCTTTCTTGCGAGCCTTGAATCAGAAACCAACCCCATTGGCCGCCTGCTGGCTTACCGCTGAACGCGGCCCCCGCACCGTTCGCATGCGAGAAGAAGTAATTACCGACTTTGCCGTCAGCGATCCGGGCGGGGAGAACACCTACACCTTTTGCGGACTCCACTTACTCACGCGCGAGATTCTGCGTTATCTACCGGAACAACCGACTTTTGCATCAATCATCGCCGCCTATCAAAGAGCACAAGGCAAGGGCTGCACCATTGCGGGCGTGAAGCTGCCCAACAGTTATTGGTCGGACGTCGGCACACCGGAACGCTACATTGAGACACACGCCGAAACCGCGCAATGGTTCGCTCCGGACAAGGCTCATACCAGTTGCTATAACTTTTCGGCACATTCTCAGGGCAACACAGAGGTTGCCCCTCCGATACACGCTAAGCAGGACCAGTTACTACAGAAGCATTCTGGAGGGACGTGCTCCGTCACGTCCTCGGAGAATAGACCGAAAAGGATTGGAAACCGGTATCCGGCAGATGTGTGCGTGGCGCAGGATGCGAAAGTGCATCCGCGATCCAAACTTCATCGATGCGTAATTTGGCCGGGCGCCCAACTGCATCGAGGCGCGCAGGTCCAAGATGCTGTAATAGGACAACACACCGAAGTATCCGGACAGGTGCAAGGCATCGCCGTGCCTGCAGACATCATGTTGGCGAGCGATGAAAAGGCTGCCGTTAATCAACAACTCGCGGCATCCGGGTCTGTGACCGCGAATTTGCTGCCCGCCCGCGGATCGG
>SLCI01000051.1 GCA_007125875.1 Kiritimatiellia bacterium | reverse complement strand
GCCGCGAATGGCAGTTGGGCGACGAGCTGGAGCGAGAACACGACGCATCCTAACGTATTTCCCGTACAGGGCACGGCGCAACTCGGGGAGGTCAACAATACGATTGTGGCGGGACCTTTCCTGGGTGATTACACCGTCGAGTTCAATAGCTACACATTAGATTATTCGATTACAGAATCGCGTTTGCCGATCACTAATATGGCGGTAGTGGGCACGTTTCCGGACAATGAGTGGAATCCGGCACCGAACATGACACTGGTCGGCGCCGACCTTTGGGAGGTAACCGTCACGCTGAGTCAGAGCGATGACTTAGAGTTTAAGTTTGCGGCGAACGGATCGTTTGATGTCGATTGGGGCCATGATGTCGTGCATAGCACGGATCCGTTGACGGACACGGCGGTGCTGAAAGAGGAGGCGAATATTCGGCTACAGGGACCATTGAATGGCGACTATACCTTCACCTTCAATAGCACAACGTTCGAGTACGGGGTATCACGCGAGTTCCCAACTTTTGACGGCATGGCCGTAGCTGGCAACTTCAACGGGTGGAACACCGCGACCAATATGGTTTCTACGGGCGAACATGAATGGGCCTTCAGCGCCGAGATCGTGCAGGCTGGTCTGCTCGAATTCAAATTTGTATCTGACGGCAATTGGGATAATCCTAATTGGGGTGGGGACCTGCAGTTTCCTTATGACTTCCCGATTGAGGGCACGGCCATCATGGGAGTCCCCCAAAACCTGCGGATTTACGGTCCCTTTGACGGCGAATATGAGTTCACCTTTAATACGGCGACACTGGCTTTCTCAGTGGATCGAGTCGGCGATGTCGCGCCGCCACCGCCGCTCAATGATGATATGGCGGTGGCTGGGACCATGAATGGTTGGAATACTGAGCCCAATATGTGGGTGAATGCGCAGAACCAGTGGGAGACTACCTTTGAGCTGAATCAGCCGGAAGCGATTGAGTTTAAGTTTGTGACCGGAAACGACTGGGCGAATGATAATTGGGGCAGCCATACATCGCATTCGACCAATAATCCGGCCGTCTGCAATGGGGTGCTGGGAGGTCCCAATATCGTCGTGCCGGGGCCATTTGCTGGGACATATCGATTCTCATTCAGCGACCGCACGCTGGCATACCGGGTTGAACTGGTTTCGGATGATGATTTCAACTTTGATATGCTCGGCTGGAATCCACAAACGGACATGCTGGAGTTGCGTTGGCCGGATCAGCCTGGCGCGACATTCACGATTATGCACGCCGAAACCCTGGTTCCATACAGCTTCACCAACTGGATGACGGGTGTGACAGGTGACCAGATCGAAGTGCCGATGAACGATTCACCCACGGGCTTCTATCGGATCATGCGCGACTAGACGTGGGGTGGCCCGCAGTGTCATTCATTTCTCCGCAAGGAATTTCTAATGAACGATTTGGACCCCATATCGAGGGACGGAGCTCTGCGACACCGCGATCTTGCATGGGCATATGCAAACTCTTGTGCGGCCTCCGGTCTCGCGGAGCTCGACCCTCCACACGCGAGTCAAAGCATGATGGTCATTTTGGAGGGCGGAGCTCTGCGACGCCGCGATAGGAATGGAAAATGGCTCAGCGCTGTGTGGCTTCCGGTCTCGCGGAGCTCGACCAACTTGTTGGGAGCTGTGTGTAAGTGGTTCTCCGCAAGCGAGTCCGCGCAGAGAACTTTTTGACCCTGGGTGGACCGTGCTTTTATCGTAATTACGCTTGTTTGAGTAACCTCGGTAAAGTAATTATGGCGCATGAGCGGGATGAGCTTGATGGGGGGGCATCACCGTCGTAATGCGGGGTGGATCTTGAGTCACTGTTCGGGCATCGCCAGGATGCTTCGGGTTGCGCTCTTTTGTCTGCTGACAGCTTTTGCGCCGTTGGCGCTCGCCTTTGAAATATCTCCTGAAGATCGAGCCTGGCTGGATGAGTTAGGCGTAGTTCGTTTCTCGTATGATCCTGAATTCGCGCCGTTCGAAATAATCGGGCCTGATGGCCAGTTTCGTGGTGTTGCTGCCGACTTTCTTGACTGGGTCGGCGATAAACTGGGGATCACGTTTGAACGAGTTCCCCAGGCTTCTTGGCCAGACAGTATTGCGGCGATTCAGCGCGGCGAAATTGATTTACTTCCGTGTCTTGGGCACACCCTTGAGCGTGAAGCCTACTTGGACTTCACCGAGCCCTACTTGGAATTTGTGCGGGTCGCTGTTTCTCGGCGTGATACTGAATACCGCGATTTAACGGAGCTGGATGAGCAACGCATTGCTGTGCAGCGGGATAGTTCTCATCACGGTTACATCAGGGCCAAAACGGATTTTAACCCAACGCTTTTCGACTCTTTTCGTGAGGCTATGTTGGCTGTTGCGGCAGGTGAAATGGATGCTGTGATCGGTAACTTGGCTACCGTCACGCATACGATGCAGAATCTTTCGCTGGCAAATCTGCGCGTTATGCGTCGGATCGGCACGGAGTCTCTGCCCTTGCACATGGGCGTTCGTAAAGATCTGGAGCGTTTGGTCCCATTATTGAACAAGGCGCTGGATGCGATGCCCCTTGAGCGACGCTACGCGATTTTGGATTTTTGGATACCTTTGCCTTTGGAAGCCGATCCCGGACTACATCTGACGAGAGAAGAACGCGAATGGTTAATGGTTAATCCCCGCATTCGCTTGGGGTGGGACCCGGCATGGGCGCCGATTGAGTTCAAAGGTGCAGATGGCAGGCCGCAGGGATTTTCAGTCGACTTGTTGAGACAAATCGAAGCCAAATTGGGTATTCGTTTTATTTTCGAACCACCAAGGCCATGGTCTGAAACGATTAAATTACTGAAGCGGCGAGAGATCGATGTCGTTAGTTGCGTCGGGTTCTCGGAAGACCGAGCGGAGGATATCCTGCTCACGCAATCCTATCTATCTGCTCCGGTGGTGATCTATGCCCGCAAAGATCATCCATACATCCGAAATCTGGCGAGCTTGCAAGGAGCGACGGTTGCGATTCCTGCCGGATATATCGAATCCTTTTGGTTAGCCCGGGATTATCCGGGCATAAATCAGCTGCTGGTGAGCAGTGTCGAGGAAGCCCTGAGCGCCGTCCGTGCAGGGGAGGCGGAAGCGTTTGTAGGTTCCGTGATGCAGGGCAACTACTACTTGACGGCCATGCGCGATTGGTCGCTCAGCATCGCGGGTGAGACGGAGTATGAAAATACGCTACATATAGGAGTCAGAAGCGATTGGCCGCTACTTGTCGAGATATTGAATAAGGCGATACGCGCTATACCGGAGGAGGAGCAAGCGGCGGTCTACCGTAAATGGGTATGGATTGATTATCGTCAGCCGATCGATTACTGGCCCTTGCTTCGTATTGTACTCATCGGGTCGGCTATCCTGTTGACGATTTTCTGGTGGAATCGCCGACTCGCCCGTGAGGTGAGGTTGCGGACGGCCGCTGAGCAGCGTGTGACACAGAGTGAGGCCGATTTGCGGAAAAGCTATCTCGATTTGCGGGAGTCTGAGCGACAGCGTGAAAACCTCATGCATATGATTGTGCATGATCTGCGATCTCCGCTGACCATCATCGTAAATGTGTTTGATCTTGTTAAGAATGACTTGGCAAAAGTCGATTGCGACCGTGAGGTGGCAGAACGGATTGGCGATGCGATTGATTTATCTCGTGGCAGCGTCCAGGAGATGTCGCGTATTGTGGATGCCTTGTTAGATATCAGCCGCTTGGAAGACGGGAAAATGCCCGTTGAAAAGAGTAAGGCATCGATTCTCGATGTCGCTACTGGTGTGGCAGAAATTTATACACTCATGGCTGCGCAATTTGGCGTAAAGGTTTCTATTCATGGGGCAGACGCTGCGTGCGCTTTCGATATCCACTTGATTAAGCGCGTATTTTCAAACCTGCTATCGAATGCAATTAAGGCGTGCTCGCCGGGCGATCAGATTGTCATTTCAATTGCTGATCAAACAGATTCTGCCCGAGTGGAAGTAAAGGATACGGGGCGTGGCATTGCGCCTCAATATCATGATCTCATTTTCGACAAGTTCACTCAGGTTGGTGATGAGGGCAATCTCCCCGTGTGCGCTTCTTCTGGCGTCGGACTAGCCTTTTGCAAATTAGCGATAGAGCAGCACAAGGGCCGAATCGGCATGCAAAGCGAAGAGGGTCAGGGAAGTCTCTTTTGGTTTGAGCTACCAAAAGAATAAAAAATGGAGCGAGCGATGAGATTCGAACTCACGACAGCCACCTTGGCAAGGTGGAGCTCTACCACTGAGCTACGCTCGCCCATTTATGACGCCGACTATACGAATGGGCTTAGGGTATGTCAACACCCTGATAACTGGAAAGTTTCGTGTGCGGTAAAAGTTCACTGAGAACCAGATTCTGGGTCTTATTTGACCACTGCGCCGGATGATTGATTTCCATCCACGGTGATCAATCGCAGACCGCCGCCTTTGGTCGCGGCCAGTAGCATGCCCTCTGATTTAACCCCACGGATGGTTGCCGGCTTCAAGTTGGCAACGATGACGACGGTTTTGTCTAACAGTTCCTCGGGGGTGTAATAGAGCGCAATTCCAGCAACCAGTTGCCTGCGCTCTTCGCCGACAGCGACGATCAGTTTCAGAAGCTTATTCGCATCTTCTATACGCTCGGCAGAGACAATGCGAGCGGTTCGCAGCTCAATTTTTGAGAACTCATCGTATTCAATCACGCCAGGCACTGCCGCTTTAGGCGTACTTTTCGGTTGCGCGGGAGCTGGATTGGTCTGGGGGGACTCGCTCATGGGTAATTCCTGTTCGATGGGTTGGGTTTTGGTTTGAATGCGTGGGAACAAGGCTCCCGGATCTGCAACACTGGTGCCAGATTTGAGAATGCCAAACGCATCTAAAAGCTCGAATTTCGGCTCGATTGAAGCGACACCCAGCGCCTTTCGGAGCGCGGCCATGCGTTCTGGCATGACAGGGTAGAGGAGACCGGAAATGACGCGCAATGCCTCGGCTGCTGTGTAGAGCACGATATTGAGCGCAGCCTCTTGGCCGCCTCGCTTTGCCAGCGTCCATGGTTGTTTCAGCTCTAAGTAGCGATTCGTTGCACGGACCGCGGATAGCACAGCCGCCAGACCTTGATCCAAACGCACATTGTTTACCGTGTCCGCGATGCTCTGAACCGCAGATTGAATGGCGTCCCAGACTTGACGTTCTTCTTCGCCAGCTAGCGGGTTGCCCTCGACCGCAGGAATCTTTGCTCCCGCGTTTTTGCGGATCATTTTGACGACTCGACTCATTAAGTTGCCGAGATCGTTGGCCAAATCCGCATTGAAGCGTTTGATGAAGCTCTCCTCGCTGAAACTGGCGTCCTGGCCAACTGTCATTTCAGCGATCAAAAAGTAGCGGAAGGCGTCGACACCGTATCGGTCGATCATTTCCATGGGATTAACGACATTGCCGACCGACTTGCTCATTTTACTCGCGCCGGACAACCACCAACCGTGCGCAAAAATACTTTTCGGCTGCTCTACGCCCATTGCTTTCAACATTGTTGGCCAATACACGGTGTGGGTGGTGAGAATGTCTTTGCCGATCAGGTGAATGGAAGCCGGCCACCATTGCTCAAATTGTTTGTCATCGCTGCGGTAGCCGATTGCGCTGATATAGTTGACCAGCGCATCGAACCAAACATAGGTCACGAAATTTTCGTCGAAAGGCAGCTCGATGCCCCAATTCAAGCGAGTTTTAGGACGAGAAATGCATAAATCGGTGAGCGGTTTACGGAGGAAGCCGAGTGTCTCGTTACGACGATGATCGGGCTGAATGAAGGACGGATTATCCTGAATATATTGGATCAGCCAGTCCTGATATTTGCTCATCCGGAAGAAGTAGTTGGCTTCCTTAATCTTAGTGAGATTCGGATTCTTTTCGCCGCCAGACTCTTCAGCTTCCCGTTCCGTGACAAAGGTCTCACTTGAAACATCATACCAGCCGTCATATTCGGCCTTATAAATTTCATCGCGCTCGTACAAGTCGGTCAAAATCGCCTGGACAACCTCGGTATGTCGCTGCTCTGTGGTGCGGATGAAATCATTATGGGTGACATCCAATTTAGTCCAAAGATCCTGAAAGCGCACGACAGTGCGATCCGCCTGTTCCTGCGGCGTAATACCGGCTTTATCCGCCGCTTGTTGAACTTTCTGGCCGTGCTCATCCGTGCCGGTCAGGAAATAAGTTGGGTCTTGTAGCAAACGATGATACCGCGCCAGGACATCGGCCAGAATGGTCGTGTATGCATGACCGATATGTGGCTTGTCGTTGACGTAATATATGGGCGTAGTGATATAGAATGGGTCAGTTGCCATTGTAAATTCCTTCCGGTGGCTGGGAAGATAATACGAGTAGGGCTTGTGTGGCAAGTGCTCGCATGCATGATGCGCCGCTTGAAGCTGTGTCAAACTTGCCATAGCGCCGTTTCGGGCGTAGTCTTCCAAAGCAATGAGGAGTGAACGTATGCGTATCAAATTTATCGTCGGATGCTTAATGTTGGGCTTGGCAGGGCAGGTAGTGGCCGTGCCTCGAGCCGCAGTGGATGAGCCCGATTTTAATTTTGGGCCCCAACATAACAACCAGTCTATTGATCACACGTTTCTGGTACGTAATGAAGGAGACAGCACGCTCGAGATCACGAATATCCGATCATCTTGTGGTTGCACCGTTGGCAATGTCACCGCGCGATCGATTGAGCCAGGCGAAACCTCTGAAATCACCGCTAGTTACAACTTGCGAGGGCGTCAGGGGCGTCAGCGAAGCACATTAACGCTCGAGACCAATGACCCCAATCAGCGGTCGCTCCGGTTAACCATGTCCGGTGAAGCAATTCGTGAGCTACAAGTGCGTCCGCAGAATGTTATTTTCGGTCAGCTGATGGCCGGCCAAAAAGCAGAGCGCGAGGTTGAAATTATCGGTATGGCCTCACAGCCTTTCGAAATCCATCAGACCTCCGTTTCCGCTGCTGGCATGGAGGTTGAACGAATCGAAGAGTTAACGCCTTACCATTATCGCATCGGTCTTTCTGTCACGATGGAAGGGCGGCCAGGACATCACCAAGGTTCCCTGCAACTTCAGACATCGCATTCGAGCTTTCCCCTGCTGACGATTCCTGTATCGGCTGAACTCGTGGGTGCGCTTGCTGTCGCTCCAGAAGCCATTACGTTGATGCGGGATAACGCGAACGCGGTAACCCGCTATGTCGTTGTGCGGCCCGGTGCCATTAATGAGTTCGAGATCCTGGAAGTTATTCCGCCGGACGAGGACATCAGCGTGAACATCTTTTCGCTGCCGCGCGGTGCATATCGCATTCAACTTACAAATCTCCGTGCGCACGCGGGCCTTGCTGAGGCGACGTTACTTATTCGTACCTCAGCAACGGGTATGGAGGAAATCGAATTACCATTCCGGATCGTTGGTTCTGACTCATGAGTAAATATTACGTTTCTGATCACTTGTATCGCGCAACTGCTCCGCTCTGTTTCGGCGTCAGCCGAAAGTGCGTCGCTCTATTAGTAGCTGTCGGGTTTCTGCAACTGACCAACGCGGAAGTGCCGCTGGCCCTCGATGTCGAAGAAGTGCATGGCTCGCGCGACGAGATAGTAGCTGAATCGCCGTTGATGACGCGTCTTGGCGAGGCCGTTCAGCAACTTGAAAGCTTTGGGTTACTTATCGATGATGATGCTGCGTATCGCAACTTGATCCAATCGATACTGGAGTCGACCGATCCTCTTGGTAGCCTGTTAAGCGATGACATGGAGGAATCCATTCGTCGGCGTCGTGATGGCTGGACCTATGATGCGGGCATTGTGCCTGAGTTTCCGACAGAGGGTGTGCGAATCAGTGGTGTGCGTGATGAAGAGCATAACGAAGTGAAGGGGGCTGTACTGCTTCGGATCAATGAGCATGCTGTTGAAAATCAGGGGCTCTTTACACTCAAGCGAGCATTGCAGAGTTCGGAACCTGTGCCTGTCCGCTTGGTTGTTCGTGACGGGGAAGGGCACGTGACGACCCAGTTGGTAGAGCGCGTGGCGCACCAGCTGAGTGATCTGGATGAACCCGAGCTCTTACCGTTTCAGTTGGGGTATCTACGGGTAAACGTATTGCGAGAAGAAACGGGTGAGGCCATTACCGCAACGCTGGATGAGTGGGCCGAATCCGGATCCTATGGGGCGCTCCTCGATCTGCGCGGCGCCGATGGAAGCTCGCTGGAGGCGGTGGGGGCGATTGCCGAACGATTTGCCACTGCGGGAACGTTTCTGTTTGCTTACCGCGACTTGGCAGATCAAGACCTGATCGTGCGCACAGCAGCGCATGATAATCTGATCGCGATGCCCTTAATGGTTTTGGTTGATGACCGCACCGGTGGCGCAGCCGAAGTGTTGGCCGCGGTTTTGAGCGATAGCGTGCGCGGGGTCATGTTGTTCGGACAGCAAACGAGCGGTGACTTACTGATACGTGACCGTGTCCAGCTTGATGACCAACTAGCCGCTTACATCGCGATTCGCCGATTAGTAACTGGTGGCGGCAAAGTGTTTGACGGGATGGTCGGTGTTCGGCCTGACGTTGTCACGGCACTGGCCGATATCTCGCACCCACCGACTCGCTCAACCCGTACGGCCATTTTGGATGAGCAGGTGGAGCAAGAAGCCATGTACAATCGTATCCGTGGTGATGCGACAATGCGACGAGCTGTTGATGTATTGCTCGGACTAAAAGCGCTCGATATTCGGCCCAACTGAAACGACGCGATGCGCTAAGAACTGGTGGAGCGGATGGGAGTCGAACCCACGACCTTCGCATTGCGAACGCGACGCTCTCCCAACTGAGCTACCGCCCCCCACATGAAGTGGGCAGTAGTAAACACAATGGCGATTGCGCTGTCAATCGCTCTGTCCACATCCAGGAATTATCAGATTTTCCGCCCAATAAATGCGCGATATGATCCGCAGGCCAATTCATCTGTTTCCAACGTGACGGAGTCAGGCGTAAATCCTTCCTGCTCGAGTAGACGAAACCAGTCAGCAATTGAAAATAGTCCACACCGATGCTGGTCATGAACCACCTCTGTTTGGCCGGAGCGGTGGTCGGTGAGCAAAAACGCAAAATCGATACGATAACCGGGCTCCGCCGAGGTCATGGGGTGATCCCATTGTAGATACCGCATGGACCGATCCTCACCGTCATGCCCGCCATGATAGGTCGAGGGTTGGAATGTCTCAATAGTGTAGTCGGGGACAAACAAGGCCACACCGCCGGATCGGCAATGTTGATATGCGGTTGCTATAGTGTGCCGCAAATCATTTTCCGTCAGCATATAGCCAATCGCATCCTGAACGAATACAGCGTCGAATATACGATTCAACCGTAGCGTCCTCATATCGCCAACGACATGCTCACACTCAGGGTTCAAGGCCTGACTGACCGCCAACATCTCCGCTGAGAGATCGGATAGGGTGAGCTGAAAGTCCTGCTTCATGTAATGGGCATTATTCCCGCCACCACAGCCCAGCTCCAATAGCGTATGCAGCTCGCCCTGGCAGTGACTTTGTAAAATAGCGGTATAAGCCGCAGCTTCTTCTTCATATTCTGCCGGGGCAGATAGCAGCGGCCACCAGTCCGCATAGGGTCCGTAGAGTAACATGGCAGGATAGTTACGCGCTCCAAGCGCAAATGTAAAAAGGATTCTGATATACGAATCGTACGATTACTTCTAAAGTGATGCGATGAAGTGGAATCTATCAACATTTGGCCAACAGCTTGGAAGTGACAACGGCATCGATTCGCTGATGCAGGATCTTGGGGTGGCGATGTCGGGAACGCAGTCGTATCGGATGTTAGGTGGCGGTAATCCCGCGCACATCCCCGAAGTCGAGGCGGTTTGGCGTGAACGATGGGAGGCCATTCAAGCATCGCCCGGCGAAGTTGAGCGCATTCTCGGAAACTACGATACGCCACAGGGCAGTCCTGTCTTTCTGGATGCAATGGCTGATAGTTTGGCATCGCGTTATGGCTGGCCCATATCGCGTGAAAACATTGCGGTCGTGAATGGCAGCCAAAGTGCATTCTTTTATCTGTTGAACATGTTTAAGGGGCGGAATGGCACTCAATTTTCTCGTGTCTTGCTTCCGCTCAATCCCGAATACATAGGCTATGCTGACCAACTGCTCGCACCGCACGCGTTCACGAGTACCGCGCCGGTCGTTGAGCTGATCGGCGATCATCGCTTCAAGTATCATATTGATTTTGATCAATTGGAGATCACGCCGGAGACCGCAGCCATTTGCGTGTCACGGCCAACAAATCCAACCGGGAATGTCCTGACCGATGAAGAAATGCGTCGATTGGACCAGTTAGCCGGTGAGTACGAAATACCCTTGATTGTCGACAATGCATACGGCGCGCCTTTCCCCGACATCATGTTTTCAGAAACAAAACCGGTGTGGACTGAAAACACCATACTCGCCATGAGCCTCTCCAAACTCGGTTTACCGGGTACGCGAACAGGTATTGTTGTCGCATCGGCTGAGGTCATTCGTCGGATCGGTTCGATTAACGCAGTCTGCGGATTGGCGAACGGAAATATCGGCCAAGCGATCGCCGCGCCTTTGCTAAGCAATGGTCTGCTCTATGAGCTCAGCAGTGAGGTGATTCGGCCCTATTACGAGGCCAAATCGAAGCAGGCACTGGCTTGGTTGGATCAGTATTTGCCTGCTGACATTCCATATCGTATTCATGTCAGTGAAGGAGCCCTCTTCCTGTGGCTTTGGTTGCCCAGCCTGCCGATTTCATCAAGTGAACTATACGTGCGACTGAAGAAACGCGGCGTGTTGGTGGTTTCGGGACACTATTTCTTTTACGGCTTGCCCGAGCCGCACGAGCATCAGGATCGTTGCCTGCGTCTTTCCTATGCACTCAATGCAGAAGATGTTGAAGCGGGTATTGCTATCCTGGCGGATGAAGTCAGTGCCATCCATCAATAGGTAATGAGGGGAGGGGACGCGGGTAGGATCGCGGCCAAGCGATACGTTGGTGGGCGTGGAGGGACTCGAACCCCCAAGCCTTGCGGCACAAGAACCTAAATCTTGCGTGTCTGCCAGTTTCACCACACGCCCCAACGTAGCTTACACTACGAAACTCATTCCGGAATAACAACCCTGATTCGCATCAGACGCGTTTCGTCGCTCGTTCCTGATGCATTCCGAGTTTGACTGTATAGCATATTGCAGCATAGTACACGTATCACTTCTGAGAGTATGCGGGCAAGAAGTGGGTTTGAGGTAGTCCCGCAAAGAAAATGGGCAATGGGAGTATGCTTTACATGAAACAATTATCTAAAATGAGAATCGGCGCCGTTGCGGTGGCCTCAGTGGTGGGCCTATCAGGTTGCGGGCGTGAAGCCGATTCAGTGGCCGACTTCGATGACGTTGATCTCAGTCAAGCCGAGGATCTATTCGACGTAAGCACTGAAGCGGCGGCTGATCCGGTTTTGGTGACGGTCGAGGGCGCTGAAATTCGGCAAAGCGAATTGATGCAGGAAGTGAACATGATCATGCAGCGCTTCCAAGGGCAGCAAGTTCCTCCAGAGCAAATGGCGCAAATGCGTGACGAGGTGATGGAGGGGGCCATGGAAAATCTGATCATGCGCCGTCTACTGATTAACCGTGTGGACGCTGAAGGTATTGAGGTCGATGATGCCGAGATCGATGAAGTGATTGACGCATTTCGTCAGCAACTACCTCCGGGCATGGAACTTGAAGATCAACTCGCGCAAGCCGGTATGGATATGGTCTCGCTGCGGGATAATCTGCGACAGGAAATGGCGGTAAACAAGATGTTGGAGGCGAAAGTCGATCACATTCTAGAGCCGACCGAAGACGAAATTGCAGCGTTTCATGCCGAGCATCGTGAAGAGTATTTCACCATGCCAGAGTCTGTCCGCGCTAGTCACATCTTAATCAACACCACGGAAATGAACGAAGAGGAGCAGGAAGCTGCGCGTGAGCGTATCGCTGAACTTCGTGATCAACTCATAGCTGGAGCCGACTTCGCCGAATTGGCGCAGGCCGAATCTGATTGTCCAAGCAGCGCGCAGGGCGGTGATCTGGGGCAATTTGGACGTGGCCAAATGGTTCCTCCTTTCGAAGAGGCTGCTTTTACGCAGGAAATTGGTGAGGTTGGCGAGATCGTGGAAACGCAATTCGGTTTTCATCTCATCAAAGTCAGCGAGCGGATTGAAGCCGGAACAACCGATTTAGCAGAAAGTCGTGAGCAGATTGCAACGCATCTGACCGAACAATCGCGGCAGGACGCTATGCGGGCTTACATCGAGCAAATCCGCGAAGAGGCCGATATCCAGTTCATGGATGCGCCCTGATAAGTTAGTATTTGATTCCAAAAGAAATGCCCGGCTGGCGACGAACTCGCAGCCGGGCATTTTTTCTGTCAGACTGTGCGCTTTCGCAGGGAAACGATCTTCATGAACGATCTAGCGTTTCGCGAATCTTGCTGGCCAATGCCGCCAATGCATCCGCCTCGGCTGGGCGCGCGTGCGCAAAGTTAATGTCACCAATTGCTTCTATGGGAACCAAATGCACGTGGGCATGGGGCACCTCTAATCCAATCACCACAACGCCGATACGTGTGCACGGAACCACCGCCTCGATTGCTTTTGCTACCGGTTGCGCAAAACGCATGAGGGAACCAAGCAGATCAGGCTCGAGATCGAAGATGTAGTCAATCTCTTGTTTGGGAATAACCAACGCATGCCCTGGTTTGATGGGACGCACGTCTAAAAAGGCGAGAAACTGGTCATCTTCCGCAATCTTGTGGCAGGGAATTTCGCCGTTAATAATTTTCGTGAAGATCGAGGCCATGGGTTGTCCTTTGTGATGGTGGCGGGAGAAGGATTCGAACCTTCGAAGGAATAATCCAACAGATTTCTCGCCATAGGCGAGTTCGCCTACGGCGAAACAGTCTGCTGCTCCTTAATCCATAGTCGTCCAGCTCCCGATTTTAGAAATTTTTCTCGAATTAATGCCTCCGCAAAAGTTGGCCAAACTTCATGAAGTATCAAATAGAGGGGTCGTTGATTTTTTGTGCGTGTGGCCTTTCCCGCAAGGTGGGCGCAAAGCCGTTCATGAAGGTTGCGAGCCGCGCCCGTGTACTGACGACCATTGAGCCCGCAAAGCACGTAAACCCCGGGGCTGCCAGGTATGTTCGGGAGTATTTCTGATAACGGTTTCATGACAAGTGATGGCGGGAGAAGGAATCCTCGTCTCCGCGTCCGCCTATGGAGGAGAACCTTCGAAGGAATAATCCAACAGATTTCTCGCCATAGGCGAAACAGTCTGCTGATCCTTAATCTATAACCGTCCAGCTCCCGACTTCAGAAACTTTTCTCGAATTTTTGCCTCCGCAAGAGTTGGCCACACTTCACGAAGTATCAAGCAGAGAGGTCGTTGATTTTTTGTGCGTGTGGTCTTTCCATGACAAGTGGTGGCGGGAGAAGGATTCGAACCTTCGAAGGAATAATCCAACAGATTTACAGTCTGCCCCGTTTGGCCGCTTCGGTATCCCGCCTCCGGATGATGTCGGGATTGCGATAACCGCGACTCCCGTCAAGAACGTGCATACCTTAATGTTTTGCAGAGTCATGTCCAGATCAATTTGCGGAATGGAATTCCGCTTTACATTTTGGCCAGTCCTGATACTAGTAACCGCACTTTGGCCGGAGTGGCGGAATGGCAGACGCAGCAGACTCAAAATCTGCCGAGGGTAACCTCGTGTGGGTTCGACTCCCACCTCCGGCACCACGCCTTGCGTCTTGCCATGTTCCTCATGCACTTCATTCTTGCAAACCGGCATCACATACGTATCGTGTTCTTTGTAAATTACGAACGATCAAATGATAATGATCTTCAGGGCAAGGTGACTCGGTGGGTATGTCTCGCAGGCATGCTCCTTGGGAATTCCTGACCGGCGGTGTTAGCCCGCGACTCGGTTGGCCGATGAGGCCATCGACTGATACGATCCGTTGAGATATCAACGATGCGTAGCCGACAGTACAGTCTGGATGAAAGAAGATCGCACGCAACACGTGTAGTCTGCCCTGAAGAGTTAGCTTTTCAGGGTTTTTATGCGTACAGCGACCGAGGAAAAAACGAAGACTGGGGAGGTGGCGACTATGCCATTTGACCCCATGCCTGAGGTGATTGCAGCGATCGGGCGCGGCGAGATGGTGATTGTGACCGATGATGAGCAGCGCGAAAATGAAGGCGATCTCGTTTGTGCGGCCGAGCTAATTACGCCTGAACAAGTGAATTTTATGGCTCGTTTCGGGCGAGGATTGATTTGCGTTGCCATGCAGCGGGATCGACTTTCAGCGCTCGACATTCGGCCTGTTCGCAAGCGTGGCAGCAGGGACCACTTCAACACGGCTTTTATGGAATCGGTCGATGCGCGGGCAGGCATAACAACGGGCATCAGTGCCGCTGATCGTGCACGCACCATTCAGCTACTGGTTGATGAATCAACCGAGGCGGATGACTTGGTGTCACCTGGCCATATATTTCCCTTGGAGGCAATGCCTGCTGGTGTGCTGGATCGGACCGGTCATACGGAAGCAGCAGTGGACTTGGCAACGTTGTCCGGTCTCAAGCCGGTGGGCGTAATTTGCGAAATCATCAGAGACGATGGCCATATGGCTCGTTTGCCGGATCTCATGCGCTTTGCTGCTGAGCACAAATTGAAAATGACTTCTGTCGCGGATCTTGTTCGCTGGCGTCAAACGCACTGATTGCGGAATATGAACACACCACGCAAAGGTATCGCCGATCGCTACGGCATGACACATCAGGCCGTAGAGGGTGTGACCCAAGTCCATGGCGAAAGCGGACCGGCCGACGCATTTCGTTTCACGCTCATTGCCAGCCGATATAACACCGAGTTGACTGAATCCTTGGTGGCCCAGGCCGTTTGCGCTCTACGTCAGGAAGGCGCTCGTGTGGAACAGATTCGAGTGGTCTGGGTGCCGGGTGCTTTTGAGATCCCCGCCGTACTCGAGTATTGCGCGCGATCGGGTGAGGTTGATGTTTTAATCGCAATCGGCGCAGTGCTGGAAGGTGAAACGCCTCATG
>SLCI01000168.1 GCA_007125875.1 Kiritimatiellia bacterium | reverse complement strand
TCGGCGGCGACCGCGTCACGGCTGAACGAAAAATCAGCCGGAGTGAAGATGCCCGACTGCGCGTAATGGATGTCCGCATTGTTGACGAAGGGCAGGTTCCCGACACAGCCTGCCACCGCGACATAGACGTGATTCTCCACACAGCGCGCCAAGGCGCAATGCCGCACGCGCAGGTAACCATGCCGTTCATCCGTATTGAACGGCACAAAGATGATGCGCGCGCCCTTTTGTGCGGCGATGCGTGACAGTTCAGGAAATTCGATGTCATAACAGATCATAATCGCGATCCGGCCACAGTCTGTATCGAACACCTGCACCTTATCGCCGCCTGCAACGCCCCACCATTTCCATTCCGCCGGTGTGACATGGATTTTGCGTTGCCGCCCGATCGAGCCGTCGCGGCCGAAGAAGTAACCCACGTTGTATAGCGTATTGTCCTCAATTTCGAATTGCGACCCGCCGATGATGTTGATGTTGTAGCGTATTGCGAACTCCGAAAACATCTCGATGTATTGGGGTGTAAACTCAGAGAGTTTCCGCGCCGCGTCGCCCGGTCGTTTGGTATCGCAGAACGAGAGCAGTTGCGTCGTAATTAGCTCAGGGAACAGCACAAAATCGCACTTGTAGTCAGAGGCGGTATCGACAAAAAAGGCGCACTGTGTGGCAAACTCGTCAAAATCTTTCACGCTGCGCATTTGATATTGCACGGCGGCGAGTCGCACAACCTGCACCGGACGAATCGCCCGCTTTTTGTATGGACGATAATCGACATTCGTCCATTCCAGGTAGGTCGCCCAGCCCACACTATCTTCGTCCGAGGGCAGGTAATCCGGGATCAGCTGCTTGAGCTCGAAACCGTTCGCTAATTGGGTTGTTAACACCGGGTCATAAAGCGTCTTGTCTTCGACGTTCTCGGCATATTCGTGTGCCGTCATATCGTCTTGATAGGCATGGTAACCCGGGATGCGGCCGCCGATCACAATGCTCTTCAAGTTGCGATCGCGCACCAGCTCCTTGCGCGCTTGATACAGGCGCCGTGCCAGCTTCATGCCGCGATAGTCCGGATCCACCATGATCTCAATGCCATACAGGGTGTCCCCGTTGGGATCATGATTCCGGATATAGCCGTCATCAGAAATTTCCTTCCAATTGTGCCAGTCCGAATACAAATCGAAGTCAACGATCAGGCTAGTGGCAGAGGCCACGATGACATCGTCGATTTCAATGCAGAATTGGCCTTCAGGAAAGTGTTCGATTTGGCTGATGATTTGGTCACGCGTCCATGGCTCCATATTGGGGAAGCACTTTTTCTCCATATCGACCAGCCGCTCATAATCGTCCTGCCGTAGATTGCGCAGTACAATGCGGCTTTCAAAGTCAGCCATGTCCAGTTTTTTAGTCATTTTCGGATCCCATAAAAAGCATCAAACAGAGGGGAGAAATTCAAAGGGAAAAGGCTATCACGCAAGCAGAGCGGTCGCTGGCACACGAGGCACCAACGACCGCATCTACTGCAGATCAAGCAGCCTCGCCTATTCAGGGAGGCTGTGATGCATCAACTTATCGCTCTTCCGAGGGATACTGGCCACGGATATTGCCGTGATAGTAACCGCCCAGCGAGTCGGAAGCCATAAACGCTTCGCCCACGGTAGCCGGAATACCGGTGTACACATAGGTGCGACCGGTTTCGCGGAAGACTAGGACCAGCTCTTCAGCTGCACGATCATAGCCTACTGAGCTAAACACCGATGAATCCGTATCCACCATTGTGAGCGGTGCCGCAGCGACCGATACGTCTTCTTCTGTTGCCGTCTGGGGCGCTTCGCCGCAGCCGGTCCAGATCAACGCAGCCGACAGCATCGCAACGGGTAGCAAGAATTTCTTCAAGCTCATATCTGACTCCTTCTGTTAATGACGACCATCCATTAGGAATGATCAAGTGCCTGTAACCAAGGTCGAAGTGTATGCATCCGCTCGTATGCACACAAGTGAATTTAAGGGCTTCGGAAGACTTTCTATGGCGCCTCGGGCGGCGGAGCCGCTGATACCGATCCGCTTATCTTCACATTGTCTATCCGGAGATGGCCGCCGCCCGTGGTTTCACGTGAGTCGTTCAACCATCCCTGAATCTCAATCGCGGCACTTTCGAGATCCACCGCGTTGGTGACGCTACCCTGCACCAGTATCACTTGGTCGGGTGGCAGGTTCTCGGCATGCATCGACATCTCATCCATTGTGACACCAATTGCTGACGGTCCCGCCGCGGTGGCTCGTGCCAAAAACGTTACGCCGGTGACCGAAAATAGCCAACCGTTGTCTGCTGCTAAGTCGATTTCAAAACGCCTTCCCGTAAATTGTGACGTGGCCGTCCATCCTTGAATCCCAATGTACGGGTTCTCCGCACCCATTGCCTGCCAATCACTGGCACCAACCCAGCCGAAATTGATGTTGCCGCTAGAGGCTGTCAGTTCCTCAGGGAGTATGGCTGGATGATGTCCAGACGGCGCGAGGGACTCACCGGTGAATTCGTACAAGACGAGTGTGTTCTCGCTTAAGGTGTTGAAGCTATAGCGAGGCGAGAGTCCGGTGCCGACTGAGTTTACTGCGTAGGCGTAGTAATAGATCGTTGTTCCGGGCGGCAGTCCCATCAGCTCCACCGAGAAGGGGCCGGGTGTAAATTCGCCCACTTCTTGAATCAATGTACCCGATTCCAGTGGGTCGAACGTCGAATCCACGCTCCAGACAATGCCCCGCTCTGTTACCGTCGCTCCGCCGGATTGCGTAACATTCGCTGCCAGCGAAGCACTGGTCTGATCGCGCATGGTGGGGCCGCTGGCCGCGGCGCTCGGTGTCGTCACGAAATCGGGTGGGATCTCCTCCACCGTGCCGTTCACTAAAATGTCATCGACTTCGAACCAGCCCGCACCAGTTGATGGGCGAGAGCTGTTCATCCAACCCGCAACGCGCACGACCGCTTGCGTGAGCTGGACGTAAGCGGACAGGTCGATAACGTGATCGGTCACTTCACCGTTGGGCATGTTGGCCGTGTAGATCAGTTCATCATTAAAAATTATGCTCATGACGCTCGGTCCATTCTCTGTTGCGCGCGCTGAGAGGGCTAGCTCATCGAGGACGAGAAAATGGCCGGACTGTGCGGTTAGATCGAAAAAGAATGCCTTGGCATCAAGGGGATCACTATTCGACCAACCTGAGATGCCGCGGGCTTGCGGAATACCGGATCCAGTCCACAACTCGGGATTATTCGGCTGTGTCGAGACCGAGCCGGAAGTGATGTCGAGCGCCGAGGTGCTGACCAGCGGATCTGTTTCCTCCGCCTCCAGCGTGTCGCCGGTGAATGTATACAGTGCGAGTACGGGCTTGGGCGGTTCGACGTCATCCATCACCGATCGAATTCGGAAGAAGCGCTGTGCGGCGCCCGCCGTAGAATTCGTTTCGATGTGTTCGATCCAGTCTTCGGAGCCCTCTACCGGCGTGAAATCAGGTAACGCGGACCAGCCGTTGCTGAGCTGAAGGTCATCGGTATATTCCAGCGAGTGCACCGCCCCCGTGGCAGCAAGGAACTCGAGCGTCCACTCACCATTCGAAGAACGCGACAAGTACAGCGACGCCGCATAAGTGGGCAACCAAGCCACAGCCATCAAGCTGCCGATATAAATCAGGACGGCCCGTCGTACCGAGCAGAGACCTCGCATGTTGAAACCAACCTTCATCCCAACCTCCTTGGGTATAAAGTGTGGGGAGTTGGTTAGTTTGTCAATCGCTTGAGCCGTCCAATATCTTGACGGGCACGGCGTATTTGGGTACCGCTTGCTCCAATGAAACATGCTTCACGGAGTGCGGTCTGGCTTGTGGGTGTGTGTCTCTGGTTCGAGCCATCGTTCGTGCGGCTTGCAGCGGGAGATAGCCCCCATCCGATACCGCCCGTCGTGGTCAGCGCCCGCGCTTGGCCCGAACCCGCTGAGCATCTGCCCACCTCTGTTGCCGTGTGGCATCCCCAAATGCAGTACTGGTCACTGGATGGAGGACTCACCAGTTGGGCCGATGAAACGCCTGGGATTTCGCGCACGTCCGATGGACCCTGGGCCAGTGATCTCTCGATCCGGGGTTTGTCCGGTGACCGCATCGTTGTGACGCTGGATGGCGCACGTTTGGTGACTGCAACGGATTTGGCGGCTCGGCTCGCGTTGATCGATACAGCTTCCATCGAGCGGGTGGAGGTGTTTAAGGGGCCGGTGTCCGCACTATACGGTTCCGGTACACTTGGCGGCATGGTCAATGTGGTATTGGCTTCGCCGGTGTACACCATTGAACCGACCGTGCAGCAACGTCTGCGCTTGGGTGCCCTGCACAATCCGGACGGATATATGGC
>SLCI01000037.1 GCA_007125875.1 Kiritimatiellia bacterium | reverse complement strand
GGGTGCGGTTCGATGCATTGTAAGGGAAATCCACGTCAATCGCGTTGCCGGCATCGGCCGCCGGAATGTGATAGGCGAACAATAGCTCCGTATCTATCTCGGTGTCGTCCCGATCGCTCTGGAGGAACAACAAGTGGGGCGGAAACGCGTTGGCCGCATTGGTGGCGGCCCATTCCGTGAAGGTATAGGCATCGGCTTGCAGGTCATAGGCTTCCGGGTAGACCAAGACATAGAAGCTGCTGGTGACTTCCGGATTATTGCCGTCATCCGCCGTAACCGTAATGGTGCTGCCTCCGCGCGATACTGGAGTTACCGTCAACGTGCTTCCCGTCAACGATACCGTGGCCACGGCTTCGCTGCTGGACAGCGCGCCGAAGGAAAGTGGATCATCCTCAAGATCGTTGAATACGTCATTCAAATCAAATGACGCGGTCTCACCTTGCGCGATCAACTCTTGGTGCTCAATTGGTGCCTCAACAATAGGGGGGAGATTGATGACGCCTGTGGGCACGCCTTCGACGGTGAGATTATCAAAGCGGTTGTTGCCCGAACTGCCGCCACCGCTTTCTTCGAAGGTAATCTGAATCCCGAAGTTCGGGTTTTCATTTGCACCGACGATCGCGGAGAAATCCAACAACTGAATCACGGGTATTTCCGTGATACCGATGCTCTGGAAATGCGTATAGCCGACTCCATCCAGGGTATAGGCGACATGCTGCAGGCCCGCGCCGGAACCCGAACGACGCGTCTCGTACTGCACCACGATGTCCTCGAAGCCCATCGTTGGAATGGCGATATTGTTGGTGGCACCAATCGGATCGTTGATGCGGAGATGCGCGTCGGCCTCATCACCGAAGCGGGCATTTTCACCGGCAAAGTCTTGACCGGTGCCCGACGTCACCACCGTTAGAGGCCCCAAATCAACGTTGATCCCCGCGCCGACGACCAACGAGTAACTCGGCGTCAATTGCGTCTCCGGGTCATTGAAGTTCCAGTAATGAATTAACTCCGGCTCCGGCGAATCATCGGCTTCGAAGATCGCTTTGAAGGTGTTATCACCGGACAGGTTCACCGAGATGGATGGATCGGTGCTGTATGTGCCGGACGTCCCGGTGGAACTCGATGTCACGGAAAGATGTTGGACCAATAGATTGTTTTCCGGACCCGCACTAAAATTAAAGGCTCGGAATTGCGAGACAGACCCGCTGTTTGCGAAGGAGCCAGCGAAGGTATGGGACGTCCCGCCCGTTGTGATGACTGCCGACCAATCGTTTCCACCGGTGGGGGTCAGTTCGATCGTGATATTAGCGGTCGTATAGCCGATCCCTGTTCCCGCGCCATTGATGACATATTCGGAATCGCCGCCGAGGAATGAAAACCTCCACAGTTCATCACCGGAACCATTGCGCAACTGCACGCCCACGCTTCCTGCGGGTCCTGCTGTCTGAATGCCGCCGTGACGGAATTGGGTGGTGAAGGTTTCGCCCACCGCTAACGGCGTGGCGAAGGAACGATACGCGTTCGCTGTATTACCCGAATTGGCGTACAGCCCCCAGTGATTCGGCGAGCCCGATGACAGAAAATGACCGTTTTGCGAGGAATCCCCGCTGGTCGTTTCCAGGTCCCAACTTCCGAAACCGAACCCGCCCTCACTATTATTGTTCCAGCTGCTATAATTATCGGCATCATCCGCCGCCACCGTGGTAACCGAGGAGGTCGTCGCGACCCACTCTAAGAATTGATACCCAGGGGCCGCCACGGCGGTCAAGGTGACGTCGTAGTCACTGAAATAGCTACCGGTCCAAGGGTACCCGTAAAAGCCTGCCGTGGCACTGTTGAGGTCCAAGCTGTTAACTCGAATATGACCCTGACTTGCATTCGACACCTCGACAGTCAGTTCATGGCGCGGCCCCAGGTTGAAGAAACTTTGCAGATGCCCCCACACCGCATCGGCCCGGGCCTCACCGTAGGCACGAACACGAGCCACATCGCTGTACCAGCCTGCCACATCCGTCCATGCATTCTGATACCCGCCATGTTCGGGTGCCCAGCGAGCAGCATGTTCTGGGATTTCCGGCTCCAACTGGGTGACCATGGCTGCCCAGGAGTTCGTTGCATGTGCTCGGCTGAAGCCGGTATTGAGTTGATCGCTGAATCGGGTAACAAAGAGTTCACGGAACGTATCGTTTTCCAGCATACGCCGAAACATGATGGTATGACGGTCGGCGTTTGAAAAGGCCGTATGCGTATCTGACGCCGCGAAGGCCAAGGTATTGTGATCCACACGAAAGCCGAACACTGAGTTGTCGCCATATCCCGAGTAGCCGGGTTGCCCGGGTACATAATTCTTGTTGAGATCGAAGCCAAAATCCAAATCAAAGACCATGAATCGCAAGCGGGCATCATGACGAAACGGTGCCCCTTCAAAGCGATTCGTTTCGACGGATCGCCAGACCCGGATGTTGTTACCCGGCCAGTCGGTATTGCCGACAAAGATGTGTGTCGCGTAGAAATCGGCAAAGTTTTCGACATCCATTTGATCTTCAACAAAGGCGTAATTGACCGCCGACTGGACGCCCTGATCGCGGATGAACTCATGTAGATCGAGGAAAACGGAGGCCAATTCAGGATTGCCGCGGTCGTATTGCGGGAGTCCAGCCAATTCGGAGGGTCCCCCTTCCCAGGTGGATTGGAACTGTACGAACTCAGTCTCACCTAGCCCGTGATTGTGCTCAATATATCCATCATCGAAACGCTCCCGCAGGTCATGAATGCCCCAGTAGGATCCGTTCAAAAACACCAGAACAGGGCGCCCGTATTGCCGGTCCAAGTCCGTGTTCACGGCGAGGTACTGCATATATAAATCCCGCACAAGGCTCTGACTCCAATCATTGCCGCCATTGCGCAGGATAAACGTGTCAAAGATTTCCAACGCTTTATCCGGAAACAGTTGGTAGTCAAATGAGCCGGGCCGCGCATAAATGCGGAGTGACTTACGGGGACGGGAGCGGGTCGTGTTGCCGTGCAGACGAATACCGATCGTCTGGCTGAAGGCATGCGAGCCATCGCTCTCAAAGAAGTCAATCGTACCTGGTCGTTCCCACTCACTCCCACGCTGCGACCAGTTCGCATAAATCCCGATCGTGCTGTCGAATAGATTGGCGTTATCTGTGGCGATCGAGACGACCGGGAATGAGTACCGGTTGGTGCCAGCAGCATCAACCAAATAGGATTGGGCCACATTGGGCCCCGGCAAGGATCCTTCTTTAAAGACGCGAGCACGGATGACATGCAATTGTCCCATTGCCAAATCGATCCCCGCTGAATAGAGCGCTGAGCTTTCGGTGGGCTCGGATCCGTCCAGTGTGTAGCGGATCAAGCCACCATCGACATCGGTGGAAAGCTCCACCGTCACCGGCTCGGTGAAGAATCCGCCGGCAACCGAGAAAATTGGGGCGGTCAAGTCCGGGCCAAAACCCTCAGTCGTATTAGCGGCACCCGGAGTGGGGTCCTCAAAGAACACTAGATTGGGCGCGCCATCGGGCTGTCGGCCATACGAGATATCTGTCGGAATTGGAATCGGATCGATGAAGTCGACCAGTGTGCCGTCCGGCATGGACAACAGCACCTCTTCGCCACTGGCGCTTAATGCCCAACTTGTATGCAAATGCGGTGCGTTCGTTCGGTCCTTATTCGAAGCCCAGACGATCAAAAATTCGCCCGCATCGATCGTGGCATCGCCAAAAACCCACTTAAATGGGTTCGACTCGTTATCCGACAGGCCCCACCCCAGCAAATTGATCGGCTCGGTGCCCGCATTGTAGAGTTCAACCCAATCCGGGTAATCGCCATCCTCGTCTTGAATCGTGGCGTTGTTCGACGCCATAATTTCGTTGATAAATAGCTGAATGGCGCCGACCGCCGCCGTGGTTATTGGCAAGGGGTTGTTGGCGGCGGTCGTCAGATTGTATACGCGCTCCGTGCCGTTCCCGTTGAATTCGAACACCTGAAAATAATATGTCGTTTCCGGATCGAGGCCGGTCACGGTGACCGAGGAGCCGCTCCCCATATAGACCGAATAGTTGCCGTCGCCATATGCGGTACTGGCACCAAATACTTCGCTGCGATCATACCACTCGCCATCTTGCGGGGTGAAACTGACCGGGCCATCGGCACGGGCAAAGACCACACGTCGTTCGCCATCGCCATCCGACCAAGACAACGTGACGCTGGTTGGGCCGACCGCGCTGAATTGAAGGTTCGACACTTGCACCTCGGGAGCAACCGGAGGGAGCGGGACCTCCGCGGGCACGACGTATTCGTAACTGGAACCCTCATCATTACCCCAGCGAATCGTCTGCAGATCGGCGTCCGCATGTGTGAGAGTTGAAACGGTCGACGTCAGGATATAGTAGTTGACGCTCTCCTCTTCGTCTGCCTC
>SLCI01000071.1 GCA_007125875.1 Kiritimatiellia bacterium | reverse complement strand
GGGACACTGCGTCATCCGTTGGTCGTGCTGCGGCAAGTGACGTTTAAGCGCATACTGATCGCGTTTCGGGCGTTGACTACAGAGGCCCCGGAAGCTGCTTATCAGGACTTTTCGTTGCGGCTCAAAGGTAAATCCATTGCTCCGGTCACACCGCAAGAGCAGCGTTTAAAAGATGCGCGAGAAACGTGGCTGAAAAATTCGGACACACGGCAGGCCGATTTGTCTCGCCATTTTGAGACGAATGAAGAGCTCGTGTTTGAACTGGACGGTGAGTGGCCGCTTGTCACGGTTGTGATGGTGTTACACAATCGCGCCGAACTCACCGTATCGGCGCTGAAGGCCCTTCTGAAGAATCGTGACGTGCCCTATGAACTCATCCTGATTGATAACGCGTCCACGGATGATACCGCGAAGCTGTTGGATACCGTTTGTGGTGCAACCATTCTCCGCAACACAGAGAATCTACATTTTCTGAAAGCAAACAATCAGGCGCTTCCGCACGTGAGAGGAAAGTTCCTGTTGTTTCTCAATAACGATGCCGATGTCGCTGAGGACGCGATCATGCAGGCCGTTGAGACCCTTCGAAACACTCCTCGGTGCGCCGCGGTGGGCGCCAAACTTTTGCTGGGGCCGAACTGCTTACAAGAGGCGGGGTCCATCGTCTGGGCCGACGGCGGCTGTGCAGGGTATGGCCGTGGCGATGATCCAGCCCTGCCTCAGTATAACTTTCTGCGTGATGTAGATTACTGTTCCGGCGCCTTCTTGGTCACGTACACGGGTTTGTTTTTGCAGCAGGGTGGCTTTGATCTGCGATATGCACCAGCCTACTATGAGGAAGTGGACTACTGTATGAGCCTGCATCAGTCAGGCTACCGCGTGGTGTATGACCCTCGGATTGTTGTCCGCCATGCCGAATTCGGTGGCGAGTCTTCGGAGCAGGCCATTGCCCTCCAAATTGCCAATCGCAGTAAATTTGCGGAGAAGCATCAAGCGCTGTTGAGTGAGCAGGCAATCTGTCGATCAACGGCTGTGGAGCTGGCCCGGTTTTCGCCAGCGGCGCGAAGAAGACGACGCATACTGTATATCGATGACCGTGTGCCGCACCATGATCTAGGGTCAGGGTTCCCACGCGCGAATCAGATCGTCAATCGGATGGCAGCAATGGACTGCCAGGTATCCGTCTATCCAATGAACTTTATGGAGGAGCCGGACTGGGTGGCCGCGTACCGGGACGTGGACCGATCGGTCGAACTGCTTTTGGGCTATGGCCGATATCAACTGGATGAGTTTTTGTCAGCGCACCAAGGGCATTACGATATCATTTGGGTGAGCCGCCCCCATAATATGTCGGTCATTCGATCAAGTCAGGCGATAAAGCAGAGCGGTGCCGTCTTGGTGTATGACGCCGAGGCAATTTTTGCAATGCGGGATCTGGAACGGCAGCGCGTGCTAGGATCCGGCAACTCGGAACGGGAGAACATCGGAGGATCGCTGGCGGAGGAAATGGCGTTGGCGCGCGATGCCGATGCGATTGTTTCGGTTTCCGAAAGAGATGCGGCTGAATTTCGTAGCCACGGCATAAAGTCCGTGCATGTGCTTAAGCATGTCGTTGAGGGAGAACCGACCACGTTAGATTTTACTCGTCGCCACGGACTGTTGTTTGTTGGAAATTTGGATATGCAACACTCTCCCAATGCGGATTCGATTATCTGGTTCGTGGAGAAGGTGTGGCCTTTGATCCAGCGTCAAATACCGGAAATGACATTGGATATTGCGGGACCGGCGGGGGCGAAGCGAGTTCAGCAACTGAGCAGCGAGAATATTCGAGTTCACGGTCGGGTCGATCGCCTCGACGCATTGTATGCGCGCTGTCGCCTCTTCATTGCACCAACTCGGTTTGCCGCCGGCATTCCTTTAAAAATCTGCGAGGCTGCGGCCCGGGGAATCCCCGTGGTCGCAACGTCCTTGCTGGCTGATCAATTGGAGTGGACGCCTGGAAAGCAATTATGGGCGGTTCCTGCGGACCCGACCCAATTTGCTGAAGCGGTTATGGGCGCGTATCGGAATGAAAGGGAATGGAATAGCGTGCGTAAGGCAGCATTGGACGCAATGCAGGCCGAGTACGCGCCGGAACTATTCACAAATAGCCTGTCCAACATCCTGTCTGAGCAGAACCCCGTCCGTTAAGTCGCCTGCCAGGTAACGGCAGGTTCGAACGCAACATACACCGCGCCTATTTCGATATTGTCGGGATCGGCTTGAACGCGGAATACGCAGGCATCCTCTTTGCGATGCAGTAGAATCTCGTCGCCATCCAGAATACCATGCGCGGAGGCGTGTATGAAATAGGTGCCGGGATTGAAGTCGCAATCGAATGCGAATTCGACCTGGGCCGTTTGTTGGTTCGCCACAACGCAGGTCTTTTCCGGACGCGAGAGTGCGCCAGCATAGTGCAGGCCGGTTTTGCTGTGAATGGACACCCCAAACCGTGTGTCCGAGACGTCTCGGTGAAAGACCACTTGGAAGACGCAGCGATATCGGCGCCCGCGTTGGAGTCCATTGACTGTTTCGCCGTTTTCGTTGATGAGGTGTACCGACTCAATGCGCGCGCCATGACTGGCATAATCCACCGATGCGAGCGGTTTCAAGGCCGGCTCATAGACGTCGCGATCGGCGGGCTGGGAGTCTGGTACCGTTGCAGCTGCTTCCGCCCGATTGAGGGCCGCCATTTGTTTAGGGATGTCATTACGTATGCTGGCGCGCTGCGCGGGCGGCGCAAAGATCATACGACGATAGAGTCCGAGTAGATCGCGAGGGCGTCCAATGCCAAGGCATTCACCGGCATCGAGCAGCAGGGCACGGTCGCATAGCTCCTGCACCTGTTGCCCTGAGTGGGATACAAAAAGGACCGTTGTGCCGCGTGCTTGCAGCGACCGGAACCGGGCAAAGCATTTCCGTTGAAACAGTTCGTCCCCTACAGCAAGCGCCTCATCGATCAACAGGATGTCTGGCTCCACGTTCACGGCCACGGCAAACGCGAGCCGCAAGAGCATGCCGCTGGAATAGTTTTTCACGGGTTGATCCATAAAGTCTTCGATGCCCGCGAACTCGACGATGGCCTCGTAGCGAGCATCGATCTGTTGCTGCGATAATCCGAGAATGGCCCCGTTGATATACGCGTTCTCGCGGCCCGTGAACTCTGGATTGAAGCCCGAACCCAACTCGAGCAAAGAGGCCATGCGTCCCTTAACGACCACATCGCCGCTGGTCGGTGCCAGAATACCGCCGATAATTTGTAACAAGGTAGATTTACCCGAGCCGTTACATCCAATAATACCAAAGGTTTCGCCGCGCTGTACTTCAAAGGAAATCTCATTCAGCGCCCAGAGTGCCCGCGCATACGTCCGATGCCATCCCAGCGCCAGTTGCTTGAACCGGTCCCGCGGCTTGTCATAGAGGTGATAGCGCTTACTCAGGCCGGTTACGCGTATGGCGGGCTCTAGGGGCATCGGTGTGGTCTTCGCGCTGTTCCTAAGGACTGGTGTTTCTGTCGAGAATCTGGATACTTTCATACTGGCGAAGCTACAGGAAGTTACATAGGTCAACAAGGGACATGATGCGGATCATAGCGTATATTACGGTGCGAAACGAGCGGGCATGTTTGGCCAATTGCCTGACACACCTCATCGAGCAAGGTGTCGACTACTTCATTGTAGATAACGAGTCAGATGACGGATCGCTCGATCTGCTGGCTCAACCGCGCTTTGCCGCTCATTTGGCAGGCCTGATCCATCACCCGTACGACGGTGTATTTGATTGGACCGCCTTGCTGGAGCGCGTCGAGGAGGGCATCGCGTCGGTAAATGCGGACTGGGTGCTTTTGTTGGGAGCAGATGAAGTGCCTCATCCCTACACGAGCGAGACGTTGGCGCAGGCGATTGCGCGGTTGGATGCCGCGGGATGCGACGCGATTAATTTTAATGAATTCGTTTTTTTGCCGATCGATCACGCGTATCAGTCCGACTATTTGGGGCCACAACCCATGTCATGGTATTACTTTCACGAACCGCAGCCGAACCGGTTGATTCGTGCGCGTCGCAAATCCCTGGCGCTGGACTGGATTTCGTCCGGCGGACACCGGCTCGATGGCGGATCGTATCGCCTCGCTGAAGAGTCGCTTGCGCTGCGGCATTACCTGTTTAAAGATCAGGAGCATGCACTGGAGAAATATTCCCAGCGTGCTTTTCCTGATGAGGAAGTCGCGCGCGGATGGCACCGTAATCGGATGAACCAAGAACGTGAAAAATTTATCTTTCCTGACCCTGGAAACTTGTCACGGCTATCGCACCCAGGCCAACGCGAGTTATCCCGCGAGCGTCCTTACCAGAACCATTATTGGCAATGGGGCAATCGATAGTTTAGGCTGCGACGATGTCTCAAGAAATGACAGAACAGGAAGCGTGC
>SLCI01000178.1 GCA_007125875.1 Kiritimatiellia bacterium | reverse complement strand
GTCCTCAGCCTGCAACTATATGGGCCCGCGTGATGAGTTTTTGTGCACCGTGACGAGACCGACGGATCCATCGGAAGCCCGCCAGGAAGTGCGTGACTTGGGAGTAGGGCCGCCAGCGCACGGGACGGTACTGTTCCTGAAAAGCGCTTATGAAGTGGTCGGCGGGTATCGATCGGCCTTCTATTACGGTCAAGACGCTGATTTGTGGCGGCGACTGGCGGAATATGGTGGCGTTGCATATGCGTCAGAAATTTTGTATCAGTGCCGTTTGGCACCAGGCGATATTTCCGGGTCACGGCGCAAGATTCAGAAGCAGTTTGGGCGTCTCGGGCGCGCGTGTCAGGATGCGAGACGCAAGAGACAATCCGAACAACCGTATTTGGAAGAAGCAGAGCGATTGTCCGTGCGTATCCGGGAAGGACGCTTGCTGCCCATCAAAAAGCGGGATCGGTGGTTGAGTCTTTATCATATTGCCTCCTTATTAGAGTCTCATAACCCACATAGTGCAGTCTGTTATTATGAACAGGCCAAGGACGCGAATCCGTTTGCTCTGCGACCACGCTGGAAAGCTTGGAAATTAAGAGGGAGAGGCTAGCGTGCGATTCCTTGTTGGCGCTGATGTTCCGCCTGACCCGAATTCGGGTGCAGCAGGGACGGTCTACTGGACGAATCAGGCTTTGCGAGAGCTGGGGCATGCGGTAGATGAGATCTGGCAGGATGATTTGCCGCATCGGATCACGCACGGGAATTTACACTATCTCCTGGAGTTGCCGCGTGCCTACCGAGATGCCGTGCGGCTACGCTGTACTCAAGCGGACTACGATGTGATTATGCTCAGCCAGCCGCATGCCTGGCTTGCGGCTAAAGATCACAAAGTGAGCAAAAGACCGGGTGTATTCCTGAATAGAAGTCATGGTGTAGAGAATATGGTTGATGATGTGATGCATAGTTGGTCACGCGTTTTCGGTGTTAGGCGCACATCATGGGGGAAACAGATTCCCTCTGTCCTGCTGAACCGCTTGCTGCGTCGTCATTTTCCGATGTTGTGCCAGTACGCTGATGGTATCGTTGTTGGTGCTAGTGATAATGCCGATTACATCATGAAGCATTTCAGGGTTTCGCAAGAGCGCGTTAAAGTGGCAACGCATGGTGTTAACCCGGAATTTCTTGAACGGCCTTTGGCTCGCGAATGCGTTGATCGGTTCCGCAGGATTATGTATGTTGGACAATTCGCTTTTGTGAAGGCACCCCATATTGTGGCAAGTGTTTTCAGCCATTTAGCTGCAAGTCATCCTGATGTCCGGTTGACATGGGTTTGTGCGAAAGAACACCACGCGTCCGGGCGCGCAATGCTTGATCCGGCTGTTCAATCTCGTGTGCAATTCCTTGATTGGAGGTCTCAGCAGGAATTGATCGAGCTGTATGATTCCCATGGAATATTCTTATTTCCCTCCTTTTTTGAAGGCTGTGGTAAAGCGCCTTTGGAAGCAATGGCGCGAGGGTGCTCTGTGGTCGCTTCGCGGGTAGGAGGCATGGCGGACACGATAAAGGATCACGACAACGGATTGCTGGTTGATGCGGGCCAGACCGAGCTTTTCATGTCTTCTGTCGGATGGCTTCTTGAGAATCCGCACACAGCCCGTTCGTTGGGTATGCAAGCCCGTGAAACTGTTTTGAGCGCGAGTTGGAAGAATGTAGCGCAAGACATTGCAGATTTTGCTGTTGCGTTGACAGATTCAAAGTAATGCTAGACAGGGCAGATTGGATCGTTCCGGCAGACCTGCGAATAAACTTATAAAACATGAATTTGATCAGGAAAGCGCAAGCCCGTTTCGGAAATATCCTTTGTAAGGCTATGCATCGGGCACGAATACCCGCGTGCTTCACGGGATATCGGCATTTGTCGGGAGTGGAGCCATGGATTTCCGGAAAGCATGGCGTTAGGCAGGCATGTATAGTCATTGATGGATCGGTTGATCATTACCCACTGCCTTTTACGATCAATCAAGCCGAAGCCCTACCTTCCGTTATACCGCAACGTCTCAGCCTGTCGTTTCGCGATGTTCTCAATATGGAACATAAGCCCGCGCGACGGGCTGTTGTATCGAGCGCCCGTTTACTTTGTTGTGCGAATGAATGGGAACGAGATTCCTATGCGCTCGTTTCCTCGGATGATCATCGATTTCTTCTTCACGGGCTGGAGTATCGGAAGGGACATGTCGCTTTACTACGCAAGGGTAAGCCATATCGCGCAATCGATCATGCGGCGTGGGTGTTAACGCGCTTTCCTGACTCCTATTTTCGCTGGCTGACGCAAATTCTGCCACGTATTTTGATGGCCGAGGACGCTGGGGTGGCCGATCGGTTGCTGATGCCTGATGAAGCATGGTGTACGCCTTTCATGAATCAATCACTCGAGATGATGCAGGTGAAACCCATGGATCGTGTTCGGCCTTTAGATGACTTCATATCCTGTGAGCGGTTGGATGTCTTCGATGTGGACCCATTTACTCGTCCCTTGCTCGAACGGCTAAGGAAACGGCTGGTTCCCGATAAAGTTCAACAGGCATCGCGCCGCGTTTTCATTAGTCGGCGTGCCGCAAACTGGCGTAAACTTACAAATGAAGATGAGCTATGGCCCTTGTTCGAGCGCGCGGGGTTCGAGCGACATGTACTCGAACAAATGCCATTTGCCGAACAGTGCGCATTGATGGCCGAGACAAAAGTGCTATGGGGGCTCCATGGAGCAGGTCTCGCTAATATGATCTTTTGTCCATCCGGAGCGGTCGTCGTTGAAGTGGGTGATCCTGCTCGACCCAATCCGCATTTTTATGCGCTAGCGGTCACGTTGGGACATCAATATGGACTACTGATCGGGGAGCCCGGCGCTGATCACCCGCAGGGCGTTGCGTATAGAGATCTTTCCCTTTCGCACTCAGCAGTTGAACCCATGCTGGATCAAATCGACTCGTTGCTGTCGTCCAGCTCCTCCCGCAACGAGCGTACGTAGTCATGTCCAGCGCCGATCATATTCGACTTTCTCTCGTGATCCCAACCTTGGGTCGCAATCAGATCCTGACGGACACGCTGCAAGCCCTCTTAGAATTGATTCAAGCGGAGGATGAGTTGCTCGTCATTGATCAGAACGACCATTTGGACGCGGATACAGAAGCCTTTCTCCAGAAAGCTGACAAAGAACAAAACCTGCGCTGGCTAAAGCATCAGCCACCGGGCGTAGTGGGGGCGATGAATCGCGGTCTTCGTGAGGCCCAAGGGGATGTGGTCTTGTTTCTGGATGATGATATTGAGCCCGATCAACATTTGGTGGATGCCCATCGCCAGGCTCACGAGCAGCATCCTGAGGCATGGGCTGTGGCTGGGCGAGTTATTCAGAAAGGGCAGGAACACATTGCGAAGTCATTTCAAAAACCTGTCGCTGGGGAAAACACTTTGCTGGCTGACTTGGACTTCGATTTCAGCGCCACACAGCCAGCATGGGTGTCCAATGTGATGGCGGGTAATCTGTCGGTTCGGCGCAGCAGGGCGCTCGAGTTGGGTGGGTTCGATGAGAACTTTATCCCTCCGGTGTCCTATCGTTTTGAAACAGACTTTGCAAAACGGATCGTTGCCGCGGGCGGACGAATTCGGTTTGAGCCGTCGGCATCGATTGTTCACCTTCGCGCTCCTTCTGGCGGAACGCGATCTCAAGGTGGACATCTCAAAAGTTTCTCGCCAGTACACGGGGTGGGGGACTACTATTTCGCCATTAAACACGGCAAGGGCTGGGATCGAATCCGATACATGGCGTTGAGGCCCTTTAGAGAGGTTCGGACGAAGTTTCATTTGCGTCATCCTTGGTGGATCCCAGTTAAATTTCTCGGTGAATTGAGGGCCTTGAGCAAGGCCCTTTTACTGGCGCACAAGTCCACACGGAGTGGCAACACATGACCAATACGACATCCCAAATCAGCGTCGATCCGACTCATTGCCCCAGTCCGCATTCCTCCGCGAATAAGTTGGGACGACTCGTTTGGCAGTGCGTATCGCTCATATTTTTTCGGCCGTCGCCTTGGTTTCTGCACGGTGGTCGACGTTTTCTTCTCCGCCTGTTCGGGGCACGCATCGGGCGGGGTGCACAGATTATGCCGAGCGCGAAAATCTGGGCGCCATGGAATCTGACGATGGGGGATCACGCCACCATCAGTCATGGCGTAGATCTATACAATGTCGCTGCGATTACAATTGGTAAACACGCAACCGTCAGCCAACGAGCGTTCTTGTGCACAGCAACGCATGACATTGATCATCCGCACATGCCGTTGCAAACCGCGCCTATTGAGATTGCGGATGGCGCATGGATTTGTGCCGAGGCGTTTGTTCATCCCGGCGTTACGGTCGGCGTAGATGCCGTGGTTGCTGCTCGTGCGGTGGTTTTGCGCGCTGTCGGGCCACGTCAGGTCGTGGCTG
>SLCI01000087.1 GCA_007125875.1 Kiritimatiellia bacterium | reverse complement strand
TGTTGTACCAGTTGTTAAACCTTTTCACTGCATTCTCAGGGCAACACAGAGGTTGCCCCTCCGGTACACGCTGAGCAGAACCCGTTACTGCAGAAGCATTCCGGAGGGACGCGCTCCGTCGGGTCCTCAGCGAATGGACCGAAATGTATTGGAAACTGGTATGATCCTTGAAAAGTCAGTTTGGTCAGTTCGGAAAGCAGATGAGGGCGAAAGATTATGGCCAAAGATAAAGGAATGGCGATTCCCCCCCCTTGTCTTTTGCCCTAATCTTTAGCCTTAATCTGCGCCCATACGGTGTCTTTAATAGACTCGTTGTGAAACAGTCGACACCTGTTAGCTGATAAGATGTAAACCAAGTATGAGTGGAACCGGAAATAGTGAGTGTGAAAGGATAGAGCACGCCGCGCGCGAAATCGTGGCGCGCTTGCGTGCGCACGGCCATGAGGCTTTCTTTGCGGGGGGCTGTGTCCGCGATCGCTTGCTGGGGCGGCCTTCAAAGGATATTGATATTGCCACCAGCACCCAACCCGATACGGTGCAGGAACTCTTCCCCGATTCGCATGCGGTGGGAAAAGCTTTCGGCGTCGTGATCGTCGAACAAGGCGGATACACTTTCGAAGTCGCCACCTTTCGCGAAGAAGGCCCCTACAGCGACGGTCGCCGTCCGGATAGCGTCTCGTTTACAGACGCCGAACACGATGCGCAGCGCCGTGACTTCACCATCAACGCTCTCTTCTTTGACCCGACCAGCGATCAAGTGCTGGATTACATTAACGGCCAAGAAGATTTGAAACAGGGCATTGTGCGGGCCGTGGGCGATCCCGCCACCCGATTCGAGGAAGATCACCTGCGCATGCTGCGGGCGGTACGGTTCGCAGCGACACTGGAGTTTTCGCTCGCTCCAGCCACGGAGACCGCGATTCAAACGTCGGCCCGCTTGATTCGCCGGATCAGTGCAGAACGGATTCGTGACGAGATACTGCGGACACTGACGGAGGCGATAAAACCGGGCGACGCGCTGCAGCTATGGCATGAGCTGGGTCTGTTGCAGGAAATGTTGCCGGAAGTCGAGGCGCTGATCGGGGTCGAGCAGCCGCCCGCGTTTCATCCGGAAGGGGACGTGTTTACCCATACCAAGTTAATGTTGGACCATCTTGGCCCGCCCCCCCGTGATCCGGTCTTGGTCTTCGCCGTGCTGTTGCACGATATCGGCAAGCCGGCGACAAAGTCTTGGGGGCCGGGATCGGATGGCGAAGACCGGATCCGATTTGATGGACATGACCGTGTGGGCGCAGAAATTGCCGAGCAAATATTGCGGCGCTTACGCTGTTCCAATGCCCTGATTGATGCCGTTACGACCTGCGTGCGGAACCATATGCGGTTCATGCACGTGCAGGAGATGCGCAAGGCGAAGCTAAGAAGATGGCTGAAGGAGCCGACCTTCCCGATCGAACTCGAGCTACATCGCGTCGACTGCCTCAGCTCACATGCCGATCTCAGCAATTACGACTTCGTCAAACAGCGAGTGGGAGAGTGGGCCAATGAGCCCAAGCTCCCTGACCCCTGGATTTCGGGAGCGGATCTGATCAAATGTGGTTTATCGGAAGGGCCGCGAATCGGCCATTGGAAACGCGAGGCCTACGCCCGACAACTGGACGGCATGGAGCCGGACCGCGATGCACTGCTCAAGTGGTTGAAGACACAACTGGCCGAGGATCGCTAGGCGTAGTATCCGGTATGGACTTGCCTTCTTGATCCGTCTTATGCTCCTTCCTTATGTCAGCGAGCGATATCCAACTTCAAGCGCAGGCGCGCCTCAACGAACCGCGACTGGATCGTTCGATCTGTTTTATCGATAAGGTCTTCCTCAAGCGCTTCCCGGTCGACGAACCCTTGCGCGGGGTGGAACTCTTCAATTTGCTGCTGATCAAGGACCTCGTGGCCGCGGGCTATGCGGTGACGGTCGTCGCGTTGCGGTCTTGGCAGAAACCGATCGAGGACGTGCTGGGAGCGCGCATGCCGGAAGTGCTGCATCCGCCGGACCTGAAACAGCCGGTTCTGAGTGGAATAGCTGGCGTGCTGCGCTTGGCATCACGTCATTACGAGACGTTACTGATCGGAAACGCTGGTGACAGCCTGATTCCTGTTCTGCGCCTGGCGAAGACCTGCAACTTGGCGGATCAACAGGTTGTGATTGCCCATCGCGATCCATCGACCCAATTTGCGCGCGCCTGCGCAAATCAACCCGGCTGGATCGTGGCGGTAAACGAGCCGATCGCGCATAGCTTTAAGCGCGCTGGATGTACAGATGTGGTGGTGGACTACGGCATCATGAATGCCGACAAATATGTCCCCTCGACGATTGAATCTCAGGATGAATCAGTCATCCATTTCGGGGTAGTCGGCGCGTTGGACAATCCGTGGAAGGGCGCGGACACCGCCATTGCCGCTTTCCGGCAATTGCCCGCGGAGTGGCAGGATCGTTGCCACCTGCATCTGGCCTCGTATCAGCATCCTCCGGATATTTCGGATCGCAATATCACTGCATATAGCTGGATGCGGGCTTCCGAGATGCCCGCCTTTTTGCAGGGCCTCGACGTATTGATTGTGCCATCGCGCGATGAAGAAATTATGCGCGAAACATTTTCCCAAGCCACCGTGCAGGGCATGCTGACCGGCTTGCCCATCATCCACGCCAATCTCCCCATTTTGACCGAAAAATTCGATCAAGGTGGCGGTGTGGCGTTTCGAGATGAACAGACCTTGTGCGAAGCCATCAGCGCGCTGGCCGGCGATTCAGAACAGCGCCGAGCCATGGGCGCAACCGCGCGCGAGATCGCCTTGAAACGCTATGTGTGGGATACACAACGTTTCATCACCCGCTATATCGACCCGAGCGGGCCGCCCGCTGCGTCGGATCGAAGGCAACCGGAAGTATGCGGTGCGGTTCAGCGATCTTTCGGGCCGCTGGACCTACACGTGATCGAACCACGCACAACGGACGAGATGTTTGTGAATTGGCTGAAGAGCGTGCCGGACTTGATGAAGGCGGATCGCCTGCCTGACGATGCCGAAGTGCTGGCTGAAGGACGGAATCGCATTGTCAAATTGACCGGCCCGGACGGTGAGTTCTACGCCATCAAATCGTTCGCGCGACAACCGATCTGGATCGATCTCCTAAATCGAAAACGGGGCGGCAAGGCCTGGCGCTCGTTTCAGGTTGCGCAACAACTCTTTGCGCACGGCGTGGGCACACCCGCACCTATAGCCTGTGTGCAGGCGCGCCAAGGATGGCGTATAGCGGAGAGCTATTACGTTTCGCGCTATGAGTCTGAGCTGAGTTCCTTCCGGGATGAGTTGATTCAGCTGTATCGACATGAACCGGATTGCGAGAAGCTGATGCATCTCCTGCAGGTGGTGGCCCGCGAGGTGGCGCGTCTGCATCAAGCGGGCTGGTCGCATCGTGATCTGGGCAACCAGAACATAGCTCTGCGCCGGTTCGGCGATGATCGCTGGGGTGACGTGCAATTCATCGACTTGAATCGCGCCCGCATGGGTACGGCCGGCTCAGCCCAGAACCGTGCATTCGATTGTTCACGTATCTCGTTGCCGTCGGACTTCCTACGCGTCTTTTGCTGTATGTATGGTGGCGATCGTCCGTTAGCGAAGTCCTTTCACCGACACGAGCGACGGTATCGCCGTCGCTTCGCCTGGCATACCAACAGTCGGGTGTGGCGTCACCCGATTCGAACCGCAAGACGACGGCGTCTGCCCCAGGACCCGAAAACAACCTACCCGGCGTGGAAGGAGCTTTGGATCTGGGACAGACGTTCCGGGCAAGCGATCGTGGTAATGGATCGCCGTGAACGGAAACGACATTATTCTTGGCTTAATGCATTTCGGATCGCGCGCGCCACGGTGCGCCTGTTGCCGGCCGTGCAGCGCAACTACAAAGCCGAGCTGGCGAACGCCTTTTCCGCTCCGGTCGACTTGAATAATCGCGCGGGCATGACCGTTCATCCAGATCCCGTCCACTGGGATCGCGAGTTCGCGTATTTGAAGCAGCTTTGTGAGCAGCCCGATGGCGCGTATGTGCCGATCCCTGTGTTGGTGCGCTTTTACCATCACGAGTCTGAGTCGGATTGGCGCTTCATCCAAAAGTGCATCGCCCAACTGCAGGAGGCCGGTTTCCCGGTGAGTATCGCCCTGGTACAGGATCGCAAAGCGGTGACGAACCCTGCTCGCTGGGCCCAGTTCGTGGACCAAGTGTTGGAGCCGTTGATTGGACAGGTCGAGTGGGTTGAAGTCGGGCATGCGATTAACCGGGTAAAATGGGGCGTGTGGTCGCTGGACGAGTACAGCCAGTTAATGGAGCCCCTCAAGAAGTATCAGAGCCGCATCAATATCATGGGGCCGTCGGTGATCGACTTCGAATACCAGTATGTGGCTGGGGCGTTGGATCATCTGCGTGGCCAGATTCAATTTGATGCGTTGTCGCACCATCTCTATGTCGATCGTCGTGGCGCACCGGAGAATCGTCAGGGACAGTACGCCTTGGTCGAAAAATGCGCACTGGCGAAGTCCATTGCGCGTGCTTCGTCAGTCTGCGAATCGCGTCTCATCATTTCGGAGGTTAACTGGCCAATCGCGGATACCGGCGTCTATTCCCCGGTCGGAGCGCCCTACACATCGCCCGGCATCCGGACGGGCGACCCTAGCGTCAACGAGCTGGAATACGCGGCTTATATGTTGCGGTATTACGTCTTGGCGATCACGTCGGGCTTCGTAGAGCGGGTCTATTGGTGGCGGTTGGCGGCTTACGGTTATGGTTTGATTAATGACTATGATCCCCACGATTGGCGTCCTCGTCCTGCCTATCATTTTTTGCGATTCTGGCTGCAATGTGCGGCGCAGAGCCGATTCATGAAGCGACTGGCGGTGAGCGAGGGCGCGCATGCGTTTGTGTTTGAAAAGGCAAACGGTCATCGTTGGATCATGGCGTATGCGCATCCGCATCCGATTGCCTTCATGCCGTCATTTTCGTTCCGTGAAGTGCGCGACGCGTGGGGACGGACCATGTCCTCGGTTGAGGACGCGATTCAGTTAGCCGGGCAACCGATCTATTTCATCGATGTTGACGGGATCAACTAGCGACATCGGTATACAGCTCGGCATAGGCGTCGATGGTGCTACTGATGTTAAAGTCCTTGGCAATCCGCTGCTGAGCAGATGCGCCCCACGCTTGGCGTTTGGTCGGTTCGGTCAGCAAGTCGTTTAGGGCCGAGGCGAGGGCACTGTCGTCGCCCGGTGGCACGACTAGGCCATCGACTTCATGTCGAACCAGTTCCGGCGATCCCCCGGCGTGCGTCACAATCGCGGGGACCCCTTGTGCCATGGCTTCAATCACCCCCTTGGGCAAGCCTTCGCGGCGCAAGGAAGGCAGCACAAAGGCATCAGCCGCCCCGGTCCAGCGCGTGGCATCAGTGCGGAAACCCGTAAAATGCACTCGCGCGCGCAGGTCGCCAGGCCAATCGACGCGCTGAATCTCCTCATCCCGCGCATCGCCAAGCAGTAGATAATGTACGGGACGCGTGCCCACGTGGATCTGCGCGGCGGCTTTCAGTAGAACGGCGGTGCCTTTACGTGGTCGCATCGCCGCCGCCCCGGCAACAATCCAGGCATCGTCAGGGATGTCAAAGGTTTGGCATAGTTCTTTCCGTGATGCCGCCGTATACCAGTTGACGTCGTGGCCCTTATAAATTCGTGTCAGTCGCCTCTCCGGCACGCCCTGTTTCTTCAGGTCCTCTACAATCGCATTGCAGACACACGCAATCCTCGCCACGCGCGAATGCAGATAGGTCATACGCGAAGCCGGATTCCACCATTGAATATTTCCCACAACGCCGCGATAGGCGATGATGGGAATATCCGTCCCTATAGCCGCCCAGATGGCATTGGCCAGCGGCGCATTCATCAAGGTATGGATCAGGTCGATGTCATCCTGTCGCAAAATTTTCCGTATGCCACGGATCGCCTTTCGGTCAAACCGTCCATGGATTGTGAAGGGCTCCCATGGTAGTCCGGCTTGCTCAAATAGACCGACGTGTGGGGCGTCCGGATGACATAGCACCCGCAGCTCAACGCCGCGGCGATGGAGGCCCACCAGCAAGTGGGATTCCGGCAAGTCGGGTTTCACCGCTATGACCAGCACACGCATGACAGCAGATTATCACTTTGGCTGTGCTGTGTCCGTAGTCTTTTGCGGAGCCACTTTGTCGCGACGCTTGTTTAGCCAGTAGCCGAAGCTGCCGGCACCCACATTGCCGACGAATAGGGCTGCGAAGATGCCGGGGATGCCTGCGAGCCAAGAGCCCAACAACGCCAGCGGGACTGTAAATCCGAATAAGCGTGATCCAAATAACAGCATGGCCCGGCCGGGATGGCCACCGCCGTTGAAGGTGGCGGTCACCAGCAGCATATAGCCGAAACCGCCATAGCTGAGCGGAACCCAGCGCAGGAAAGGCACGATGATCGCAATGATGGCGGGATCATCGGTAAACCAGCCAGCTATCCGCGTGGCATTCAGTGTGAGTACTACCCAAACGATTAGGCTAATGGTCATGCAGTAGCGCAGTCCAAAGCGCAGGGCGGCTTGCACGCGTTCGGGTTTGCCTGCACCAAAGTTCTGGCCTGCAAAAGGAACCATGATGGTGGTCATGGCAAACGCGCCCACCATGACCAAGGATTCCACCCGCGTACACACTCCAAAGGCCGCCACCGCGTGCGGACCGTAACCGGCCATAATGCGTGTCAGAATGCCGTTTGTGAGCGGGATCAGCATATTCGTCGCTACGGCCGGCAAGCCAATGAAAAGCAGTTGGCCCCATGTTTCTTTCAGCGCCTTCCAAGCGGGCCACTCGAACACGATCATACGCTCGCGGCGGATCAGGATCCAAGCGGCAGCGATAAAAACCAGCATGTAGGAAAATACCGTAGCAAGGGCTGCTCCAGTCATCTCCAGGCGCGGAAAGGGACCGAGACCAAAAATAAGCAGGGGGTCCAGCACCATATTCATGAGGGCAGCCGTCGAGATGATTAGACTCGGCGTCAGCGAGTCGCCGGTTGCTCGGATGGCGCTATTCCCGATCATCGGGATGACCAGAAAGGGTACACCGAGGAACCAAGGCAACATGTACTGGCGGATCAGCGGCAGCAGCTCCTCTTCCGCACCCAGCAGCCGAAATAGCGTGTCATGCAGCGATAGGCCCAGTACCACAAAGATTAACACCAGCAGCACCACGAAAATGAGTCCGCGTGTGGTCGTTTCGGCGACACGCTTGTGATTCCCACTGCCTACCGCACGGGAAACAACCGATGCCATGCCAATCCCCATCCCCATGGTAGTCCCCGTAATCACAAAGACCACTGGAAAGGTAAAACTGATGGCTGCCAGCTCGCGGGGACCCAGCTGACCGATAAAGAAGGTATCGACGACGTTAAACAACATCATCATCAGGATGCCCGCGACCATGGGCAGCGCCATACGCAGTAGGGTGGGACCTACTGCATTCTCGGTAACTTGTTCTTTGTTAAGCCTCATTAATATAAGATTAATTAAAGGGTAATTATGCTTGAATTACATTCGGGCTTCCCTCAGCCTTCACCTGTGTGTGTGAAAAAGCACGTCGGTTGGCTCTAAAATGAAAAAAGCGCGTTTATGGGAATCCACTGGATGGCCATGGGGGTTGGAGTTTCTCTCTATTCTCTTCGTGGTTGCTGCCCTCTTGATTCCCGTCTTCTTCTCGACGGAGCCGGTTCAGGATCTCGAGTCACTTTCGTTGGCCGAGCGATTCCAAATGGAGCGTCGCAGTACGCCAACCACTTTCGACGATCAGCGTAATTTCTTTTGGGGCTTGGGCATCGTGGGCTTGTACGTGATCCACCTGTTGATGGCCTATTCCTCGTTGGCCATGATTTCGACCACATTCATGCATCTTTTTTCTCCACTGATTTTCTCGCTCATTGCATACGTGCGATTGACCGGTGTCACGGTTGGTCCAGATTCAGCACCAATCGTTTCCGGTACGCCTTTGGAATTTGTCCTGTGGGGCGTTGTGATGGTCAGTTCTACACTGCTTTTGGCGCGATTGCGAATGATTCGGCACGTGCGGCAGTACAATCAACTCGATTGGGAAATTGTTTCCCCGACGTTACGCGATAGCACGTGGCTGTCCGATTTGGCCGTGACCTTGGCTCCGATCATTTATCCGCCGAAGGAGTATCGTGCCTGTGATGACGGGATTTTGATCGTCGGGTTACTCTATGTGTATCCGATATCCTTTAAGACCATTCAGTCGATCGAATCGGTTCGGCGTCCTTCATTGACCGGTCGCAGCGATTTCTTTGCGACCTCATCAAAATCTTTGGTTCGTATTCAGCGGAAAGATTCCAAGGCGCCGCTTTATATATCCCCCAAAGATCGCGATGAATTTGTCTCCTACTGTAATCAGCATCTCCATCGCGGCGTCGTCAGCTTGTCACGCGGTGACTCCGATGATGACGATGAATATTAGAGATCGATGCTGTCGCCCCGCGTCGGCAGGATAACGTCTTCGGCTAGTTTTTCCGCCTGAATCGCCTCTGCTAGCGACTCCCGCTGCGACGTTTCCCCATGTGTTAAGTAAACCCGTTTTGGCCTGACCTTTCGCACATACTCGAGCAGATCATTCCGGTCAGCATGGGCACTGAACGCATTTAAGGAACATACTTCGGCTTTCCGGGTGAACGTGTCACCAAAAATACGCACTTCTTCTTGGCCCTCCACCAATCGCCGTCCAAGCGTGTGCGCCGCCTGAAAGCCAACCATCACCACCGTGTTTCGCTCGTTCTCGATGCCGTGTTTTAGATGGTGGAGAATGCGGCCATATTCGCACATGCCGGATGCGGCGATTACGATGCATGGCTCCTTTGAGTTCGTGACTTTTTTCGAGGCGTCCACGCTGCTCGTAAACGTGACCCAGTCCGGCCGCATGACATCACCAATCTTTGCTTGCAGTTCGTGAAACTCATCATTCATGTACTGCATGCTTTCGTGAAAAACCTGCGTAATTTTATCAGCCATCGGACTGTCTACATAGACAGGGATTTCCGGTAAACGTCCTTCGCTGAATAAGCTGGCGAGATGGAATATCACTTCCTGCGCGCGCTCCAGTGCGAATGACGGGATGAGAACTTTCCCGCCCCGATCAATTGTGCGCTTCACGACTTCGCATAACTGGTCGTCGGCTTCCTGCGCATCGGCATGGACGCGATCACCGTACGTACTCTCCATGATCAACACATCGATGTCTGTCATCACCTCTGGTTCACGTACAATCGGCAAGTTGCGACGGCCTAAGTCGACGGCCACACCCACACGAATTTGGCGATCATCTTCTTTTAGCGTAAACACGTTCATGGCAGACCCGAGAATGTGCCCGGCCTCGATGTAGCTGGCCTGAATGCCCGGTGCTACGGTGATGGTCTCGTACCCTGTGCCTTTGAATAATTTCAGTGCCGCCTCAGCGTCTTCCAGTGTGAACAAAGGGGTGACCGGTTCGACGCCTTTGCGATTGGTCTTCTGATTAAGGTAGGCGGCGTCCTGCTCTTGGATCTTGGCTGCATCACGCAGCATGATGTCGCATAAGTCGCGCGTGACCCGGGTGGCGTAGATCGGGTTGTGATAACCATATTTGGTCAGCATCGGGATGGTGCCACAATGATCAATGTGCGCATGAGATAACACCACCGCGTCGACAGACTCGACATCCAGCGGCATGGCTTCATTCAATTTGCGCGACTCTTTGCGGCGTCCTTGGAATAGGCCAAAATCGCGCAGCACCCTCGATCCATTGGCTTCAATCAAATACTTGGTGCCAGTTACCGTATCCACACCGCCCAGAAATTGTATGCGCATAGAACACTCTCCGCTATGATGATTTGGTAACTACGAGTGTAACGAGTAGAGGCCGAGTCTTGAAGCGAAATCAGCAGAATCCCTTGCCACCGCTAGACAAAGTGTACGATGAATTGTTCGCCGCCTTCGGGCCACAACATTGGTGGCCGGGCCGTACGCGCTTTGAGGTCATGGTGGGCGCGATACTGACGCAGAATACGGCGTGGACGAATGTTGAGCTTGCGATTCGGCGATTGCGCCGTGAGCACGTGTTGCAACCCCGAAAACTGCATGCCGTAGACACCGCAACGCTGGCGGAATGGATTCGACCCTCCGGCTACTTCCGCCTGAAAGCAGAACGACTAAAGTCATTGACGACCGCCTTAATACGCGACTTCGACGGTCAGCTTTCGCGTTGCTTTAGGTTGTCGGATCAAGCGTTGCGTGCGTGGTTGCTCGATGTGAAAGGGATCGGTCCAGAAACGGCGGATAGCATCATGCTCTATGCAGCGGGCCGCACCCAGTTTGTCGTCGATGCGTACACGCGTCGCGTACTGGAGCGGCATGATTGGATTTCATCAGGAGCAACGTATGATGAAATCGCCAGCCTATTTATGGAGAACCTGCCGCGCGACGTTTCTCTCTTCAATGAGTATCATGCCCTGATCGTTCATTTGGGGAAGCACTTCTGTCGTCCCTGCCCGCGCTGCGAGTCGTGCCCGCTCAGGCATCGCTTGCCGATCAGGTGTCGGACATGAATTGAGTTTCATTTTGGAATGAGGTAACTTCAACACATGATGTGGGAAGGTATAGTCGTGCTTTTGCGAATTGGAGCGATGGTCTACATCGGTCTGCTGTTGGTGTTGGCGGGTTGTCAGCGCAGTATGATGTATTATCCAACCACCACCTCTGAGGCGAATGCCATTAACATCGCGCTGGCCGATGGAATGGAACCTTGGCGTGATGAAGACGGGGGGCTCGTTGGTTGGCGATACATGCAGTTTTCGGAGGACGCCGACGCAATGCTCGTGTTCCATGGTAATGCCGGCTTCGCGGGCCAGCGGGGGTATCTGGCGCATGGATTTGCGCCGGACTTTGCCGTACATATTATGGAGTATCCGGGCTACGGTAGCCGTCCCGGTCGTCCTTCCGAGCAGGCTTTTTTTGAGGCGGCGCGAGAAGCGTTCGAATTATTGAGTCAACAGCATAGCGGCCGGATTTTTTTGGGCGGTGAGTCGATTGGAACAGGCGTTGCCACCTACATTGCCTCACAGTTTCCAGATCGGGTAGCTGGGCTATTCCTGGTGACGCCGTATACATCGTTGGTGGACGTTGCGCGTAGTCATTATCCGATTTTTCCCGTGCGCTTGCTCATGCGTGACCGTTTCCCGAGTGAGACCTTTTTGGCGCAGTACAGTGGGCCCGTTGCCTTTGTCGTTGCGGAACATGACGAAGTCGTGCCCGCCCGCTTGGGGAAAGCCTTGTATGCGGGTTACGAGGGCCCCAAAAGACTTTGGATTCAGGAAGGGCGTAATCATAACACGCTGGACTATCATCCGCTTAGTCCTTGGTGGAGCGAGGTGCGAGAATTCTTGCACGACCACGCGAGCATGGAATAATACATGGCTGTTACTTCACCCGTTAGCAATCACCCGTAATGTCTGCCCAGTCTGCACGACTCATTTTTTGTTATGGCAGAAAATATCACTCAACACTTCACCTCACGGGATCAGCTCGCATCGGCAGCGGGCGGTTGGTGTTTTGATCATTCTTATACACGACTCCCTTCCATTCTTTACGAGCAGGTGCAGCCCGAGCCTGTGCGCGAGCCACGTCTTGTCTACCTGAATGACGACTTGGCTGCTTCGTTGGGGCTTGATCCGTCCTATTTTGAGCATTCCGCTGGTATTGCAGAGTTGGCCGGAAACAGCGTGCCCGACAATGCGCATCCGATCGCGCAAGCTTATGCTGGCCACCAGTTTGGTGGATTCACTATGTTGGGAGATGGTCGAGCGATTGTGCTGGGGGAACAATTGACGCTCTCAGGCGAACGTTTCGATGTGCAATATAAAGGGTCGGGTCAAACTCCCTACTCCCGGCGCGGTGATGGCCGTGCGGCGCTTGGGCCGATGTTGCGCGAATACGTGATTAGTGAGGCAATGCACGCACTCGGAATCGCTACCACGCGCTCGCTTGCTGTTGTGGCAACGGGCGAGCCCGTGTTTCGGCCTGAACCCTTGCCGGGCGCGGTGCTGGTTCGTATCGCCGCCAGTCATATACGAGTGGGTACATTCCAATATGCCGCTGCCCGCGGCAATCGATCAACCATTCAGGCGCTGGCGGATTACACCATAGCGCGTCATTATCCGGATTGTGAAGCGGACGATCGGCCCTATGTTGCACTGTTGGAAGCCGTGGCGCGAAAACAGGCCGCCTTGATTGCGCAGTGGGTGGGCGTAGGATTTATTCACGGCGTAATGAACACCGATAATATGGCGATCAGTGGAGAGACCATTGATTATGGGCCGTGCGCATTTATGGATCAGTATGACCTCAACACGGTGTTCAGTTCCATCGATTCGATGGGGCGCTACGCATACGGGCAACAACCCCGCATCGGACACTGGAATCTAGCACGTTTCGCTGAAACGCTGCTGCCACTCCTTCATGATGAGCAAGAGCAAGCGATTGCCTTGGCCGAGGAAAGCCTTGAGGTCTACGTGCGTCATTATCAAGAAAGATGGCAAGACATCATGTGTGCCAAATTAGGTTTCCAGCAGTCGAGCTCGGATGCGGTATCGCTCGTGCAGGATTGGTTGAAAGCGTTGCAAGAGTCCAAAGCTGATTTCACGCTCGGTTTTGCTGCTCTCTCCGATAGCGATGAAGCCGTTGAAGAGCTTTTGGGACAGTATCCCGAACTACGGGTATTGATTGATCGCTGGCGTGCGCAAGTTGTTGGACAGGACACACCCATGGAACACGTTCGCCAGCATATGCGGGCAATCAATCCGGTCGTCATACCCCGAAATCACTTGGTAGAAGAAGCACTAAGCGCTGCACAAGATGAGCAGAATGTAGAGCCTTTCCAGCAGCTACTCGACGCGGTCACGAAACCCTACAATTACGACGATGCGCCCGAGCGCTATCGTGTTCCGGGACCGCTAGATCCTACCTATCAGACATTCTGCGGTACCTAGCTGACGGGTGACAGGCGCATGAATAGGGTGCACCCGTCCGTTAACGCGTTGTGCCGTCAGCACTTTAGGCTTGTTTCAGTATCGGTATGCCATAATCTCGCGGCGAATCGGTTGTCTGAATAGGTGTATACAGAATGAAATCAATTGGAATAGGTATTTTAGGGTTCGGTACGGTCGGTGCCGGTGTGGTTGAAGGCTTGATGAAAAATGGCGAGTTGATCGCTGCTCGGACGGGCATACAGCCGGTCATTCGTGCCATCGCCGATCTGGATATTGAAAGTGATCGCGGCGTAGAGGTAGATCGCGCATTGCTGACGACTGATGCGGCAGCGGTCATTCGTAATCCCGAAATTCAAGTGATCGTAGAGTTGATCGGCGGCACCGGGATTGCGCGAACGTTGGTGCTGGACGCGCTAAAAGCCGGGAAATCCGTTGTGACTGCGAATAAGGCGTTGTTGGCTGAACACGGGCCGGAATTATATGCAGCCGCTGAGCAGTACAAGGCCGATCTGCTCTTTGAAGCCAGCACGGGCGGCGGGATCCCCATTATCCGGGCCTTACGCGAGGGGTTATCCGGTAATCGTATCGAACAAATCTGCGGGATCCTGAATGGCACCTGTAATTACATCCTGACCCGGATGGAAAACGAAAAACTGCCGTTTGACCAAGTGTTGCGCGAAGCGCAAGCAGCCGGATATGCCGAAGCGGAACCGAGCTTGGATGTCGACGGTTTTGACACGGCGCACAAGGCGGTTGTCTTGGCCACATTGGCTTTTGGGCGATCTGTGGCTATGGATGATGTGGCCGTGCAAGGGGTTCGCGATATCGCGGCCTCGGATATTGATTATGCGGCTGGACTCGGTTACCGCATCAAGCTGCTTGCGGTCATCAAGCAAAATGGCCAAGGCGTTGAAATTGGCGTCTATCCGGCGCTGATCCCGCATCACCACATGCTGGCTTCGGTAAGCCACGCGTTCAACGCAGTGTTGGTGCGCGGGGACATTGTGGGCGAGACCCTTTATTACGGCAAGGGCGCAGGCCGCGAGGCGACCGCGAGTGCCGTGATCGGGGACATCGTCGATGCCGCCCGTAATCTGGTGGGGGATACCCCGCATCGTGTACCCGCTTTCGTGCCGTGTTTGCCTGAAGTTCCGCTGCGCGCGCCGGAAGATATCGTGACCCGCTATTATTTGCGGCTTTCCTTGAAGGATGAGCCAGGCATCTTCGCGCTGGTCGCGCAAATGCTCGCTGGGCATAACATCAGCATTGCCTCCGTCATGCAAAAGGAAGCACGCTCAAGCGGCGCTGTACCGGTCATTATTTTGACGCATGCCGCTCGCGAAGGTGAATTCCGTGCCGCACTCGAAGAGATCGATGCGCTGGAGCAGGTGCTGGCACCGACGGTCCGCTACCGCATTGAAGATTTTACCTGATCTGCTATACCCTTGGACCTCGGACTGAGAAGAGAGGTAACGATTCGCCCCTTGTGAATCGTACACCAGAACGCTCGCCGATCATCAGATGACATGAACACAGCAGTCATAATCTATGAAGGGATGGCTGATCGTCCCAGTAGTGAGTTAGACCAACGCACACCGATGGAAATGGCACGTTGTCCTGCGGCGACGAAGCTAACCGTTATGGGCTGCGGAGGCCAACTCACCGCCTTTCGTGGCGAAGACGATTATCGCCCCGAGGCCATGTGCGGGCGTTTTTGCGACCTGTCTGCCGATGAGATCGATCGCCTCTGGCGAGGACCGCTCGAAGCGCTCGGCGCGGGCGTGGACGGCGCAACGAGCGATTGGATATTCCGTGCGGATTTCGTCACGATGGACGGCGATCGCATGATCGATCCCAACGTCCGCGGACTTAGCCTGCAGGAAACAGAGTCGCTGACGGCTGCAATTACTGAGGCCTTGCCGCATTCGGTGATTGAGCTCGCTGTTGTGGGGCCGGGTCGTGTGGTGGCTCGGGCACCCGGCAGCCAAGCCGCGGGTATTCATAGTGTGCCGCCGCATCGCTTTCAGGGGGATACCATTGCGAGTGCGTGGCCACGGTATCGCAAGCTGACTTGGTTTCGGCAATGGGTTGAGGCGGCGCGCGAAGTGCTAGCCTCGCATCCCGTCAATGAAGTGCGCTTGGACTTGGGCGAAAACCCCGCCAACGCCTTATGGCCGTGGGGCGGTGGCAAGCGCTTGATGCCGCGCGAAAAACCTTTGTCAGATACGGTTTTCGCCTCGAATAGCTCCATGGCTGCAGGGTTGGCAAAGTATCTGGGAACCGATATGGTATTGCTCGC
>SLCI01000225.1 GCA_007125875.1 Kiritimatiellia bacterium | reverse complement strand
CGTGTAGTATTTGTTAATACATTGTCATATTGGTGTGTTGTATTTGATGGGCTTTGCAATCGGTATGACTGATTCGGATTCTTTGCTACTAGCCTTGAAAACTAAAGGAATTTTCGCATGCAGAAACTTGTCGCTTCTATTGTCATGTCAAGCGTCCTGCTGTTTTCACCTCGAATCTCCTCGGGAGGATTTACCGAGATTGATTTGAGCTACTTATCAACGGATACGCTTCCTCCCTCACGCTTGGTTGCCGAAGCTCTGTTGAATGCTTTACCGCGATCACTCTCTGAGCTACGTGATTATGATCGCCGTATGAGATTATCCGGCCTGGCTCCGAGTCTGCAACTTCAGTATCGTCAAAGCGAAGGCACGGCGCGCCGATTTGAACACATTTCGCCTACGACCATTCGAGAAACCAGCTCCGAGAGCACCACATTCGGCGATCAGACCCGGATCGGTTTGAACCCACTGGACAGCTTTGTCGATGAGCGTGTCGATACCAGCTCGACCTTTAATCAATTTGTGGAACGGCGCAATATTGCCGCCATTCCGCTGAATGACGAAGTCGTTCGTCGTGAGTTTTGGCAAGTACAGGCGACATGGCGGCTGAGCAATCTGATTTTCCATCCAGATGAACTGCGGGCAGCAGATGTAAGCCGAACAACAGCAAACTACCGATTGCAACAAGTTGAACGACTGATGCCGCTCTACCGCTCTTTTGTGAATGCCGTAAGGCAAATGGAAAGCAACCCCACCAGTCGCCAGGCACGTGAAAGCGTGGAAGATCGTTTGGTGATTTTAGATCGGCTCACGGACCATTTCATTAGTGAGTATGCGATGAATCGGTTTGGTGAGTTGCATTACCTGGAACAGCGAGTGTTGCAACCTGTGGATGACCATCCAGAAGAGCCAACTGACCCCATAGAGCCAAGCGAAATTGCACCCCGTCGCCAGCAAGACTTGCGGGCACCGGTGCCGCTTAGACGAACAGACGATCGGTTCTTTGATACGGATGAGTCCGAAGACGCGTTTGACGACGAGTCAGATGTTTTCGAGGCTGAACGAGTTACGGATGCTCAAGTGCTGTGGGAAGAGGATGAAGAAGATGAATTTATCGATGTCTTCTTTGATGTGATTGATGAAGAGGACCTCGATGATCTCTTGATGGAATTTGATGAAGATGATTTCGAGCTCTTTGACGACGAGGATGAAGATGACTGGGAGAGAGATCGCGAACCAGCGTTTTAGTGAGATAGGCAGCGCATATGTATAGCAGACGCATCCATGCAATGGTCGGTTTATGTGCCTTTCTTTGGGTACTATCCAGCGGACCGTTGCAGGCTGGCACCACGCCACCGAGACTGGTCAGTCTGACTGCTTCCTCGCCGGTAGCAGCGGGCGAATCCGTTCAGTTAACGGCACACATCACAGATAATCAATCGGGCGTCGATGAGACGCGTATTCAGGCCATCTTACTTGATCCAGAGGGCATACCTCGTGTGACGGTTAGCGACTTTCGCCATCAAGGAAACGATGTGTACATCGGTGAGGCCATGATCGGAACGACGGCCCTGCCAGGACAATGGACGGTTCACATCCTTGCTGCGACAGACAACAACCTGAATACCGCTTTGTTTATACGCGGCGTGCATCATAACGCTGGATTCCTCGTTACGAATGACTATGAGCCAGGACCTCCCGACACGACGCCTCCCATCCTGCTGCACTTATCTGCTTCCTCACCCGTCGTTGCTGGAGACTCGGTCACCCTAACCGCACGGTTGACGGATGATCAATCCGGCGTAAATCCTAATCGGATTTATGCCGTGTTGCTCGATCCTGCGGGCGGAGGACAAATCACCCTGCAAGACTGGACTCAAATAGACGATGACACCTTCGTCGGTCAGGCTCAGATTGAACCGGGGGCACGCGCAGGCAACTGGCAAGTCCGTTGGTTGCAAGCCTATGACAATGACCGAAACGCTGCAATGTTCCTCTATGGCGAACACCATAACGTTGGCTTTCATGTCATCAACCCGACGCCCGATGAGCATGCGCCTGTTATGTCAAACCTGACTCTCTCGCCTGATCCCGTAACGCTGAACCAGCGTGTCACTGTGACGGTCACGGTGACGGATGAAGGAATGGGTCTCGACAAAACCAACATGTTTGTCCATCTGGCTCCAGACTCCTTTAGCTTGGGTCATAGCCACATATACGAGTGGGACGAGGTTGCCCCAGATACTTATCGCGGCTCGACCCTCATTAATCCGCAAGGACCTGCTGGCCGCTGGGTAGTCAATAGCATACACCTACGAGATTTAGCTGGAAATGCGGTCGTATTGCGGCACGGGATCGACTACAACCACTCGTTCACCGTTCAGCAGCCTGCTCTGCCGGACATTTACAGGCACCCCAATAATGTGCAACGTCCGGTTGAAGAGACGGCAAGATTTTCAGTAGCCGCCGTGGGGATTCCACCGCTTTCATATCAATGGCGAAGAAATGGCACCCCCATCACAGGAGCCACGGCTATGCATTACCAGCGTACCCTAACATCAGAATCGGAAAATGGTGATCAGTATGATGTCATTGTATCGAATGCCAGTGGATCCGTAACCAGCCGTGTTGCCACCTTACGTATCGGTGCCGGAAACTATCAATCACTGCTGAGTAGCCAAGCACCCAATCATTGGTATCGCCTAGACAACGACTTAACAGATTCTGGGGTTGATGGTGGTCGCTCCCTTACCCGCGATGGAGGCAAATGGGGGAACGGTGGAATCTTTGATCTGGATTTTGAGGGCTATGAGCAACTCGCTTGGCATGCAGACTCAAGCCAGGACTTAATCTATCAGGCGGACAATGTCATCCATGATGTTGGCAGCATCTCCTTATTGTTGAAGATGCCGGACGCAGAGATCAATCGAGATCGTGTCATCTTCAACAAAGGGTCAGGATTCCAACTCAGCTTAAGTGAATCATCAAGACAGTTTTCCTTCCGTCTTGGAAACGTTACGATCCCGCTACCTAGCCCCGATTTGCTACGGGATACATGGTATTATTTTGGTGCGAGCTGGAATATCCCCGAAGGACAAGTTCAATGGGCGTTTGGTCAAGCAGATGGCTCTGTCCAAAACGGTTCACGAAGTGTGGGCACCAATTCGTCGGCTGGGGTTGCATCTAATCCACTCATTCTCGGAAATCGAAATTTTCGGCAGTGGGATAGCTGGCGATTTGATGGGCGGAATGGAGCCATCGACGAGGTGGCTATCTGGACGCGTGAGCTGTCCGAATTCGAATTATTAAGTCAATTTGCCGCCCTCACCACCCCCACGGGTTCGGTTGCCATCGTAACCCATCCGCTCTCGCAGGAGATCTATGCGGGTGCCTCGGTCGAGTTTTCTGCCCGCTTACTGGGCGATGAACCGATTGCCTACCAATGGATGAAGGACGGAACCCCTATCCCCGGTGCTACCAGCGCAATCCTGCGCGTTATCGGGGTCACACAAGATGACGATGGTGCGCAATTTTCCGTCAGCGCAACAAATCCCAGTGGAACGGCCACTTCATTGCCCGCCACGCTTACGATTATACAGCCGCGTGTCTATCAGGAAACCGTGTTGAGCCAGATGCCAGATTATTGGTTTCCTTTGGACAACACACTGGCCGGATTCGGAACCCGTCCCGCGCCGGATCTGACATCGATCGGCAACTTCTCGGCCGGACGCCTACCCCAAGGGGAGGATAATCTGGGCACACCTAATTCGGCCTTTATCTTTCCGGGCGGGAACGACCATTTGGCGCAGGAAATCAGCATGGTAGAACGAGTGGGCTCCATGAGCCTGTTGTTCCGCACGCCTGCCCTGCCCTTTAGCGGACCGAATCGGCATGTGTTTAATTTTGGCGGCTCGGCATCTGGCGGCGATGCCATGCTGATGCGGTTCTCTCCTAGCGGCTTAAGCCTGATTTTGGGATCAGAGAGCGAGCAATTGATCGATGGGACTCCGCGTCTGGATACCTGGTATTATTTCGCTCTCACCTGGGATCTCGATGATCCCAATGGACCTCGAGCCATCTGGCATTTAGGCGCACTCGACTCGACCCTTGAAACCGGTCTGATTGAGTTGTCCCCAGGCGATCAACTCAGTAATCAAGGGATCATGTATTTCGGAAATCGCAATGATCGAGAATGGGACAATGCCTTACGCGAGGGCGGCGACGCCCCCGGCTCCATCGATGAAATTGCATTTTGGTCACGACAATTGACGCTGGAAGAAATTCAGTCGCAACATGTATCCCATACAGTGCCAGCCGCTGGCCCAGTCATTGGCGAACCGCCGCAAGACATCGAGGTCATTGCCGAAGCCCAAGAGGCCGCGTTCTCCGTTGGGGCGGCGGGTGTGGGCACCTTGCAGTTTCAGTGGCTGTTAAACGACGAGCCGATTTTAGGCGCGACGAACCGCACT
>SLCI01000254.1 GCA_007125875.1 Kiritimatiellia bacterium | reverse complement strand
CCGCCCGCGCAGCGAGTTGAGCCAGGCGCAACGCCCATTGTGGGCGATTCGGTCGCTGACGGACAACGCCTCTCGACCGAAGACTATCGCGGACAGGTCGTGCTGTTGGATTTCTGGGCGCCATGGTCTGCGCCCAGCATGGCTGAGCGGCCGGATGTCATTGCCCTACATGAAGACTTTGGGTCGGACTCGTTCACGGTTTTGAGCGTGGTATTAGACGACGGTGACGCGGCAACCATCTCGGCAACCCTCGAGGAGCTAGCACTGCCCTTCCCTGTCCTGCGCGCCGCGCCTTCCGTCCTTCAAGCGTATGGCGGTGGCCGCGCGGTACCCACCAAAATTCTACTGGATACGGCGGGTCGAATCATAGAGACCTATCCTGGCGCAGTTTCGCTCGACCGCATACGCGAAGATATTGACGAGCTTTTGGCAGCGCAATAGAGACGCAGGCGCGTCGGCTTCCGTGGAATTTGTGTGAACGTGTAGATGTGTGGAGATACGTGTGATGTGGGCTGAACAACAAGCAAGAAATAAAACCTTACTCGAAGCCTCGCGCTATATGCGCGATCGAGTGGAGTCTAAACCGCTGGATTTTCATTTGCCGATTGCTAAGCAGGAAGCGCTCGTGGCCGATGATGTGCTAACACTGCAAGCGCTGGAAATTGATTCAGCTCGGATTGCCTTGGAAACGCTGGCCTCGCTGGCTGAGATCAATGAACTTGACCACTTAGGTGGCGGGCTCGATTTGATCCCCGCTTTTGCGATGACGCTGGCAGTGGCCGATCACGAAAAAGTGACCTACACGTTCGAGCACGCCCATACCAGCGTGGGTCATTATGCCGTCTTGGCTGCTTGGGAATATCTTGATCGCGACTGGGTGATAAAGACGTTCCGGCGCGGATTAGACATCGCCGGCCATGTGAGCTGGGTGCCGGGCGGGACGCAGTTGAATGGTGGACGCTTGGGCGTAATGATCCCGACCGCTGTAGGGCAGGCCCTTGGGCTGAAGGCGCGACACGGTGAGGGCGCTTGGGTGATTTGTCATTGTGGCGATGCGGGCTGGATTTCGGGCCAGGCGCTGAATGGATTCAATGGCGCGGACTTACATAGAGCGCCCACCACCTTTGTCATGCACCGTAACGGCATTCAGTTGTCGGGCACCAATCGCGCGATCATGGACAAGGATCCTCGTCCAATCATCGAGTCTATGGGCATTGAAATTATTGAATGCGTCTCGCTGCGCGATCCGATCGGACTCTATGCTGCTTATCGCGAGGGTTATCAATTAGCCCAGGCAGGTCGCCCGAATTTGATCTATCCGGTCGGCGAGCAAGGCCGTCCGTTGGCGGATTGGGCCGAGCAACTCGGCATACGCAAGGAAGTGGAGGCGTTCGCGACGAAACATGGCGTAGAGCTCGACACCTCTGTTTGGATTCCCGGCTCATTAATGAGTTATCGTGATTTGGAGTGCATGCTGGAGTGCTTGTTCTATGTCAACGAGTTGCCGGGCGGGAAAGGCCATCACGATGGTCACATGAAAGGACGTGCACTCGACGATGTGCTCGCGAATCCGCTGCTACAGACTACCGACGAGCAAGCCGCCGCTTTGGAGCGGATACGCACACGTGCCCGCGCAACGGTGGTAACAGAAGCGCGGCCCGCACCCGGCAGCGAAAATCTGAGGGTGCCGGATGAAGTGGCTGCAAAAATCGACTTGCCGGAACCGGGCAAAGCGGTTAGCGCCCGTGCAGGTGTACAAGCCGGTTATGCCATGGTCGCCGCGGCGCATCCCGAAAAAGTTTTCATCGTATCCTGCGACCTGGACCCCTCAACGAAACTTGAAAAGGCCAAGGCCCTGATACCGCCTGGCAACGCATACGAAATGAGCATCGAGGAACAGGTCTCCGCGATCATGGCCAACGGCTTGGCGATGAGTTCTCATGAGCCGAGCCTGAATGTCTTTTCCACCTTCGCCGCCTTCTTTGAAGGGATTGCGCGCGAAGGATTAGAGATGTGGCGATATCATCGTAATCTAAACGGGGTCAACGAGGGGCTGAATGTAACGTTTCATATGTCCCATGTTGGGGCGTGTACGGGCCGCGATCACTTTTCCGGTTGGAGCCTGGACTGGATCACATTAGCGATGGGGTACCTACCCTATCTGCATCGTTTCTATGCTCCGGCCGATGCGCGTTCGGCTTTCATCGCGATTCGGGATTTGGCCGCGCATTACGGCGGACACCTGATCGGTATTCCGCGCGATAACTTGCCTATTTTGACTCAGCAGGATGGCACCACGCCGTTATGGTCTGCGACCGACACTTGGACGCCGACAACGGTTTGTCGCAGCTTTCCCGGCGCTCGTAAGGCCATTTTGGCCATGGGCGCGCCCGCATATCTGGCAGCCGAAGCGGCCGAGAAATTAGGCAACGTGGATGTGGTGATTGTAAACGGCTTACCATTTGACGATGGTGAACTCGACCGCTTACTGGATCAGTACCCCGATGGCATTGTCACCGTAGAGGACGGCCTGATCGCAACGCCCGAAATCGGATTGCGCGGTTTCGCTGGATTGGTGCGTACTGCGGCCTATGGCCGCACGCTGCCACTCCGACATATCGGCATCGTTGATCCCCGGATTGCTCCCTCGGACGGGCATGAGGAGACCTGGCAACACTTTGGCATCACACGGAGTGCGATCGCACAGGCTGTGCAGTCGATATGATCGACCTGCATATGCATTCACGTTTCTCGGACGGCACCGATACGCCCGAGGAACTCATCGCGCTTGCGGCTGAACAGGGCGCCACGACGGTGGCCCTCACGGATCATGACACCGTGCATGGCATTGGACGGTTCATGTCCGCCGCCAAGAAGGAAGGGATCCGCGCCATTTCCGGCGTTGAGGTCAGCGCAAGTTCTTCGTCAAATGAAATGCACATTCTCGGCTACTTCCTCGCACACGAAGACGCTGTGCTGGCTCGACAACTCGACTGGATACGATCTGCTCGTGAGTCGAGAAATGAAGAGATCCTGCACAAACTTCATAAACTTGGCATGCACATGTCGTGGCAAGAGGTTTGCCGTCACGCCGGCGATCAAGTCATCGGAAGACCACACTTCGCGCGCGCGATGGTCGCCCGCGGCTATGTAAACTCGACCAAAGAAGCGTTTTCACGCTATTTGGCGCGAGGTTGTCCAGCCTATGCGCGGCGACGCTCGCTCACCGTACAAGAGGCGATTGAAATCATCAGCGGTGCAGGCGGCGTTGCGGTGCTGGCTCACCCGTTCGTTCTGCATGCCAATCAGTTGGAATTAGCCGACCTAATTAAGGCGTTGCGTGATTTGGGCTTGGAAGGTATCGAAGCCTATTATCCCCAGCACACCGCCGAGCAAACGCGTTTTTATGTCCAGCTCGCCAAAGACTATGATCTCGTCCCCACGGGCGGGAGCGATTTTCACGGGCAACAAACACCCGATCTGCGTATTGGTAAAGGCTTCGGCGATCTCCGCGTGCCGGACGACATCCCCGATCGGCTCGCGGCACGCTGTCCTTGATGTGTGCTCGCTTGCTTAAGTCCGACGAATCACAACCAATGTGATATCGTCTAACTGCGGCACACCCGTTGTAAAGCTGTGCACCTCGTCGATAATGCGCTCGAACAATTCACGCGCGGATAGATCAGCGTGTTGCTGCACAAACTGTTCAAGACGTTTTGTGCCGAACTCCTCGTGCGCCGTGTTTTGAGCCTCTGTGATGCCATCGGTGTAAAGCAGTACAGTATCGCCAGGCTGCATGGTGTAACTGGTTTCCGCCAACACCTGATCAAAATCATCAGCGTCCAGCATCCCAAGCGCGGCTCCGGGAGGCGTCAACTGCTCGAGGGTACCGTCTCGATGACAGACCAGCACCGGCTCATGACCCGCACGAGAAACCGTCAGACGATGTTCTTTTTCGTCCAGCTGCAACCCGGACATGGTCACGAACATATCCTGTTCCAGATCGAGACTAATGGTGCGATTGACCTTCCTCAACATATTGGCTGGTGAATCCTCAAACTCCAGATAGGCGCGAATCATTGCCCGCACAATACTCATTACCAACGCCGCGGGTACCCCTTTCCCCGAAACATCTCCGATCATGATATAATTATTATGGTGCGGCTGGATGTAATCGAAGTAATCGCCTCCCACCTCCAGAGCCGGCGCACTGCCGCCCGCAATTTCGTAGCCTTCAATATTCGGTGCAGAAGCCGGCAACATGTGCTGTTGGATCTGACGCGCGAGCGTCATTTCCTGGGCCATCCGCTCTTGAGCGGCCAGGCGCTGATAGAGATTCGCATTATCGATGGCGACAGAGGCGTGCTGCGCAAGTGTTTGCAAAATGGTTAAGGTATCGTCGTCGTAGAGCGAACGATCATGTTTGCGACCAATCCGAATCACACCCACACGATGTTTACCCGACAACAGCGGGATCGCCAGCT
>SLCI01000252.1 GCA_007125875.1 Kiritimatiellia bacterium | reverse complement strand
TTTTCGCATGCTGTCCAGCTTGGGTGAAGAGCGCTTGAGTCGGATTCAGGATCGCGTACGCAACCTGCAGTCGATTGAGCAACAAATGTTTGAGCCCGAAGAGTTGATCGGCGAAGTGCAAACCGAGATTGGGCAGGTACATCGCTTGATCGAAGACCGTTCCCGCTGGGTTCAAGTTTTGGATGAGATTAACGGCATGTTGCCGGACGGCGTATGGTTGACCTCTGTTGTTCCCGTACGTGAACGAATAGAGACCGAAGCGGAAGCGCCCACCCGTCGGCGTACTGCGGCCGAAACACAACGCTCTACTGCGCAGTTGGGTGATATCACCCGCATTGAGATTTCCGGTTTGGGATACACCGACAAGATTCCCACGCCGCAGCCCATATACGACTTGCGTGGTGCGTTACGGGCATCACCCCTGTTTACGGAGCAGTCCGAAATTGATCGCTTGCCGCCGGTGCCCCAAAACACCTACGTGCGCGAGTTTCGGATGACGTTAGTTTTGGAAGAGCCCATTTCACTATGAGCGGAATGAAGAAATATATGGTTTTGATTGTGGGCGGCTCAATCGCGCTGGTGCTGGCGATCTTTGTGATCGTTTTGCTCGTGCGGTTTAGTGGCGAATATGCCCGTATTCAGCGTGACCTGCAAAGTAACCTCCGCACATTGGAGCAGCTACATAATCGAGATCCGTTCCCCTCGATTGATAACGTGGAGAAGATTGAGTCGAACCTGCTGAGCCTCGAGAATTATCGCGAAAGTTTACTCGTTTCCCTTTCCGCGGCTCAGCCGGAAATTGAGGATATGGAGCGTGCTGCATTCCCGCCGCGCATGGAGCGCACGGCACAGCGACTGCGTCAACTCGCGCGCGAACAGGAGATTCGCGTATCGGATACACTTGACCTCGGGTTTGGCCGGTATGCCGCAGGTAACTTGCCCGTTCAGGAGCACGTCAGCCGACTGGTTTCCCAGTTGCAAAGCGTTGAGCATGTTGTGACGGTGCTCTTTGATGCAGGTATCAGTGAACTCGTCAGCGTCGAGCGTGAAGTCTTCGATGTCGAGCGCACTCAACCTGAGCCGACCGATGTGCCGGCCACCCGCCGTCGTATGGCCACCGAGGCAGAAGCCGTTGCAGCGCCCGCGATGCGGGTTGATCCGGCCGGTGTGCCGGGGCTGTATTCACGCGAGCGCTTCACCATCGTATTTTTTGCTGATGATCTGGCCTTGCGACAGGCCTTGAATGCATTGGCCAGCGACCCGATTTTGATGGTCGTGCGCAATCTTGAGTTGCGTAGTGAGTTGGGTTTAGGTGGTGTCAGCCCGACGGCGCGTCTGGCTTCCCGCTTGCAACCACGTGAGAGTGCGACCCGCGACGGAAGTACCACCACCCGAACAACGGAATCCGAGCCGGATCGTCCCTTGATGCATGAAGACCGAGTCGTGGCCGGTCGCGAGCGTGTCCGAACCACCATGACGATTGACGTATTTAGGTTGGAAGGTCAGTACGTGCATGCAGAGGATGAGGAGGTTGACGAAGCGTCATGAGTGCTGCCCGTTCTAAAGCCTCAGCTTGGTATAAAGATCACTACGAAAAGATCGCGGTGATGGTGGTCTTAGTCGCGCTGCTCGGCTCGGCCGTGTTTCTGCTGATTCGCAGTCGCCAAGAACAGCAAGCCTTGACGGAAGCCCGTTGGGATCGCATTCATGTCCAGCACGACCAATTCACACCTGTCGACGTGGATGCATTTTCGCCGATGGCGCAGCTGCTAGAAGATCCGATCGTAATAGGGGTGCACGCCGCTGGATTGATGGTCAGCGAGCTGCGCGTGATGTCAGTCAATCCCGATGTCCGGACACCTATCCCTTACGATGCGGAGACCTGTCCCTGGACCGGCTATGCGCAGCCGTCTCGTGGCGATCGCGACACCACGGGAGATGGTATTCCAGATGAATGGCTCGCCGGTTTCGGGTTGGATCCATTTGACCCCACAATTGGGGGTCGAGATGTTGACGGCGATGGATTTACGGTGCGGGAAGAGTTTGAGGCAGGAACTAATCCGACCGATCCAGCCGACCATCCGTCCTACGCCTATAAGCTGCGTCTTCAACGTTTTCGTGAGATTCCCTTTGGCCTGCGTTTCCAAGGTGTGCATGAGGTTGCAGAAGACGATCTTCGCTTCCAGCTAAACGTGGTCGGGCGTGACCGCACGTTCTTTGTTGGTATGGGAGAAGATGTGCAAGGCTATACGCTGGTCGATTTTGAGCGTCGTACGCGGCCGGGTCGACTCGGGCCGGAAGACGGCTCGATTCTTACTCTCGAGCGAGCGGATGGACGGCAAATCCAGCTTGAGATTGATCGTGACCTGCGCGTTGATGAGCGCTTAGCTGAACTCCTTTTCACCGTTGATAACTCCACGCACCGTATTCGTGAAGGCGATACCCTTGAGCTGATGGGGCAAACATTTAAAGTCATTGACATTCAACGGGATGAAGTAGTAATTCGGGACATGAAGCGGGATGAAGAGATCCCGGTAGGCAGGTCGACAGCGGCTGCTCCGCGCGCTCGAGAAGCAACCGAAAGCGAATCTGACGGGGCCATGTCTGCGGATATGGAAGCCTTCATGGAAGCCTTTGAATCCCAAGAATAGTTTCAGGACAGAATTAATTTTTACATGAACATAAGAATCGACACAGCGAACGAGTCGCGGAGAGAAGGAGATTCCGAATGAGAGTCATTAGATCGGGTATTATAATGCTGTTGGTCAGCTTCCTTGCATGGCCAGTTGCGTCACAAGCTGTTGATGACTTTGATTTCGATGCACTCTTCGATTTTGATGTCGAAGAAAATGGTGTTGAAGCTCTACCGCTTGAAGAAGATCCCGCCGAGCCGGCTCCTGAACCGCCCCCCGAACCTGCTCCGGAGCCCGCGCCGGAACCTGTCCCGGAAGCATTGCCCGAAGAAGATGACTTCGATTGGTTCATGGAGGATACGCGCGACTGGGAAGAGATGGAAGATGCCGAGCCCATGCCGGTTGAAGAGCCCGTCGATACCGCGCCCGCTACAGAGCCAGAATCTGTTGATGACTGGTTGGATTTTGACGATGAGCCCGAAGCTATTGAAGAACCGGAAGTGATTGAAGAGCCCATTCCTGCACCCGTCGAAGAGGTTCCTGAAGTTGAAGAGCTCGAAGATGATGAGGCCATGTCGGAAGTGGAACGCGAGGCCGCCGAACTGCTGGCACTTGAAGAAGTGCGCCGACAAGCCGCTGAAGTCGAAGGGCTTCAGTCACTTGACCGCGGTTTTCGTCTCCTCGATCGCGAAGATTACACTGGCGCGCGTGATGCCTTCACTCGCGCATTAGAGCGTATCCCTGATCGTCCCAGCCGTACGGATGAACGGGAGCGTGCCGTTTGGGGATTGGCCGAATCTCATTTCCGTATTGCCCAAAATATCTATCGTGATGATGGCGATATTCGAGAAGCGCGCAGAAATGTTGATCGCGCCCAAGAGTTATCACCCGGACATCGTGGCCTGTCCTTATTGCAGCGCCGTGTCGCCCGGGAAGAGGCACGTCGTGCTGACGAAGCGGCCCGCCCTGTCCCGATCGAACAGCGGACGGAAGTGGCCGAACGGCGTGCGTCGGTCGCCGAAATGATGAATGAAGGGCGCGCCTACTACGAGGCGGGTGAGTTTGCAAACGCCGAAGCACTTTTCGAAAGTGTGTTGATTCGTGATGAGTTTAACACGGACGCTATGCGGTACCTGCGACGCATCACCGAAGAGCGTCAGCGCGCGGTGACCGAGTTGCGACGCACAACATCCGCTCAGATGATGCAGGATGTCCGGTCAGCGTGGAGCCCTCCGCGTCGTGCCGATGTGACGCTGCCCGAAGATATTATGGGCGTGCGCCCCACAGATTTGGTGACTCCTTCTCAACGTTTGCAAGAGCGGATGGAGCAAATCGTTATTCCTCGAATCGAGTTCCGGCAGGCCAGCATCCGGGATGTGGTTTCCTTCTTGCGCGATGCGAGCGAAGCGGCTGACCCGGATGGTGACGGTATTAACATTATCCTGAATCTAAATGTACCAGATGCTCCCGCTGCTGCTCCAGCGCCCACGCGTGCGCCAGCGGCTTTCGACGACCCCTGGGGTGACGATGATGATTGGGATTCGCCTGCCCCGGCATTCAATGGTGGGCCTTCGGGCGTGCCCACGATTACCCTGAATCTCCGTCGCATCACGCTGATGGAGGCGATTCGGTACATCACGGAAGTAGCGGGATTACGTTTCCGCATTGAGGATAATGTCGTTGTCATCACGCCGGCCGATGTAGCTGATACAGGACGGGTAATCACTCGACTCTATCCGGTGCAACCTTCCTTCTTGGACGTCATTTCTGAGCGTGCGGAAGAGCAGCCTCCTGCCACAGGGTTTGATTTTGGTCAGCGGCGCGCTCCGACAGCGGGGCGGACTGGTGACGTGCGGGCTTTCTTTGAAGGTGCAGGTGTGCCATTCCCTCGCGGTACGTCGATTTCCTATAATTCTGCTATCAGTCAGCTGATTGTGGCGAATACCCCAGAAAACCTTGAAACATTCGAGCGTATTTTGGCTCAGTTGAACGTTGTTCCTAGCCAGATTGAAATTGAAGCGCGATTTGTCGAGGTTGCGGAGGAAGATCTGCAAGAGCTTGGTTTACAATGGATCTTCACGGACAACTATGAGATCGCTCAGCGTCGATCGGGTGGTCCTTTTGGTGGTCGCGAGCGTGTTCAATTGGATGCCGGTAATGTTAGCCGGGGGCAGCGCTTCTTTGCACAAACGACCGGTGGTATCGAGCCTGTTCGCGCGGCTACCGAAGATGCGGCGTTTCTTGGCAATATCTTGAGTGTTTCGAGCATTCTGACCAATCCGGAAATGCGGGTCGTGCTCCACGCCCTGTCGCAAAATGGTAATGTGGATGTGTTATCTGCGCCTCGCGTCACAACGCGAAGTGGTCAGCCGGCCACGATCGAAGTGGTCACAGAGATCATTTACCCGACAGAGTTTCGTGTCACCGAGCCTGTCACCCAATCTGAAGGTGGTTTGGTCACGCCGCCAGTGGTTACACCGGAAGCCTTCGAGACACGGCGTACGGGTGTGATTCTCAACGTTACGCCGTTGGTCGGACCGGACGGCTACACCATTGACTTGGCGCTTGCTCCTGAGGTGGCCGAGTTGGTTGATTGGATCCAATACGGTTCGCGTATCTCTATCCCGGGTGGCGATCCTGAAACAGGTCGCATTGAGTTGCGTGAATTCACATTCAATATCCCGCAACCCGTGTTTGCGAGCCGTAACGTCCAAACCAGTATTGTGATTTGGGACGGTCAAACCGTCGTCATGGGCGGTCTCATGCGCGAGCGTCTGGTTACGATCAAGGATAAGGTGCCCATCTTGGGTGATATCCCATTGATTGGTCGTCTGTTCCGTACGGAAGGCTCACGCAGCCGCAAAGAGAATTTGCTGATTTTTGTGACCGCTCGCTTGGTTGATCCTGCTGGTAAGCCGATTCATCGCGCCGACGCGATGACTGGCATGGCATTGCAGGAATAACGCGCTAGTAGCGTTAACGAATGACTCGTTGAGGCAGGGGCAGGTTGTCGAACTTGCCCCTTGCCTTTAGTTCCGTGTGGCCACTGAGCTGTTACCGCCATGCGATACTGATTTTCCTATGACAACACTTCCACGACTGCTATTGCTCGATGGTCATGCCATTGCATATCGTGCTTTTTTTGCTATTCGCTCGCTATCGACGAAGTCGGGTTTAGCAACGAATGCGGTGTATGGTTTCATTCGGATGACGGATCAGCTGTTTCAGCAATGGCGCCCTTCGCATATTTGTGCCGTATTTGACGGAGGATTACCGGATGAGCGAATGGCTCTTCTGCCATCCTACAAGGCGCAACGAGAGGAAATGCCGGCCGACTTGGATGCGCAGTTTCCGCTAATCCATGAGTATTTGGCCGCTGCAGGTATCGCTGATGTGCAAATAGAGCGAGAGGAAGCGGACGATATCATCGCGACACAAGCAGTGTTCGCGAAACAATCCGGCGAAGTATTGCTTGCGACCAGCGACAAGGATTTGTTTCAGCTGGTTGATGAACGCGTTGCGATTATTCCACCCACTAAATCAGATCAGCGCATGGGGCCTGAGGATGTCGAGAAGAAGACCGGTGTGCGTCCACAGCAAATCGCTGAATGGCTGGCACTAATTGGCGATTCAGCTGACAATATTCCTGGTGTGCCTGGCATCGGCCCCAAAACGGCGGCCAAGTTGCTAAATCAGTTTGGCACGCTTGATTCGCTGTATAAGAATCTAGTGCAGGTCGAACGGGAGAAATTGCGTCTAGCTTTGGCCGAGCACGAAGATGCAGTGCGACGCAATCTGCAAATGACGACTTTGCGAACCAATCTTGATGTTCCGTTGGATTGGCCACTCTGGACGGTTCGTCCCAACCATCAGGACTTGCTCTCGTTTTATCGTAAAATGGAGTTTTCCTCGATGGCGAAAGCGCTGGAGGCGCCAGAATTATTTTGATGGTCCGTTGATTGAGTTGGCGGATTTCGCCACGCGGACATGTTGTGTGTGATGAGAGTAAAATCATATTTGTTTGCGGGTTCACTGCTTGCGCTGTTTTTGTTGGCCTTTGCGACCCGCTATGCGGTCCTTAGTGCGAATGTCGAAGCCGTGGAGGGCGATCTTCCGTTTACGCTTGAGAGCGCCATCCAGTTTCGTATGACCGAGCGGGTGTACGAAGGTGAGGGGATTCCGGTTCATGAACCGACGATCCAGCATCCGGAAGGTATCGACGTATTTCGCACAGATACCGTCTTAGCCGAATACATCTATGCGGGTTTAGCTCGCTTGATGCCGGATTCGATCCCGTTATCAACGCGGGTACGCTGGATCATGATTGCATGGTTTTCGCTAGCGGCTCCACTGATGGCATGGTGGATTCGCGTTTGGACAGATTCGCGTATGGGCGGCGTGATTGCAGGAGCCTTCTTTGCGGTCTCTCTTTCTGCCGTGATTCGCTCGGCTGGAATCGAGGTGTCACGAGAGACGCTCGCATTGCCGCTTCTGCTGCTACATCTGGGATTAGCGGCATGGACGGAGAGGCGACTGGCGTTCGATCAGCCAACGACTTCCGTCCATCGTTCGGCTTGGCTCGGTGCGCTTGGCTCGGCATTGATTCTGGGATTGGCGTTGGCTGCCTGGGACATGATCCAGTTCTACGCATTACTCTGGCTGATCTACTTTGCGCTGCGCGTAATTCGGGAGCCAAGTTCATGTGCCAGCCGATTCTTGATTCATGCTTTACCCGGTCTTGCGTTGCTGTTGGTTGCTGTGATCTCGCCATATCACCGAGCGCACGGGCTATGGGCTGGGCCGGTCTTACTCATTTTCTACGGTCTGCTTTTACAGGAATTCGCTCGTAGGAAAGGTGTTGCGAATGTGGTTGCACGGAGCGCGATCGCCTGTGCGCCGTTGTTACTATTTATTATCCTGCCGCATGGCTATGGGGCAAGTTATGGCCATTTCGGCGAACTGCTGGTCGCTAAGATTCGGTTTTTGAATCAAAAACCGGTGGACCCGGCATTACTCACTTTCAATCAGCGCATCATGTGGGTGCCTGCTCTCGATTCGGCCACGTGGCGCTTGACCTGGATGCTCTTCCCCGCTATGCTCGTCCTTGTGTTGATCAGTTGCCTTGCTGCGAAATGGTCAAGACCGCGTGATCCCAGATTGTACTCTGCAAGTCCGCTGAGTGTCTTTCATTTGTTCTTTTGCTTAGCGGTTTCGTTTGTTGCCTACATTCTCTTTGTTCGTTTCCATATTTACTTAGCGCTGTTTGCAGTGGCGAGTCTGGGTTGGAGTTGGGCGCAAGTTTGGCAGAGCGGCAGATGGACGCGATATTTTTTGGCGGCAGTGATGCCGTTGGGTTTGGCGATGGAGGCCGCGCAAATTTGGGAAGATCCAGGACGATGGGGGCGACCGAATGTTTACTATCGCGAGTTAGCCGAGATTACGGAGTGGCTGCGTGATAGTGGAATGGGCCGGCCCGTGTTGGCGAACTTTGGTGTAAGCGGTTCCATTTGGGCCTATGGCGGTAGTCCCGTTATATTGCACCCGAAGTTCGAATCGCCGGACATACGTGAACGTGTGGAGTCGTATGGGACAACGTTGTTCACGAAAGATGAAGAAGCATTTCGTGATTGGGCAGATGAACATGGCGCTTACTACTACGTGTATGCGTTGGGGGAGTTTGCCACGCAGCATCCTGAATTGCAGATGCGCTATTTTGTAGATGCGCTGGTGCCTCCCCACGAGGCTGCGGCGCGTCGGTTTGAGTATGAACCGGATCAAGTCCGTTATTTTGAATATAAACTGGGGAATCGAAAGTATCGCTTGTTTAGAGTCATACCTCGGGCAGATGAGGCGCGAGCCGATCAATTGACTATTTATGCAGAACAAGCATTGGGGCAGGGCGACTTGCAGGAGGCAGAGCGACAGGCTTGGGCTGCATTGGCATTATTCCCAAGTCAATACAGGGCTCAGGAGGTCATTCGGGTCACAACCACCTTGAGGGAAGAAGGATTTGAGTACATGCCTGAGCTGCGAAATGGCGATTCATTGGAGTGAAGAGTGTTAATTGGATATGGCAGCCGAACAAGTAGCTGATGCGATCGCTTTTCCGGGTGGCCTGATCTTGGGTGTCACGGGTGGTATTGGCTGTGGCAAAAGCGAGGTTGGGCGGTGTTTGGAGCGGCTCGGCTGGGCGGTGGTGGACACCGATAGCATCGCACACGCGGCGATTGCGCAGGGCGGCCCAGCCTATCAAGACGTGATTGAGCGATTTGGGACGTCCATATTGGACTCGGACGGACAAATTAGTCGTCAACGTTTGGGTGAAAAAGTATTTGGTAACGAGAAGGAACGCGAGGCATTGAACGCCATAGTGCATCCGCCGGTTCGGCAAGCGTGGCAGGAATGGGCGAATGAGATACGACAAAAATCGGTTGCGGGCGCTGTGATTATACCGCTCCTTTTTGAGGTCGGTGCTGAGCGGGATATGGATGCAGTTTTGTGTGTGGCGACGACTGAAGAGCATGCATTGGCTCGCCTGGAGCGGCGAGGTATGACGCAGCAGCAAGCGCGACAGCGCATGGCGGCTCAATGGCCCATCGAGAAAAAACGCGCCCGAGCAGACTATGTATTGGAGAACGACGGGAGTTTAGACGATTTGATGACATCTACCCGCCAAGTGGCGGCGATGATCTTGAAGAAGGAGAGATGAGATATGGGTGAAGAACAACAGCAAAGGCCACATCGTAGGGGACGCTCAGGCGGGCGACCCGGTCGTCGACATCATAATCGGTCACGTGACCGCGGCAATGGTGGTGCTCCTGATGTCGAAAACGAAGAGACGATCGAACGTGTTGAACTACTTGATGAGGAGGGTAATCCCATTCCGCCACCGCCACCGTTGCACCTGCATGAATTGCAAGTTCAGAGCGTGCCGGATTTGGTGAAGTTTGGTGAATCGCTGGGCCTCACGGAGCTGGGCGCACTGGTGAAGCACGAGATGATCTTTGAGATCCTCAAGGCGACAGCCCGCCGCAATGGCCGCATGTTCGGGCGCGGTATCCTTGAAATTCTTCCGGATGGTTTCGGCTTTCTCCGATCACCCTACTACAACTACTTGCCCTGTCCTGAGGACATCTATGTCTCACCCTCGCAGATTCGTCGTTTCGGGTTGCGCTCAGGTGATTTCGTGGAGGGCGAGATTCGGCCCCCGAAAGAGAAAGAGCGTTTCTTTGCGTTGCTGAAGGTCGAGCACATCAATGAAAAGGCGCCGGACTCAGCGAAGCGACTCGTACCTTTTGAGCATTTGACGCCGCTATTTCCAGATAAACGATTCGTATTGGAAACGGCACCGGATAACATTTCCATGCGAGTGATGGATTTATTGACCCCGATTGGCATCGGTCAGCGTGGTTTGATTGTTGCTCCTCCGCGCACCGGCAAAACGGTGTTGATGCAGCAGATGGCCAACAGCATTTCAGCGAACAGTCCGGAAGCGAAGTTGATTGTGCTATTGATCGATGAGCGGCCAGAGGAAGTCACCGACATGCAGCGAAACACCAAGGCCGAGGTCTTAAGCTCGACCTTTGACGAGCCGCCCGAGCGCCATGTGCAAGTCGCTGAAATGGTCATTGAGATGTCGAAAAGAATGGTCGAAAACGGCAAGGACGTCGTGATTCTGCTCGACAGTATTACCCGCTTGGCGCGTGCCTATAACACCCTTCAGCCGCACAGCGGAAAGATTCTGTCTGGTGGTGTTGATGCGAATGCGCTGCACAAGCCTAAACGCTTCTTCGGTGCAGCACGGAACATTGAGGATGGCGGCAGCTTAACGATTATCGCAACGGCATTGGTCGACACGGGTAGTCGCATGGATGAGGTCATCTTCGAGGAGTTCAAGGGTACCGGTAATATGGAGCTCGGACTTGACCGAAACCTGGTTGATAAGCGCATTTTCCCGGCCATCAACATTGAGAAGTCCGGTACGCGTAAAGAAGAGATTCTGTTACATCCGGATGAGTTGAATCGCATTTGGATTCTTCGCAAGGCCTTGAAGGATGTGCCTGCCGTGGAGGCCATGGAGCTCTTGATTAATCGCTTGAAGAAGACAAAGAGCAACGCCGAGTTCTTGATGAACTTGCAGGGATAAGTATGTAGCATCATGGGGCATCACAGGCAAAGCAGCACCACCGTAGGATGGGATCGGGTTCCGGCTCGCCATCATGGGGTGGCGTTGCTTGCGGTGGTTGTTTCCTTGGCGCTGCATGCTGTTGCAATCAGCCGGTTTCCGCCGGTGCCCGTGGGTCGTTTGCCGGACTTGGAGGAGTCAACGCGGATCCGTCCCGTGGTGCTTGGCGATGTCCGTATGGATGAGCGTCCTGCCTTTGAGCGTCCGCCTCGCTTCCAGCCTCGTGATCCGGCCTTGCTGCGGGCAGATCCCATGCCGATCAGTGCATTCGAGGAGTTGCTTGCGGAATGGATTCCACCAGACCCCATAGATCCCTTAATGCCTCTGGCGGGTGAGGATACCGCGCTGGCTGAACCTGTACCTCCCGCAGAACGGGAACAGTGGGATGCGCGCCAGGATCTCTTGCACATTCGTGATCGCATCGTGCCGGACGATGTAGCGGCCTTGCCGCGCCGAATGCTGCCCGCAGTCGACCGATTGGCGATGGCGCCTGATTTGGCGTTGCCGACCGCATCCGCGGATGCTGAGCTCCGGGCAAGGGGCGAGGGACGGCTGCGCACGCAGCAACACGCTGAGGCGTCTCAGCCGGAAGATCAAGAACAAGCGTCGCCCGAACCATCAACTCGTAGTGCTGATCCCTTGGATGCGTTACCGGAAGATCCTGAGGACATCCGGGAAGTGGCCGCCATTGAAAATTTACTTACGCTGGAGCTGACGACGTTCACTGACCCTGCCGATCCAGCCTATCGCTATTTCCAAATACAGATACGACGTGCGGGCGCCGAGGTGTTACCCGTGCTGCCACGGGATATCCTCTTGATTCAAGATGCTTCCACCAGCATGACGCAACAAACCATCGATCAATGTAAGATTGGCATGCATGAGTGGTTGCAGACATTGGGCGAGGGGGATCGATTCGACTTATGGGCTTTCCGCGATGAGTTGAGCCGCGCCTTTGGCCGGCTGACACCGTTTGATCCTCGTGCTCGAATACGCGCAGCGACATTTATTGAACAAATGCGAGCAGAAGGAGGCACCGATGTATTCGCCTCCCTAGCGCCGTTGTTGGAATTGGAGGTCGATCCGGGCCGTCCTGTCATTGCCATCTTAGTGAGTGATGGCATCCCGACGACGGGTGTGATCGATAGCAACCGAATTCTGGAACAGTTCTCGTCGCAAAACGCAGGGCGCGTGTCGGTCTTCACTGTCGGCGGTGGCCCAGTCATCAATGAATATCTGCTGGATTTTCTCAGCTATAAAAATCGCGGCGATGCCATCATGACGCGGACACGATCGGAGCTGCCTACTTCCTTGGCGCAGATGGCGGCCGAACTGCAGCGGCCAGTCCTCACTTTTCTGCGTTGGCAAGTGGCTGGTGCTGAGGATATCGAAATCTATCCCACCCGTCCGACCCATCTCTTTTTAGATCGGCCTTTATCACTTTTCGGCCGTGTACCGAATGATCAATCACATGCTGTGATTCAAATCATAGGCCAATCGGGCGAGGCGATGAAGGATATGCTCTTCCCGCTTAACTTTGATCAGGCACGAGAGGGGAACTCCGATGTGCAGCGCCAGTGGGCTTGGCAAAAGATATATCACTTGGTCGGTCTACACATCCAAACGGGATCGGATGAGGTTCTGCAAGAGATTCGCGCCATGGCAGAGGCGTACGCCTTGGATATCTATTATGGTCGCGACATGAGTCGACCGGACCTGCATCGCCGTTTTCGTTTCCACGGTCCGCGGGCAGACTAGCACGCTGGTTTTGCGCTATAGATATTCTTCGTTCTGCAGCCGTTCCAGATAATCGTGCGGATTGACCAAGGGCGGACTATCACGCTCGGGCGCTTGATCAGCGTGACGATCCAATTTCTTGCGCTTAATCCAGAACTGAGGTTGCCGTTCGGCCAGCGCGATACTTTTCGAATGCTTCACGATACGGTCGAGGCCTGCGATGTACTCACTGAAATAAAATCCGGCGATCGGTGTGATTTTGCGTTGAGCCACCTTGTCCGTAAACGCCGCCTTCGTATTGATGCTGAGTTGCACATACTCGTCGCGTAAGCGCAGAATTCGCCCGGCGAGCTCTTGGATATCCTTCGATTCAGGGTTCAGCGATTCGATCACTGCCCGGAATGTCTTGAGCGCTTTGGCGTATAAGTCGAATAGCGCATCGAGTGATTCCCGATCTACAATCGCTTCGGGAATTTTCTGACGACGCAGCGAGAGGTCGCAAATCGCATCAACGTGATCTCCAATCCGTTCCAAGTCGATCATGCAGCGATCGATGTGCTGAATAAGAATGGCTTGCCGTTTGGAGAGGTAGCGATGAGTCAAGGCACTGAGGTAATCCTTCATCGAGATCTTTACCTCATTGACGACCTTCTCGTTTAGTTTAATCTCCGCCACGGTTTTGCGGCTATGCGTAAAGAGCACCGTTTCGGCACTCAACATCAAGCTCCTTGAACACACGCGCGCGACGCGCTGCAATTCCAGAATGGAAGACTCCAGGGCCTTCTCGGGATACTCCAGCCATTGCTCGTTCAAATAACTGGGTTGTGGCTCTGGCTTCTTCGTGCGCACAACGAAGCAAATAAATCGTCCAAAAAGCGGAGTAAAAGGCATTAGTAAGAGTGCGGGCAAAAGCATGACCACGGTGTGCAGATTTGCCGTTTGCCGCAATACATCATTTGAGGTAAGCGGCATCAGCCAGAGAAAGAATCCTTTCGCGGCGATAGCAATAAACACGTTGTAGAGATTGAAAAATAGATGCGCAAAGGCCGTGCGCCGTGCCTGGATATTGGCGCCGATGCTGCTCAGTAGTGCTGTTGCACACGTGCCGATGTGCGCGCCGAGAATAATCGGATAGGTTTGTTCAATCGATGTGAATACACCGGCTTGCACCAAGGCAAAGGCCATGCCTACCGTGGCTCCACTACTCTGAATGACCGCGGTGATCGCGGTTGCGAGGAGAACGCCAAAAAAGAGGCCGCTGAAATTCTCTGCAGTGATTTGTGCCAAAAACGGTGCCAGTGTGTCGCGATGCGGCTTGATGGCATCGCTCATAATCGTCATGCCGAGAAACAAAAGGCCGAAGCCCAACAGCGCCAGCCCGATCTGCTTAAACCGCGCATCCGGAATCGTCATCCGCAAGATAAATCCGACCGCAATGATGAAAAAAGCGTAGTCGCCAAGTCGAAATGAAATGGCTTGCATCGAGACCGTGGTGCCGACATTGGCGCCCAGCACAACGGGGATAGCTTGTGTCAACGTCATCAGGCCGGCGTTCACGAAGCCCACCAACATGACCGATGTGCCGCTGCTGTGAATCAGCAAGCCAAGCACGGTGCCAAGACCTAGCCCGGTCCAGCGATTCGCTGTCGTGCGCGTTAAAATATCGCGCAGGCGATGACCCGCGGCTTGGCGCAAGCCATCGGTCATAACGTTCATCCCAAAAATGAACAACGCCAGGCCGCCAAGCACAGCAGAAATCAAAAAGAATAATTCACTACCACTCATTTACACATCACACACATCATTCTAAACCGTTGATGCAGGGCGCAGAGTCTTTCAGCCACGCCCGAGCGTGCTGAGGGTCTTCTAGTCCCTTCACATACGGCAAACGCGCAAGTATAGCGGTTTGACCCAGTTGTTCAAGCGTTTGGTGGTTGTCTGAGATGATGACTTCATCCGCTGGGTCACTCGATGGGGGCGTGGTGTGCACAACGACGAGCCCGCAAACTGTTAGCCCAGCGTCTCGGATCAATTGTAGTGTCATGAACGTGTGGTTCAGGGTCCCAAGTGAAGGACGACACACCACGATGACGGGCAGCGCCAAAGCTTTCATCAGATCGAGCACAAGGAAATCACGCGCAAGTGGAACCAGTATACCCCCCGCACCCTCTACGACGCAGTGATCATGCCGACTTTGCAAACAATCGAACGCGGCCAGTATGCGCTCGCGATGAATCGTGACCCTTTCTTGCTCAGCAGCGAGGTGAGGCGAGGCTGGCAGGATCAGGCGATAAGGGCAAATTGCATCGTTCAATTCATCTGGTGCTTGGCTGTCGTTCACCGTATGAACGAACTCAACATCCGGCGCGACGATCCCGGATGAAGAACGAATACATCCGGTCTGCACCGGTTTCATGTAAGCGACGGAGCGACCCGTGGCTTTCAATTGATGCACCAGCAGAGCGCTCACCAGCGTCTTGCCCACACCGGTATCTGTTCCTGTCACAAAAAAGCGGCCGGACGAACTCATGGTAAGACCTCCTCAATATAGGTCTGTATGTGGTGCACTACCTGGGTCGATTGCAGAAGAGGGAGCAAATGCCCTGCGCCTGCTAGTGTATGAAGCGTGGCTGTGGACATGTAATCAACGGCCCATTGCGCAGCCTCGGCGGGTATGATCGCATCGTCTTGTCCGTGAATAAACAGGGCGGGGGCCGTTATGTTATGTAGTTGGTTACGGATATCGGTATCCATCAAGTAGTCCAGGCCGGCGGCTAAAATTTCGCCATCCAGCGCGCTGGCCATTTGCTCGAGTTGGTCACGCAAGGATCGACTCAGCCGGTCTGGATGCGCACTTTCATGATAAAAGCGCTTGAGGGTGCGTACTTTTGTTTCTTCGCACAAAACCCCTTCTCGCAGCGCACG
>SLCI01000190.1 GCA_007125875.1 Kiritimatiellia bacterium | reverse complement strand
TGCGATTCTATTACGTTGTCATCCCGAGCGAAGTCGAGGGATCTCATGAATTACCAACAGCCCATGCCGATGCGATGTGCGTCGACGCTGTTAGTAGCGTGCGGTCGGCTGTTGGTAGGGACAGAGATGTCTCGACCCATTCGACTTCGCTCAGGGCAGGCTTTTGCTCGACATGACTTGTGATATGGGTGTCCCATGTCTAGCCGGTTACGATTAAGCGTACGATTAGGATTACGAGTATGATTGAGCGCAGGCCCCCCCGCGTCACTCCTGGTGCTGGATCATTTTCAGCAGGGCGGTTCGGCCTTGTTCGCCGACGGATATGCCGCGGCGCGTGGCGTGCTGATTCACACCTTTGACGGCCCCGTCCATCAGATCAGCGACGGTTTCCACGCCGGTTACCTTGGCGGCCGATATGCCGAACTTGTCGAGCGCATCGACATCTATCGCGCCGCAGGCCAATAGGCAGGCCCCACTGGATGCGAATACTAAATTGCAGCCTTCCAGTGGAATGACGTAGCCGTCCACTTCGACGTTGTCCAAGTTCACTTTCTCATGCATATCAATATCTCCTGATAAAATTCTATTACGGCCCGAATGATACGGTTGTCGGACATTCATCCTCACATTCCGCTTTCATCCTTTATCCGCTATATTATACTGCGGTCATGACTATAGACGATGAAAATTACGCGAATGAAATGGCCAAGCGTGTACTACGCGTTGAGGAGCGTATTGCCGCAGCATGTACGTCGGCTCGGCGTGATCGTTCTTCGGTCCAACTGCTGGCCGTTTCAAAAGGCCACGGCCCCGAACGCATTCAGGCGGCGGTAGATGCCGGGTTACATGTGTTTGGAGAAAATAAGGTGCAGGAAGCACGAGCCAAAATTCCACTCGCTCCGCACAATTCTCAATGGCATTTGATCGGCCATCTGCAGACAAATAAGATCAAATTTGCCGTCCAACTTTTCGATACCGTTCACTCGGTCGATTCATTGAAATTGTTACGCGCACTGAACCAAGGTGCCGAGGCGGCCGGCGTGAATCTGAGCGTGCTCCTGGAAGTGAATGTTTCCGGTGAAGCTTCGAAGTATGGGTTGACTCCGGATGCAGTGCCGGAAGTGTTGGAAGCTGCTGCGCAGTGCTTCGCGCTCGATGTGGTGGGCTTGATGACGATACCTCCATTTACCGAGGATCCGGAAGGTGCCCGTCCACACTTCGTGCGTCTGCGAACCTTGCGGGATGAGTGGCGCGAGTCGACGGGCTTTCCGTTAGAGGAGTTGTCGATGGGGATGTCGCACGACTTGGAAGTGGCGATCGAGGAGGGTGCCACCTGGGTACGCGTAGGCACAGATCTATTTGGGAAACGATAACATGGCGACACTAAAAAATGTCCGAATTGCGTTTCTCGGGGCGGGCAACATGGCAGAAGCCATGATTGCCGGACTTCTACGGGAGGGCCTAACGCAGGCCGACCACATTCGTATTACCGACCTTGTGCCGGAGCGTCGAGATTTCATGGCTCAGACCTACCAGGTCGGCATTGCGGAGAGCAACACACAAGCCGTTGCATCGTCCGACGTCGTGATCTTGGCGGTTAAACCGCAAGGCATGGGGGAGCTACTCGCTGAAGTGCAAACGGCGGCTGCACATCAACCGCTCTTCATCAGTATTGCGGCGGGTATTACAGTTTCATTTTTGGAGAAGACGTTGCCTGCTCAGGCTCGTGTGATCCGCTGCATGCCGAATACGCCGGCGCTCATTGGGGCCGGAATGACCGCGATTTGTGCGGGCCACGCCGCCACAGCGCAGGATCTCATTTTGGCGGAGAATATCTTAGCGGCGACAGGACAAGTGGTCCGGGTCGAAGAAGCACAGATGGATGCCGTAACGGCAGTGAGCGGTAGTGGTCCCGCCTATGCTTTCTATTTGATGGAAGCGATGATTGATGCTGCCGAACGCATGGGGTTGGACCCGGAATTGGCGCGGACCTTGGTCAAGCAGACTGTTAGTGGCGCGGCCGCCTTGGCCCACGCGCCGGACGCGGCCGATCCATCCGAACTGCGGCAGCGGGTCACCTCCAAGGGCGGCACAACGGCCGCGGCCATTGCGGCGATGGATGCGGAGAATGTGCGCGATCATTTGATCACCGCTATTTTGGCGGCTCAAGAACGGGCGCGTGAACTCGCAGCGGAATTGGAGCGCTGAGTTATGGCACGACGCCGTTCTTCGCGTAAGGATGATACAGAAAAGAGGCCGCGGCGCGGCAGTGCGGCGGGTTCTTTTCTGCTCACGCTCCTGATCATCTTTTTGATCGCTTACATCGGCTTGCTGATTGCTTCACGCACAGAGGGATTCAAGGTGATGTTTACGGAGCGCATCGCCACGCAGTATGACTTACCGATGACGGTCGAGCGTATGTGGCTTAAACCCAATCTGACGCTGGTACTGGAAGACGTCCGCTCGTTGGCTGAGCAACTGGATGGCACGGCTGATCTCATGTCGGCGGAATGGCAAATGAGTTGGCACCCCTGGCGCAATGAAGGGTTGCGGATATTGGAAATGCGGGAAGCGGTCGTGCACTTTCGAAAAGATATGCAGGGAGTATGGCAACCCGCCATTTTTGCTGCCCAAGCGGATCGACTCGCCGCCCTGATTGGCGCACCATCGCTTTCGGACGATGTGGTGCGCGATGGTTTCAGTGCGTTGGATTGGGATTGGCAAGACGCAGATCTGTTCTGGTTGACGGTCGAAGGCCACACGCTGATGTCCTTGCAAGGTGTACGTACGCGGGTGGCGTCGGCAACACTCGTCGAGCGGACTGTACAGTATCAAGAGGTTTTCGTGGAACGGCCTTACTGGCAGAATCAGGACTTCAGCGCAACCGAGTGGTCGCTACTATGGGTCGACGGTCACCCGATGGGCGTGCCACGCTAGCAGCGTTCGTTAATAGGCGTTTTCCACGTCCTAACCCTCCGGAGGCGGGCAGGCAGGACGGCTGACCCTATTTATACCATCCTCTAATACTTATCGGCCTGCTCGCCGAAAACGTTGGCATGAAAAGAGATGGGTTCGCCGCAATTAGAGGACGACACGGAGGTCGTCCCTCCAGAATGCTTCTACCGTAACTGGTTTCGCTTAGCGTGTACCGGAAGGGCAACCTTCCTCCTTCGCCAAGGCTACGGCGGACAGGCTGTGTTGCCCTGAGCATGTGCCGAAAAGTTTTAGCGACTGGTATTACTCATCACGGGGCGCAAACGTCCAACCAACTGGCATGGGTACTTCGAGTTCGTGGTGCCGTTCGCCGCGGGTGCGCTGATCGCCCACCAAGCGGATGCGTGCCCGCGCTGGCCACATCTCCGGTTCTTTCTCAGTAACATCGACAGACCAAGCGTCTACCCAGTCATCGTCCACATATAGTTCGACCTGAAACTGATCAACGCCGACCGCCAAAACGGTCTCAACGGGATCCATCAGGGCATCGGGTCCAACCAGCGGTCGCTCGAGTCGCACCAGTTCATCGCGCTCTTGAGGACGAGTGCGGAGTTGGTATTCCACGCTGACGAACCGGAACCAGCGCAGATCATCCGCCTGCTCCTCCGGTAAACCATCGGCGCGCGGTGTGCTGAAGCGAATGATAGACACAGGACCCCGCGGACCCTCCTGCGTCGTCAGCTCCAATCCGCCCGCCGCATAACCGAAGACGGGTTGCGCCCCGGTGAGATCGTGGGCGACTTGATGCAGTGCATGGGCGAGGGCAGCGCCACCGGCGCGGCGCCCTTGATGTCCATCAACGGAACGCGACAGCGTCATGTAGAGGGAAAAAATGAAACCAGCTAGCACGACCGCGATCGCGATTGCCAATATCACTTCCAACAGCGTAAAGCCGGATGCAGCACCGCTTTTCCGGATAAACACGCGCGGTGTTCGCATGTTAGCCCGTGAGCTGTGTGAACAGCAGGACCAGCGCTCCAAGTGCCACTAAGGCGAGCAGCACCATCACCACAAACCAAAGACCCTTGCTTTCGGCTTTGCGCGCGCCAAAAGGAGAGATGTTGCCAAACGATTCGGGCGCCGCAGCAGGACCGGGTGCCACTTCGACATTGGTGGTCTTCTCCGGTTCATCCTTCATCACTTCGCCGGGCGAGGCGTCAAACATGAATTCAACCGAACCGACCTGCAAAATATCTTTCGGGCGCAATTTAGATTCAGTGATCTCGCGGTTGTTCACGCGCGTGCCGTTCGTCGAGCCAAGATCTTTTACATGGTATCGATCGCCGTCGAAGTAAACTTCGCAGTGATGGCCGGATACAGTGGAGTTATCCACTGGTATCTTGTTGTCGCTTTTGCGACCAATAGTAATCTTTTCCTCGGTGATCTCGAGGTTGGTGCCCTTCACTTCTTGAGACATTCCAATCAAAACGGCCATATCAATGTTCCTTTCGACGCTCGCACATACTGTCATTTCAAACCGTGTAATGTCAATCGGGGGGAATGACTAACCTTTGCTGCGGCGTTTGGGAAAAACGCGTGGGCGGCCATCCTCTGACTGCATAACAACCTCCACGGGATAGCCATATACGCGACTGATTTGATCTGCGACCAAAACCTCTTCCGGCAATCCTGAGGCGACCAATCGGCCTTGATCGATTAGGATTAAGCGCGAACAAAAGGATGCGGCCAGATTCAGATCATGCATTGTCAGGACAAGCGTCATGCCTGTGCGACTGTGCAAGTCATCGATTAGCTCCATCGCTTGCCACGCCTGTTTGATATCAAGATGGGCCGTGGGTTCATCGAGCAGGAGGATTTCCGGTTCCTGAGCGAGTGCCAGTGCAATCATGGCACGATGCTTTTCACCTTCGCTGAGCGCGTGAATGGATCGGTGGGCCAGGTTGGTGAGACTCATGCGCTGCAGGGATTCATCGATGGCCTGATGATCTTGAGCGCGCAATGGTTGCCACTCTTTTACGTGTGGCGTGCGACCCAGCCCGACATACTCGTAGACGGTGAGATCAGCGAGTAAATCCAGTGCTGGCGGAACATACGCAATTTTTCGGGCGCGCTCGCGGATCGGCCATTCGTTTACCGCGCGACCCAACAATGTCATTGTACCTGCACTTGGCGTCATATCGCCGGCCAATAGACGCAGGAGAGTTGTTTTGCCCGCACCGTTTGGACCAATCAGTGCAAGATGCTCGCCGCGTTCAATACAAAGATCAAAGGCGTGCAGTACCGGTGTGTCCCGATACCCCGCATAGACATCGGCGCCTTCATATAACTGATTCTTTTCGGGCGCGGTCATCGCCAAATCTCCCGCTGTCGCTTGCGCAGCAGAATGAGAAAGAAGGGTCCGCCCACCAACGCCGTGAGCACGCCGACCGGGATTTCCACCGGAAACATAAGTAGTCGGCCAAGTCCATCGGCCCAAACCAGGAAGGCCGCACCGATGCATGCGGCGACCGGAAGCAAACGCCGATGATTCGCGCCCACTAACGCCCGCGCTGTGTGTGGTGCGATTAATCCGACGAAGGCGATGATACCGCATACGCTTACCGTTGCAGCGGCCAGCAATGTCGCCAAACCCAAGACCAACACCTTCATACGCTCGGGTGAGATGCCGACATGCGCGGCACCTTCGTCCCCCAATAACATCGCATTCAGACTCCGGCTCTGTCCCCATAGCAGGATGGCGGCGATCGTATTCAGTGCTGTGACCCAGATCACCAACCCCGTGCTGTAGACCTGCAGATCGCCGAGCAACCACCAAAGAATCGCCTGCAACCCCTCGGCCGAAGATTGGCTAACCATAAACATCAGGAGACTACCCGTCATCGCGCCCCACACGACCCCCGCCAAAATCAGGGTATGCGGCGTGGTTCCGCGCGCGGTGCGGGCCAATTGGTAGACGATCAGTAAACTGATCGTTGCCCCCACGAACCCCGCCAACGGAAGCATGAATAGCCCGATCGATAGCCCGCCCAGCACAATACAAAGGGCTGTGCCCAAGCCTGCGCCGGAAGATAAGCCAAGGACATATGGTTCCGCCAATGGATTGCGCAGGATGGTTTGGAGCACGACACCGGCTAAGGCTAAAGAAGCCCCTGCAACAGCCCCTAAACCAACGCGCCAGAGTCGGATTTCCAATATACCGGCGCGGTCAGGATCCCAAAGTGTCCAAGGCCGCTGCCAGCCGTCGCCCAGAAATAAGCCGCAAGCAACAAGGACCAGGCAGGCGATCGCCACACCGCCAGATTTCAGGATGTCACGCGAATCGTTCGCTGCCATTGCATTCAGCTCCCAAATCCTCTTGTGTGACACGATCAGCGAGCGGCATCACTCCGCTTCGTCGTGCTGGTCCTCTTCCGGTTGGCTTGAGCGGAGATCCGCCAGCGAGATCGTAATTTCGACCGGCCAGTGATCACTGGTCGCATCCGATACGTGAATCATGCGGGCCTGTGGTCTGCCGACGCCACGGGTGAAAAAGTGGTCGAGGGTTGTTTTCGGGTACAACTCACTGCCGCGCCACGTCAGGCGTTCATCGCGTGGCACACCCTGCCAGCCATAATGAAAGCCCGCATCAATCATCATCTCGACAACGCCATCCCTAAAGTCACCATCGCGATTGGTATTGAAGTCACCACCCACAATCACACCGGCCACACGCCCCCAGAAGGTCGTGTCCATTTCATCTATATGATCGAGCAGTTGCCGGATGCTTTCTTCACGAAGTTGATAATTACGTTGTGTCTGTTGGGGCGAATCCGCGAGGTTGCTTTTGAGGTGAACGGAATAGACGAGCAGCACTTCGAAACGATCCGTCGGCAAAAGAATGGCGGCCACACTGAAGCCTCGCGTCGGGCTCACTTCATCGCCAGTTTGCCACCGCTCGGACCAAGCGGCATAGACGGGCAGTTTGGATGCAATCCCGATTTGCTGCGGCCAGTACTCAGGGTTTGATCGGCCGCGGAAAGCGGATACAACCGTCGGTTGAAGATCAGGCACGACGCTGCACAGATCGGCGAATACTTGCCAGCCCCGCAGTTCCTGAGCCATGAATATGTCGGGATTCATCCGTTTCAGCTCTTCCTGAACGACGGCCATATGGTCCGAAATCCGCTCGCCCCGTGCAAAGCGGTAACGTCCGGGAAACCATTCGATGTTCCACGTCACCAAGGTCAACGTATCCAGATCAGTTGGCCCGATCTCCTCGGCCATGGTGGAAGACCACGGTGTTAGAGCCAACAACAAGATCAGTACATAGTAGATATTCTTCAATTCATTACCTCAACTCACGTTCATATACACACATCGTACGGGATTACAGAATACATAGAGCGCATTAGGTGGTCAGCATACCACCGGATCGGAGTGCCCTTACGGAAAGACGCCGCGCCAGCGTACTGCATTGGCCACCCGATTCACCGCCAACATGTAGGCGGCCAGTCGAATCGAACACTTTTCGCGATCCGCAATTTCGATCACGTCATGAAATCCGCGCGTCATGATCCGGGTCAATTCGCGGTCAATGCTCTCTTCATCCCAGAAGAGCGACTGTAGATCCTGTACCCATTCAAAGTAGGATACCGTTACGCCGCCCGCGTTCGCCAGAATATCCGGCAACACAAACACACCATTGGATTGCAAAATTTCGTCGGCTTCCGGCGTTGTCGGACCATTCGCCCCCTCGACCACCATACGCGCTTTGACCTGGTTCGCATTGCGCTCGGTGATCTGGTTCTCCAATGCGCACGGTGCAAGGACTTCGACATCAAGTGCCATTAATTCGCGGTTTGCCGCTTCAACGTCATCGACAAAGTCGCCACCGGCAAAACCGGCAATAGTGCCGCCAGGCGCGCTATTTGTGTGTTCCATCAAAGCCGGAATATCGAGCCCGTTGGAATTGAAAAGCCCTCCCGAAACATCCGATACGGCAACAATCGGACAACCCAGTTCAGCCAAATACTGGGCGAGAGAGCCTCCGACCTTTCCGAACCCCTGAATGGCAATACGCGTTTGGGCGGGTTCCATACCAAAACGCTTCATAGCCTCGTGTAGCACCAGCATGGCGCCGCGACCAGTGGCCGTGTGCCGCCCCAGGCTGCCCCCCATTTCAACTGGCTTTCCCGTTACGACACCTGGAGCCGAGTAGCCTACGCCCATGGAGTAGGTATCCATGATCCAGGACATGACCTGCGGGTTCGTGTTCACATCGGGCGCCGGAATGTCTTTGTCTGGACCGATAATAATTGAAATTTCAGACGTCAACCGGCGGGTCAGTTTTTCGACTTCCTTGAGCGACATCTGGGTCGGATCACAAATCACACCCCCCTTGGCGCCACCATAGGGAATATTAACGACAGCACACTTCCACGTCATCCACATCGCCATCGCTTTGACTTCATCCAACGTCACATCGGGATGATAACGAATGCCACCCTTGGCAGGGCCACGATCCAAGTTGTGCTGTACCCGATAGCCCTCAAAGACCTGTATCGAGCCATCGTCCATTTGGACCGGCAAAGAGACCACTAAGGCGCGTTTACAGCTACGGAGCTTTGCGTGAATGCCCGGATCCAGGTCGATCTTGCCCGCCACCAAATCCAATTGTTGGCAAGCCATCTCCCACGGATTAAACGGGGTCTTCATCGATCAACCTAGGATACACGCATGGGCATCAAAACGTACAGGAAGGGCACATCCGCCTTGATCACGCCCGGACTGAGTTCGTCGGTGATCTCCATGAAAATCTCATCACTTTCCAAATTGCGGAGCGGATCGACGAGAAATTCGGGGTTGAACGCCACCGAAATATCTTTTTCGTCATATTTAATCGGCAACGTTTCCCGCGCTTCGCCGACCTCGGGTGTTTCGGTGATGACCTCAAGCTTATTTTTGCCAAACTTCAGCTTCACCGAACGGGATTGATCCGTCGTCATCAAGGCGGCACGTCGAACAGCCGCCAGCAACGCCTCGCGCTCTACCGGGACCCGCTGATCGCTGGAAGCCGGTACCACTTGACGATAATTCGGGTAGGTGCCCTCAATCAAACGCGACACCACCAGCATTTCGCCAAAATCAAACGCCACCTGCTTTTGCGTGGCGACCACCTTGACCGTGCCGGAATCGCCGAGTGTACGCACCAATTCGTTGACGGTCTTGCTGGGTACAATCAAATCGATTTCGGAATCGGCGGGGAACTCCACTTCCTGTTCGACTAAGGCTAGGCGGCGCCCGTCCGTGGCCACTGTGGTGAGCTTGTCATTACGAAAGCTCATCAGCACGCCATTCAATACCTGCCGGGTCTCATCCGTAGACGCGGCGTAGCAGGTCTTCTGCAGCATGTCCCGGAACAAGTCCTGATCCAGTACATAGCTGTTCCCCTCATCGAATTTGGGTAGGGGCGGAAAATCGTCCTCGGAAATGCCGACCATCTTGAAGTACGAAGAGGCCGTATTGATCTTTGCGAGATCATTATCGTCGGCTTCAATTTCGATTTCGGGTGCCGATAATTCGCGAAAGATGCTGAATACGCGCCGGGCATGCAGGGTAACGCCACCTTCCTCGATTACCTCGGCCTCAACGCTGGCACGGACACTGACTTCAAGGTCGGTGGCCGATAACCATAGGCGATCGTTCTCTGCCCTAAAAAGGATGTTCGAGAGAATCGGTAAGGTGGTACGTGGATTCACAATCGATTGAACTTTTTGCAAGCCATCGATGATCGCTTCTTTTTTGATTTTCAGCTTCATAAGGTCATCTCCAAAATCTGTCCAAAGTTATCACGGATGGATAAGAAGGACATTAAAAAATATTTCCATATAGTCTTCTTATTATGTCCTGTGCATAAACGCAATAACAAGCCTTAGTGCCCATTAAATAAGGGCAAATACCGCATATTGGCCTGTCGACAACTTGCTCGCAACTGAATGGAAAGTCTCTTGCCCTGTGAATGATTCACAGTTATTCACATTGTTCACTACTCATTAACAAGTCATTCACTAAAGTTGTTCACCGATGTTGTCTGCCGTAGACGGAGCTTACTTCGCGTCATGATGCGAGTGACATCTTGATTGGTTGGAGCGAGTGCAGAAAAGAATTGCGAGCTCGCTGGCCGTATTGACCTGCCAGCTACCAAGCGGTTGAAAAAATGAAACGCTGTTATGATGCAGCGATTGCGATGGATCTTTAGCGACGCGATAGCTTCTGCTGAATGGTTGTGACGGCTTGGCGCATGTCGGTGTCCTGGTCGAGCTTTTCGGTGATATTCCGGCAAGCATGCAATACTGTGGCATGGTTCTTTCCGAACGCGTCAGCGATCATTGGATAGGAGTGCTGAGTCATTTGCCGACTCAAATACATGGCCACCTGTCGTGGCATCGCTATGGATTGCGGTCGGCGCTTGCTGCTCATGTCCGCCAGGCGAATATCGTAAAACTCGGCCACGGCGCGCTGAATATTCTCGATCGTAAGCTTTTCCTGTTTCTCTTGATCAAGCGTATCGCGCAGAAGATGTTCCAACGATTCGCGTGTCACTTCACGACCGGTTAAGGAGGCGTAGGAAGCGGCTCGAATCAGCGCGCCCTCCAAACGGCGAATATTGGAGCGAATACGCTGAGCCAGAAATTGCAGGATTTCGTCCGGTAACTGTAGATTCAGCGTCGTTTGTTTCTTGCGCAGGATCGCGATCCGTGTCTCCACATCCGGTGGCTCCAACTCGGTCACCAATCCCCACTCAAAGCGGGAAACCAAGCGCTGCTCCAAGCCGGGAATTTCCGAAGCCGGCCGGTCACAGGTCAAAATGATCTGCTTATGCTGATCGAACAGCGCATTGAATGTATGGAAGAATTCTTCCTGCATGCGCTCCTTGCCGGCCAAAAATTGAATATCATCAATCATCAAGAGGTCCGCTTGCCGGTGTTTCTTGCGGAAGTTGACCAGCGTGCGATTCTGGATCGCATCGATGTAATCATTCGTGAAGGCCTCGCAGGACATATAGCAAACGCGCGCTTTTGGTCGTTCGGTCAGCACGTGATTGCCGATCGCTTGCATCAGATGAGTTTTCCCGAGTCCGACCCCACCATAGATAAACAAGGGGTTATAAGCCCGGGCCGGCGATTGGGCCACGGCCAGGCAAGCGGCGTGGGCAAAGTTATTCGAGGAGCCAATGATAAACGAGTCGAACGTGTAATTCGGGTTGAGCAGCGAAGGAGTCTTTTCCGCTTTCGCTGAAGACTTCGACTTACGCGTCTCGCGCTTGGGCTCTGTTACCGGATCCGGCTGTCGTGCAGCCGCATGATGATTGACGCCGAATTCAATATTCAGCTTACGCCCCGAAACCACCGTGACCGCATCACGAATCAGGGGCAGGTAATGTTCAATCAACCAAGACTGATAAAAATCGTTCGCCACGGTTAGCTTCAGCGTATCACCTTCCAGTGACTCCGCATCAACTACCGCGATCCATCGCTCAAAAACATCCTTCGAAAGTACTCCCCGAAGTCGCTTAGATGCGCCTGACCAAATCGTCAACGCCTCATTATCCACTTCCGCCCTCCCCGGTAAAACGACTAAAATTGCCAACCACCCACCGAATAAAATGCGCTAATTTTTGTGAACACCTGACCAGCCAGCTAGGCTTGATATGACCCCGCAATGGTCATAAACTAGCCGTGCCCGATCAGCAAAAATCAACGAACTCAGTGAGTTTGATTAAAGTCATTAACAAGTTATCAACAACCTTAACGTGTTTTGCATTGCCTGTGCGAGAGAGAGAATAGAAAAGGGCTATCAGAGCAACAAGAGAAAAAAAGCGAATCTGCTATAAATTTAACTAACTACTATATATAGGTGTGATGTTAATGAATTATACTATATGGAGCATTTTTTATTAGTTATTCGTTTGGATTGATTTACGACGAAAGAATCGAAATAGCCCTTTATTTTTGGCGTATTTTTTGGTGCGGATTCGCATTCGATCGTCTTGAGCACCGGAGTTCTTGATTATGGCTAAGAAATTAACAAGTGCGATTCTATTGGTAGAAGGTGGGCGACAGGATGCGGATCTTGTTTATACCAGCGGGTTTAGCGCGCCGGATCCAGTGGTACTTTTAGTCAATGGACGCAGAAAATCACTGGTGGTGTCGCTGTTGGAATTCGGTCGCGCGAAGGCCGAGGCGCGTGTGAGTGAGGTGCTTACGCCTCAGTTACTTGGTCTGGAGGGTGTTGCACGAAATCGTTTGAGCCAGTGGGCCATTGCGGTGGTTAAACGGGCACGTTTACGGACGGTTCGGGTGTCCGCGAATTTTCCTGTGATGATTGCGGACCAGTTACGCGAAGCGGGCATTCGTGTCGAAGTCAGCTCGGGCCCGTTGTTTCCGAATCGTCGGCAAAAATCGCCGGCTGAGATCAAGGAGATCACGAAGACTCAGCGAGCAGCGGTTGCGGCCATGCGGGCAGCAATGGAATGGATTCGGTCAGCCGATCGTGACCGCCGCGGATATCTGCAGCAGGACGGCAAGCGATTAACCTCGGAACGTGTGCGGCGATTGATTGAGCAACGTCTGCTGGAATCGGATTGTGCGGCTGATGAGACGATCGTGGCCGGCGGTTGTCAGGGCGCGGAGCCGCACGAACGCGGACATGGACCACTTCGTACCGGTCAGCCGATCGTGATCGATATCTTTCCACGACACAAGCAGAGTGGCTACTGTGGTGACATCACGCGTACGGTCGTGCACGGACAGCCGACCCCAGAGGTTGCGCGTATGCTAACCGCCGTTAAGGCGGCGCATGGAGCGGCATTGAAGGCGGTTCGCCCGGGTGTAGCCGTTAAAACAATTCACGGCACCGCTCAAGAGACACTCTTACAGTACGGATTTGAAACTACCGTGAAGAACGGATGGGGTGAAGGGTTTATCCATAGCACCGGACACGGGATTGGACTTGAGATCCATGAGGCGCCCTCGATTAACCTCAGCAGCACCAGATTGATGTTGGGCGATGTAATCACGATCGAGCCAGGACTTTATTACCGGCGCTGGGGCGGCGTACGGATTGAGGATACGGTCGTGGTAACGCGTGAAGGAGCAAAAATCCTCGCCCGCTGTCCCTACCCATAGACACGTTCGCCAGCAACGTAGGTGGCGGCGATCGCGCGGTCATCCGCCAGCGTCATTTGCACGAAGAGCTCTTCATCAAAATTGCTGGCAAATTTCATGCGGTAATCGATCAAGGGTGTGGACTTCAAATTGATCACCGCAAAATCGGCCTCCATACCAACGGCGATCGATCCGACCTTGTCTTCGATCCCTAATGCCGTTGCCGATCCGCGTGTGGCGAGGTAGAACGCATGCGCAGGCGGAAGATCACTGTGATTCAAGTGAGCCGCCTTATATGCCTCGTTCATCGTCTGCAACATCGAAAAGCTTGTGCCAGCACCCAAGTCAGTGGCTAATCCTACTGCAACAGGGCGATCTGTTCGTTTAGCCAGCTCCACGTTCAAATAACCAGATCCCAGGAAGAAGTTTGATGTGGGACAATGGGCCAACGCAGCGCCCGCCTCATGAAACCGTTGCAGCTCCGTCTCATCGAGATGAATGCCGTGTCCGTAAATGGCGCGGGGACGCAGTAGCCCGTACCGGTCATACACATCGGTGTAATCGCGCGAACCCGGGAACAATTGCTTTACCCATGCCACTTCATCAAGGTTTTCCGATATGTGAGACTGAATCAGCATCTCTGGATACTCTTTTGCAAGTGCGTGCAATTGTTCCAGTTGCGACTCTGATGATGTTGGTGCAAAGCGAGGTGTTAACACATACTCCATCCGCCCACGACCATGCCATTTTTCGATCAGGCGCTTGGATTCAACATATGCCTGTTCAGCGGTATCGAGTAATCCGGCCGGTGCATTTCGGTCCATGCAAACCTTGCCTGCCATGATACGCATATTTAACGGTTCAGCCGCTTCGAAGAGCGCATCTACCGATACGGGAAAGATGGTACAGAAGACACAGGAAGACGTGATCCCGTTACGCAGTTGCTCGCGTAGAAAGACTTTAGCGACTTCATCAGCATGCGGTTTATGCGAAAAGAACTGTTCCGCAATGAAGGTGTAATTGTTGAGCCAATCGATGAGCTGCTTGCCGTGTGAGCCGATGATCTCCGTTTGAGGATAATGAACGTGACAATCGACGAATCCGGGCACAATGAGGTTGCCTTGATGGTCGGCGATCTCGATATCGGATTCCAGTTTAGGCAAGATTTCAGAGGTCGGACCAACGGACGTAATCACGCCGTTTTCAGTGACGACAATCGCGTCTTCCTCATAGATCATACAGCGGGACAAATCCGTTAAATACGGGTCGCCCGTGAACGTCAACAACCTTCCCCTCAAAGCCTTTTTCATACAAACCGGAAAATGTGTCGGGATAACCCTGATTTGTCAAACTATTCAGTCTCACGGTAGTCTTGAGAATGTGAACTGGCATAGTAAATGATCGACCTGCCTGTTTATGCTTGCAGTCTAACTGCAATCGTCACCACGAACTTACTTTATATCTGTTTCTTATCGCATTTATGGCCTTGCGAGGTGTATATCTTTAACTACATGCGGCCGAGGCTAGCAAAAAGCGACAGCGAATAGTTCTGAGAGGTAAAACATGTTCCGTGTAATTCTAATCGGCTTGGTATTGGTTACGACCGGTTTGGCGAGTTACTATCGTCAACAGACGCAGACGTATCGCGGACAGCTATTGTTGCAACAAGAAGCAGCGGCCGAGCCTGCGCAACTCAATCAGCAGACCATCGAAAATGCGGACGATGCTCCTTTGGAGGTCGAGCTCATGACAACGACGGAGGTCGAAGGCTCGGTGCCTGCTATGGATGAGCGCGATCTCCGTGTTCGTATTCAGGAACTTGAAACCAGCTTGCGCGATCGTGAGCTGGAGATCCGTCGCCTCCAGCGTCGCTTAGAATCGCCGCCTGCAAACGAAGCGGCGCGTCCGCGTATTGATCGTCAGGAATGGCTAGAGAACTTGCGCGAAGATGATCCCGAACGATATTCACAAATCATTGAAAGACGTAGAAATACACAAAATCTAGTTAATGAATCGTTTGCCAGAAAAGCCGCTCACTTTCTGTATCGAGACAACAGTCATCTATCGGAGGAAGATATTGCTGAGCATGAATATATGGTTGGATTGCTGGGAGAAACGTGGCGATTGGCCGACCAGATGCATGCCGACTCCGTAACGCGCGAAGAGCGTTGGCAAATCGGACGCCAGTTGATGGAGAACGTGCGCGAGTTGACACCAATGATGGGCGACGCGCGCGACCGCGAATTTTACGATCTCGCTCTCGAACTTGGATATGACGAGTCGGGCGCGATTGACTTTGTCGACTACATCAATGAAATGATCGAGGTGACCACGTTCGGCAATATATGGCGCGGACAACGACGCGAGTGGCGTGGCGAATAGCGGTTGGAATCATCCCTTTAGACGCTTAATCCAAACCGATAGGATCGCAATATCG
>SLCI01000131.1 GCA_007125875.1 Kiritimatiellia bacterium | reverse complement strand
TGCAGCAAACGGCAGATCGCCATGGCCTGTTACTTACCCGAATTCGCGAACCCGAGCCGGAGCGGCGAGCGCAGGATCTGTATGAACTTGCGATCAACGCCCAATGGGAGGGTGAGCTCAACGCACTCGTCCATTTCCTCTATGCATTGCATGCCCAGGGTGCTATTGTCGACGTCCGTCAGTTGACGGTGGATCGCGTGCAAAATGATCCCGCCCGCTTGCGGGGGAACATCACGGTTGACTATGCCTATAGCCGCACGGCAGGTGACACCTGAAACAGGAAATTTGCAGCAGATGAAAAGGTTATTCCCAGCTAAGTCCATTCCCTCCCGCATGATTCGAGTCGCCCTCTTTTTGGGCGTCATCATGACCTTACAAAGCGCCCACGCGCAGGTCGTCCCGCCCTTGTCTTTGGTTGCCGGACAAGAGCGAGAGATTAACTTAAACTTCCGCGATGCCCCGCTCGACCAGGTCCTGGAGTTTTACAGCTCGCTGACAGGGCGCACGATGATCAAGGCGGAGGGCGTCAATGCAACGATCACTATTCGTGGTCAAACCCGATTAACGGAAAGTGAAGCATTGCAGGCGATTGAAAGCGCCATGGCCATGCGCAATGTCGCACTGGTGCCGATGGGAGAACGCTTCCTGCGTGTGGTCCAGACGACAGCCGTTCGGCAAGAGGGTATGCCGATCCTGTTCGAAAAACCGGAAGAGGCCCTGCCGGAAACCGATCAGCTATTTAGCATGATCATCAATTTGCGGCACGTGGAAATTGCTGAAGTGCAGCCGATCATTCAGCAGTTACTGCATGGATATGGCACGATCCAGCCGCTGGAACGTGCGAATAGTATGATGGTCACAGATACGGGCGCGAACTTGAATCGCGTGCTCGAGATTCTTTCTTTTGTGGATCAGCCTATTGAGGTGCGCGAGGATATACACGTTCGGCGCATTGTGTATGCTGAGGCCGGACAAATCGCCTCGCGACTCAACGAATTCATTCAGGACCGGGAAGAACAACAGGATCGTCCCCGCGTCACCCCGCAGCCAGCCGCGGAAACGGGCGAACGGCGCGGGCCACCGGGCGTAATTCGGGCTCGGCGCGATACGGCAGAGGTTGCGGCCTCGCCGATGGACGCGGCGGCTGAGTTGGCCGAGCGCGGAGTGATTAGGGGACGCGTCAAGATCGTCGCAGATGAGCGAATCAATACGCTGTTTATCATTGCGCGGCCTGTAAATTTTGCCTTCTTCGATCGCATCATCGATATTCTCGATCAACCGGTTGAGCCGGAAATTATCGTGCGCGTCAAACATTTAGAGTACGCGCTGGCGGAGGATATCGCCGGTATTTTAAACGAGTTTATCGGCGCTGCGGCCAGCGATGAGTCGGGTCGTGCGTTGCGCGCGGGTGCGCAAGCAGAAGAAGGGGGTGCCCGAGCGGAAGCGCTGCGCGATTTCGCGGCAGGCCTTGCACGAGAGCGGTTGCGGGAACGCGATGCGGTCGAGGAATCTGGTCAGATCGGTCGCTTGTCTGCCAATACGAAGATTCTTTCGGATCAGCGCTCTAATGCGTTGCTGTTGATGGGGCGGCGTGGCGACATCGCGGCCTTGGAAGAAATCATTGCCCAGCTGGATATCATGCTTGGACAAGTGCTGATCGAAGCTGTCATTGTCGAAATTAATCTAGGCAAGACGCAGGAAACCGGTATCGATTGGTTACAGCGCACAATGACGGCATATAATGAGCAACGCGCGGGCCCGGGCGGCGGATTAACGGTTCGCGAACCGACGATCGCCTTTGGCGGTGGAGCGCGTCCTGGCGGTGGTGATGTCAGCGCAGCGCGGGACCAACTCTTAGATGGCGCGCCGGCGATCGGCAGCGGGGGATTGACCTACTATCTGACGTTCTTCGATCTCAATGTCGACTCGATCATTCGCTTGGCGGCGACGTCACGCGATGCGCGGATTCTTTCGACGCCAGTCATCCTGACGACAGACAATACCGAAGCGAAGATCATCGTTGGTGAATCGCGCCCGATCGTTACGTCCACCGCGTCATCCACGGTGGGTGATCGCACCGTATCTAGCTATCAATATCGCGATATTGGTATTGATCTTACCGTGACACCTCGAATCAATCCGCAGCGCTATGTCGTGATGGAAATCAATCAAAGTGCCGACAATGTGGGTGGCGACGTAGAAATCGATGGTAACCGTGTTCCGATCATTACCCGCCGCGAAATGCAGGCGAACATCGCGGTGGAGAGTCGCTCCACCATCGTGCTGGGTGGACTGGTGAGTACGGATCGCACCACCTCGACGACGAAGGTTCCGATTTTAGGCGACATCCCGATTCTTGGGCGGCTCTTCCGTTCTGACTCGACCGAAGATGCCCGTACTGAGTTGTTGGTCTTAATTACGCCCTACGTGCTGATGACGCCGGAAGAGGCGCGCATGGAGAGTGTGCGCTTGCATGAGCACTCCCACTCGAGCCGTTCGCAATGGCATACCGGCTGGTCGGATAGCGAGTTTGGCCGCGATATCATTGATGACGAGCACCTGATGCGGCGTGAGGATCCATTCAAACTTCCGCCAGACGATCCCACCATCCCGCTGGAGGAAGGAACCTACGACCGGGAAAGTGTTGCGCATATTCTTGAGCAGCTGCAGGCGCAGCAGCCCTCGATTCAGGATGACCCCGGTGGTGTCATTCATTGGCGTGAACGCGATATCCCAGTAGTGGAACCGGAGCCCGTGCAAGGCCCCGTTGAGCCGGCACCCAGCCCGACAGTGGAAGAGCAGCCGCTTGTCGTTCCCGAACTGCAACCTGAGCCTGAGCCCGAACCGATTGCAGAGCCGGAACCCATCCCTCAGCCCTTGCCCGAGCCGATTCAAGAGCCTGAGCCCGTCGATGAACCGGTCGAGCCTGAGCCGCGTGCACGTGAGCCGCAGGACATTCGATCTGTCGTCCCGATGTGGTAACGACTGATGCGGAAGCTTCAGTTACTGGCCATCGCGGTGGTCGCGTGGGCTAGCACCTCGCTCCATGCTGATCCGGCTCCTGCCTTTCGGGTGATTAGTCTGGCACCTAGCTTGACTGAATTGGTGTACGATCTGGGGCTGGAAGAGTATTTGGTCGGACGAACCAATGCCTGTGACTTTCCCGAAACTGTCAGGCAGGTGCCTGTTGTGGGCGGATTCGGGCGCCCGAACTGGGAGGCACTCTTGACCGCTCGTCCCGACGTGGTCTTGGCGACTGCCTTGGAGAAGCCTGGACTGATGCAACGGCTCACGGAACGCGATATACAGGCATTGCTCTTGCCCTGTAATAGTTGGGCGGATTTAAAAGACGCCGCTCGACAGATTGCTGAAGTGGTGAATCGCCCGGAAGCGGGGCAGCAGTGGGTGACAGCGCTTGAACAGCGCATTGAAGATTTATCCACTGAGGTCGAGCAGTACTGGCAGGATCGCGCACGTCCACGAATATATGTTGAGGTGTGGGGCCAGCCGATCTTAACCGCAGGTGCTAGCTCCTTTCTGCACGACGTCGTTAGCCTGGCGGGCGGAGACCACTTGGGCCGTGAGCTGCGAGGTGACTATCCTGCGATCAGTGCGGAGTGGGTGATCCAGCAGAATCCGGACAGCATCTTGCTCGCCTATATGTTGCCCGACATGCGTCCAGCAGAAGCACTGCGAAAACGGTTGGGCTGGAGTAATGTACGTGCAGTACACATGAACCGCATTATCGATGATATCGATCCCGACTGGCTTTTGCGCCCCGGCCCCCGGTTGATTAAGGGCGCGGAAACTCTCGCGCAACGATTGATGACTTTGCCCGACGATGAGCAACCGTGACCGCCTGAGGCAAACGCGGAGTCAAGGACCGATCAAGTGAGGGAACAGCTGGGCAGACGCAAGGAACTGCCCCCCAGCGATCGCGCCGTATACCAGGTGCTATAACTTTTCGGTACATTCTCAGGGCAACACAGCCTGTCCGCCGTAGCCTTGGCGGAGGCGGAAGGTTGCCCCTCCGGTACACGCTAATCAGAACCAGTTACTGCTGAAGCATTCTGGAGGGACGTGCTCCGTCACGTCCTCGGAGAATAGACCGAAAAGTATTGGAAACCGGTATGAGTGGCGCCCCCCCCTAAAAGTCCATAAATGCACGCACGAATCCGCCGCCGAAGCGGGTTTGATCAAAGTTTAGTGCGCTACCTGCCTCGAGCTGAAGTCGCTCCGCAGAATATTGAATGCTTCCAGTTGCCCGTGCCAAAAAATAGCTGGTGTTTCGGCGTTCCTCGTCGTCCAGGGATTCACGACGATCGTTCAAAATGTTTACTAAAAGCAGTGTGTTCAATTGTAGTCGGTCTCGAAGTCGCCACGTGCGGCCGGCATATAAGATTCGGTCCGAGCGTTCCAAGCGTAGATTTTCCGCCTCATCAAAAGGATAAACATTGTCTTCATCAAAATAAACAAAGTGTACGCCAGCGCGCTGATGGCCGTATTCGGGACGGCTGCGCCACCATTCCAGCGTGGCACCAACATAATCCCGATCTATCTTGAAATCATTGACGTCTGCAGGCGTTAACCCGATACGCCGCTTGCTTCCGTGTTCTGCTTCGAGATCCAGACGGATGTGACTGCTGTCCGTGAATTGATATCGAGCGCCCAGCCTGCCCGCGTAACGCTCGAAGTCAAAAACAAAAGACTGCCTTGGGTTGGTCAATTTGCTGGGGAAATCTAGATCACTGGTAAAGTAAACATGCCATTTAGATCCGAGCTGCTGGAACAGGTCCCACTGAAGATTAATCGGTTGGCGGTCAACGGTCCCTTCGTCAGGATTCTTGTCATCGTACACAAACAGTGGAAAAAGAATTTGAGCGCGTGAGTGTAGCTGACTACCCACATAGGAAACGGCGGTACCAATATCGGCCTCGGCTTTTATTGCAGAGGGTTGACCAAGAAGCTCAACAGACCACTCCTGTGTCAGATGGTATCGCACACCCAGTGAGAACCGTTGATATGTGCCATCGAAATCGCGGTCCTGGATATAACTCGCAAACAGATCAAGGGAGGGCGTGGCAGATTGCTCGACTTTGAGGTGCTGATAGAGATACAGGTCATCGCTGCGTAATGAGCCCCCTGCTCCGATGTACGCGTTCGTGGAAGCTTCAAAGCGCTCCCTGACGTCATACAAAGGAAGGTAGGAAAAGCGATTGATAAAATAATGCCGTGCAATTTCGTAATCTCTTGCCTCGAACTCATCCCCGCGGAAGAGGGCTTCCGCGGTGAGCGGAACGAGTAGTAGCAACAGAGCGAGTAATAAGCTGGGAGATGGAGATTTTTTCATGCCTCTCTTGTCGCTAGCTGCGGTGCATCTGTCAAGCTCGAGACGTTCTGAATTGAATCCGAAATAGCTTGCTAATTTATGAAACCCAACTTGATCATGATCGGATGAAAAGACTTTGCGATTTTCCTGATCGGGGCCCAGAAATCAACGCCCCCAATTCTGCGTCACGACTTCAGCCAGACCCCAAACAGTATGGGGCAATTCTTGCCGGGCGAATTCGTGAAATGGATGCAAGCCAATGAGGTTACTAACGGATTCCCCCTCAGCAACGCGCGATTTTTTGCCGCCGGGCGCATCGTGGCAATCATGTGCCACGCATGCGTTAGATGAAGCAGACGCTTGCCTGTGGAAAGTGTTTGGCAACGGTGCATCCTGCTATTACTGCGATATCGAAGATATGGTGGGTAGCTCGGACTCCGCGCGTCGGGTCGTTCTAATTGAGTTCGCCCCCACCTCGCAATTTGCACAGGCGCAGGCCGCGATGAAATGGCAGGCGAAGTGGCCATCGAATTGGACGTGCTTGGCTCTGGAGGGGAGTCAATTCCAGGGGCAGCGCGGCCGGCCATGGGTGGCGCTACGTGGGAACCTCCACCTGACCTGCCAATACGAGATCGGTCTACCAGCAGATCAAGTACAGGCCGGCCTCACCGCTTTACCTGCTGTCGCTGCGGCTCAAGCAATCCGCGCCGCCTCATCACTTCGGGCTGAACCTCGCATTAAATGGGTCAACGACGTTTTATTGGATGGTCGCAAGGTGGCGGGGGTGCTAACTGCTTCGCGTCTGGAGGGAGCGATCTTATCCGCTGCGCTGTTTGGAATAGGCATAAATCTCGCGCAGGCACCGGATCTGCCTCGTCAACCCTTTGCGCCGGAGCCTGGTTCTTTGGCCGCGTTCAATGTCGAACTATCGAGGATGTGGCAACATTTGCAGATTCAGCTCGATGAAGGGGTGCGCCGATTGCGTGAGGAGGGAGAAGGTGCTTTGGTCAACGCATATGAAGCCTCGGCTGACTTTATCGGACGGAAGGTGCAGATTTGGCCGGAGGAGTACGAAGGAGCAACCCAGCCGGAAGCGCTGCTGGTGGGACGCGTGCGGGGATTGGCACCCGATTTATCGTTGCTGATTGATGGGGTCGATGACCCAGTCCGCAAAGGCCGCATGACGTATACGTAAATGGGGGGGAAGTAATACCGTTCTAGTCGCGGCCCAAATCGGTAGGGCGAATCCTCTGGATGAGCCGGTACATGGTGGAATTGCAGCGAGTCCAGCGGCTCTTCTGCACTCGCTCCAGTGAGGCAAGCTCGCTGGGGGCGTAAAGCGCCCCCGCTCAGCTCAAAAACGATTTGCCTTTCGGCATCGGATCGATGCCGAAATAGTCGGCCAAGCTCTGAGCAACATCGTAGAAACCGATCCGCAGGCCCAGGTTCCGTGACGGTTGCCCCTTTTGGTACACCAGTAGCGGCACATACTCGCGCGTATGGTCCGTGCCCTTGAAGGTGGGATCGTTGCCGTGATCGGCGGTGATAATCAACAGATCATCCTCGTTCAACATGTTGATGTAATCGGCAAAGAAGGCGTCCGTTTGTACGAGGGCGTCCGCGTACCCTTGCGGATCGCGACGATGGCCATAAATCATGTCGAAATCGATAAAGTTGGCCACGATCAGGCCCTCTTTGCTGTCCCGCGTAAAGCGGCGCACGGCTTCTTGTGAGGTTTCCGTGTTGCCGGTGTGATCCGATTCCGTGATGCCGCGATGAGCATAGATATCCTCGATCTTGCCAACGGCATAGACGGGGAACCCGGCATCCTTGACACGTTCCAGAATCAAGGGCTCAGTGGGCTGGAAGGCATAGTCGCGGCGATCCTTCGTGCGCTCAAATGCGCCCGGGGCACCGTTGAACGGGCGGGCTATCACACGACCCGTCCGATACGGGTTACATAGCTCGCGCGCGATTTCGCTGGCTCGATATAATTCTTCCAGGGGAACCACATCGGTATGGGCCGCAATCTGAAACACGGAATCGGCGCTGGTGTAGACGATCCACTTGCCCGTTTGCATGTGCTCTTCGCCTAGCTCGGCGATAATGCCGGTGCCGCTGGCGGCTTTGTTGCCGATCACTTCGCGGCCCGTTTGTTCGACGAAGGCCTCAAGCAGCTCGGACGGGAAGGAGGGGGCGTCGGGCGGGAACACACTAAAGCCCGGATTCATTTCAATCCCGGCCAGCTCCCAGTGCCCCGTGATCGTGTCTTTGCCTTCCGAAAGCTCCTGCATCGCGCCAAAGGAGGCCGCCGGCGCATTGACGGACGATACGCCAAGCAAAGGTTTCGATTGCGGTAGCAGCGCGGGAATATTCCCTAGGCCCATTGATTCGAAGAAGGGCAGCTTGAGTCCGCCCACTGTTTCCGCGATATGGGGTAAAGTCGCTGAGCCGATGTCGCCATAGTGATCGGCGTCCGGTGCCTCGCCAATACCGACAGAATCCAAAATAACGAGTATCGCACGCATGGTGACCGCCCTCCGCTCTCTCAGGTTTCGATTTGATCGACGATGCCGACAATAATGGTGCGCAGCGGGGCCGTGGTACTCTCCACGATCTGGCGTGCACCATTGCCTTCATCAAGTAACAGTACGGCATCGCCCATGCCCGCCGCTACGCCGCCATCGATCGCAATCACGGTGTCGCCGGTGCGTTTGCCCTGATGATCGGTTTTGTCGACTAGCAGCAGTTTTTTGCCGTCGTAATAGGGGTGGTTGATGGTAGAGACCAAATTGCCGCTCACAATACCCGTCATCATGATACACCGTCCTTGTCCGTGTCCAAGTCATCGACGATGCCGACAATGGCATGATCGACCGGCACAAAGGTGGGATCCAGCGTCATGGCTGCTTCACGTCCGCCTTCGAAATAAACCAATTCGTCGGGACCCGCCATGCGGGTTGAGTCGGCACAGACCAAGGTCTTGCCCTTGGGTTTCTGGTCCTTCGACAGAGGTTGCACCCAAAGCATCGGAACGGTTTCCAGTCCCGGATACGTTGAGCAGGTCACGACGCGTCCAATCACTTTTCCCAGTTGCATATCAGGCCAGCTCCCCGTTGAGGTTGGTGCATTGCGCTTCGCCGAATGCGGTATTGAAATTGATCTGTGCGGCTAAGGCTTCGTGCGGCGAAGTGATAATCTTTTGACTGACCGGACGTTGCTTGTCCTGCAAGTAGAGCACCGCCAGTTCGATTGCTGCTTCTACATCGTATAGTTCGCCGCAAACAATGCTGACGGCTTTACCGTGCAGCAAGGCGTCGGCCAGGCGTAACTCGATCAGATCAACCGGTGTGCCTTTTAACATCCGTTCGGTGGCGAGCACATTGCACGAAGCCGTTGGTGTTTCGATGATGCCGATTGCGCCATCACGACACGTTTGGCGCTTGCCAAAGATGGCGTCGTAGAGCGGATCGGCAACGTCAGGTAAAAAAATGTGGTCCAATAAGGCATCGCGGGCCCAAAACAGCCCTTCCTCATAGGACTCCTCGACGGAAGCCGTGCTGCCAGCGATTAAGGTGAGGTACCGGCCATGGCTGATGGTCCCGCATTTGAGCAGTGAGATCGGCGCTTTCTTGACCAAGGCATCGGTCGCGTGCATACCCGCGGTGATATCCTTGAATTCAAGGGTGGCTATGGCCGGATATTTCTTCATTAAACGATCCTGAAATGATCAACCAGCGTGCAGCGTCGCCAGCGAGAGAAGCTCACGGGGCTGGTCATTCCTTCGCCGGTTGGGCTGGCGATGGTGAACGAAGTGTGACCTTCGCCACCCAAGCCCAGTCCAGCTTGGGATCGTCCGTTTTTGACGAAAATGCTGCAATTGCACTCGCGCGCCATGCGGCTGAGTCGGTCCAAATGTTTGGAGTGCATAATCGCGGTGTGATAGCACTGACCTTCCATCTCCAGCGCCAGGCTGATGGCGCGATCAGCGTCCGGGACGCGCGCGATCGGGAGGATGGGCATCATTTGCTCGGTCCACATCAAGGGGTGATCCACATCGACCTCAATGATGCCGAGTCGGATCGTGCTGGGCACGTTCATGCCGATCTGTGAGAGAATGACATCGGCGTTCTTGCCGATCAGCGTACGATTAATCTCGGCGTGTCCGCGGGGACCGGCCATCTTGGCAAAAATCACTTGTTCGAGTGCCGCTAGCTTGCTCTTGTCGATCAAGGCTGCGCCGTGCTGGACCATCGATTTAATCAATCCATCGGCAACGGAATCAACCACCACCACTTCCTTCTCGTCGGCGCAGATAATGTTGTTGTCCGTGGACGCGCCGAGCACGATGTCGCGGCCCGCTTGATTTAAGTCGGCGGTTTCATCCACGACGACGGGGGGATTGCCGGGACCGGCGCAGATGGCGCGCTTTCCGCTCGCCATGGCCGCCTTGACCACGCCGCCACCACCGGTCACGACCAGAATGCGAATGCCGGCATGCTTCATCAGCGCTTGCGCACTTTCTACCGTGGGATTGCCGACGCCGACGACCACGTTAGGCGGACCACCGGCTGCGGTAATGGCCTTGTTGAGCAGCACAATCGTTTCCATCGAGCAGCGCTTCGAGGCTGGATGGACATTGAATACCACCGCATTGCCGGCTGCCAACATGGCGATGGAATTGTTGATGATGGTCGAGGTGGGATTGGTGCACGGCGTGATCGCGCCGATTACCCCGTAAGGCGCGGGCTCGGTCAAGGTCAGGCCGTGATCGCCGGTGCGCGCGTCGGGATAAAGCATTTCGGTGCCCGGCGTTTTTTCGATCACCAGCTCGTTCTTGACGATCTTGTCCTCGAAGCGGCCTAGCCCGGTTTCTTCGTGCGCCGACTTCGCCAACGCCGTTTTGTTTTCGCGCATCACCGCGCGAATGTTGGCGATGATGCGGTTGCGGTGATCTAAGGGGAGGCTCGAAAAAACGGGGAAGGCGGCCCGCGCCGCGTTGACCGCCTCGTCTACCGTACCAAAGATACCCATGCCCGCCGGCGTGTTGTCCGCCGCTGCCGTAGCTGGTGCGGCGGCCGGTGCACTGCTGGTGCGTCCAGCGCCTAGGTCCGCTACGATTTTTTGTGCAATTGCTTCAATGTCACGATCGGATAACGTCGCCATCTCTACACTCTCCCTCAATCAGCTCGTGAATGTCCCGATCGTTGCGGGACGAATTCAATCAATCGTCGTCGCTCTTCCGGTACGCATCTTTTCCGCCGACGTCCCAACTGTCCACGATCGCCATGATGACGGCATCGCAGGGTTTCTTGTCGGTGACTTGGGTCTGGCGGGCGGAGCTGCCAGTGGCAATCAATACCACTTCGCCTACACCGGACCCGACGGCATCCACAGCGACCACTTGGCCACCGGTTTCCTTGCCCTTTTCGTCGAGGTGCCGAACCAGCATAAAGCGTAGTCCGTCCAGGGAAGTTTCTTTGCGTGTGGCGACGACCGTTCCTACGACTCTACCTAAATTCATTCTGCCGCTCCTTGCCGATTGGCGCCTCTACTGAGAGACCAATCGGCGCTAGGGGTTGACGGTCCTTTGCGGAACCCTGCCGCCCGGATCAGGTGCGCGACCTGATCCGGGACGTGCAGATTCATCGCAATTATTTCTTCGCGGCGGACTTGGCGCCACTGCGCCCTAAGGGCAACACCGAGTCCACATTCGCGTGCGGACGGGCAATGACGTGTACCGCAACCACTTCGCCAACACGACTGGCGGCGATTTGGCCGGCATCACAGGCGGCCTTGACGGCAGCCACATCACCACGGACCACGACGGACGTGTAGCCGCCGCCGGTCTTCTCATACGATACGAGTTCCACCCTGGCCGCTTTGACCATGGCGTCGGCCGCCTCTACGGTGGCAGGAAAAGAGCGTGCTTCAATCATTCCTAATGCATCAGCCATTGTATACCTCTCTTGTTTGTTTTCTTGTTCAGCTGTTCGCTAGTTATTTTTTGGCCGGACGGCCGGTAATTGCGTTGATTGCGGCTTCCGCTGCTTGGTAGCCGACTTCGATGTCGCGTTCTTCGCCACCCAGATAAATACGTCCAAAGGCACCGACGGCGCGCACTTCGAGCACATTAATATCCGCAGCCTTCTCGGCTTCGTTGGCGGCGATCGCCGCATAACCGGCCGGGGCGCACTCCATAACATAGAGTGTCTGGCCCGGCAAAATCATGTTGCCATGGCGCATCCGGTTGAGCAGCTGCGTGTGATAATCGGAAAGATGTCGAATCACCTGACTGGTGGTGACGGCGGGTTTAACGCGATCATCCTCTTTCAGGCCCAGTTCGTCGAGAATCGCCTGTCCGGCGGCGCGCACATCGGCCTGCGAGTCCGAGTGCAGCTCCAACATACCAAAGGTACGTTCGACGATCTGCATGCCCGGCGTTACATTGGTCGCCTTGAGGGCAATATCGGTCATGCGGTTAATGTCCATGCCGGGGGCAATCTCAATAAATAAAGAGGTTTGTCCGGCTACGGGTAGGAAGCCCTGCGCCACGGTCGCCAAAAATGAGGCGAACTGCGGTTGCAGACTATCCAGGAATACATACGTACGTAATTCTGCCACGGGTTGTCTCCTTCCTGCCCGACTTAACTACGGGAACGGGCTTCTTCCACTATTTTTACACTGCTACTTGCTCCAATACGGGTCGCGCCCGCTGCAATCATTTTCATCGCGTCATCATAGGTGCGCACGCCACCGGAAGCCTTGACGCCCAGCTTCTTCGGGGCAACGGTGCGCGCCATCAAGGCGATGTCTTCTGCCGTAGCGCCGCCCGTACTGAAACCGGTTGACGTTTTCACGTAATCGGCGCGGGCTTGCATGCTCAACTCGCAAGCGAGCACCTTTTCGGCATCGGTCAATAAACTGTTTTCAAGAATCACTTTGCTAAGCGCCCGACCATCCTTGCAGGCCTCGACCACGGCGCGAATATCTTCGAGGACCAATTTGGTGTCGCCACTCTTGAGGGCGCCGACATTGATTACCATGTCGATTTCCTTGGCACCTTCGCGGATGGCCTTGCGGGCTTCCAGTGCCTTGATCTGCGGCGGCATCGCGCCCAGCGGGAATCCTACTACAGCACACACTTTGACCGGGGAGTTCCGCAACAAATCGCGTGCGAGCGGAACCCAAGTGGAATTCACGCATACCGAGAAGAAATTGTGCTCGATTGCTTCCTTGCAGAGCTTTTCTACATCGGAGCGCGAGGCTTCGGGTTTGAGCACCGTGTGATCGATCATTTGGGCGAGCGAAACAGCATCAACGTGAGTTGGCGCTGATCCAGCGGCTCCCCCTGCGGCAGGCAGGCTGCCCGATAACAAATCCTTAACACGGTTGGCAATACGTTCAATGTCCTGCGGCGATAAGTCCACGTCTGGTCCCTTCCTGCTAGCGTTTTGCGATCCCGGCCCGCTGCTGTTCTGCAGCCGGTTTCCCTCAATATCCATTATTAAATCAACCCGACGCTTATGTCGGGCCTCGGTGCAATCAGTTCCAAGAAAAGTCGAAATGATTGTTTGAGCACCGGAAAGGGTGGTTTGACCGGAGCCCAGAGTCAAGACATTTGCTCCATTATGCTCACGACTGTTGCGGGCAAGGGCCTCATTGTAGCAGGCTGCGGCTCGTACACCCGCCACCTTATTGGCGGCCATGGCGGAGCCAATGCCCGCGCCATCGACGATAATGCCAAGATCACACTTGCCTTCGGAAATTTTTGTGGCCACCGAGTTGGCGATCACTGGGTAGTCGACCGCGTCCTTTGAGTCGGTGCCGCAGTCGCTGACACGATGACCGAGTGATTGCAAATAGGGGATAAGTCGCTGTTTTAAATCGAACCCGCCATGGTCCGAACCAATCGCAATGTGTAAAGGAGACTTCATAAACCAACGGTAACCAAAGCACAGCGGAAACGGGACGTCAAGATTTACTGAACGCACCCGCCCGCAACTGACCTAAATTGCAACTTTACCCTATCTGTTCCTTGTCGGCCATATCTGCGCAGCCACGGATTAGGGCAAAAGATTAAGGCGAAAGACACGGTGGGAACGACGCTATTCTTTGATCATTCGCCTGAATCCTTTGCCCTCATGCGCTAGACAAGCCGGACACGCTGGCGCAAAGTGTCCGCATGAGTGACACACCAATATTAGTATGGTTCCGCCGCGATTTGCGGTTGGCGGATAATCCGGCCCTTCATGCTGCGGCAGAAACGGGGCGACCGATCATTCCTGTCTTCATCTGGGCACCCAAAGAAGAAGATCCATGGGCTCCGGGTGCTGCATCTCGCTGGTGGTTGCACCATTCGCTGACGGCGTTTGTACAATCCTTGGAGAAAAAAGGCTCACGTCTGGTTGTGCTCGAAGAAGGCTCAGAGGCCGGTTTACGCCGCCTGATGAAAGAAACAGGGGCCACGGCGATCTACTGGAATCGTTTATATGAGCCCGCCATCGTGGCGAGGGATAAGGAAATCAAGTCCGCGCTGAAGCAAGAAAACATCGAGGCCATATCGTTTAATCACTCGTTGTTGTTTGAACCGCATCAGGTGGCCAATAAGAGCGGAAAGCCGTTTCAAGTGTTCACGCCGTTTTGGCGCCATTGTCTGTCCCTCGATGAGCCTGCGAGTCCGCTGGCTACACCGCGTAAATGGGCGAGTCCGAAAGAATGGCCGGATAGCGTGCCATTAGATGACCTAAAGCTGTTGCCCCGCATTAATTGGGATGCGGGTTTTTACGATACGTGGACGCCCGGCGAAAAAGGTGCCCATACAGCAGTGGAACAATTCCTGGATGAGGCGGTGATCGATTACAAAGCCAAACGCGACTTTCCGGCCACGGTCGGCACATCACGGCTTTCGCCGCATCTGCATTTTGGCGAGATCGGGCCACGACAGCTCTGGTACATCGTCCAGGAAGCGATTGCAGGCTCTGATCGCAAGGGTATGGTGCAGGGGGGCGAGTTCTATTTGCGCGAGGTGGGTTGGCGCGAGTTTGCACATCACTTGCTTTATCATTTCCCGCACACAGCGGAAGCGCCGTTGCGACCGGAGTTCGGAGATTTCCCTTGGCGCGAGAATGCCGAGGAATTGTTGGCGTGGCAGCGTGGCCTGACCGGATATCCAATTGTGGACGCCGGTATGCGCGAACTGTGGCATACGGGCTGGCTGCACAATCGCGTGCGCATGATTGTGGCCTCGTTCCTTGTGAAGGATTTGTTGATTTCCTGGCAGGAAGGCGCGGCTTGGTTCTGGGATACGTTGGTGGATGCAGATTTGGCCAATAATGCGCTCGGCTGGCAGTGGGCGGGCGGCTGCGGTGCGGATGCGGCGCCCTACTTCCGTATCTTCAATCCCACCCTGCAGGGCGAAAAGTTTGACGGCGACGGCGAGTATGTGCGGCACTGGGTGCCGGAATTGTCCGGGGTGGATGCGTCGATCATCCATAAACCGTGGACAGCCGATAAGTCAGTCGGCGACGGTTACCCGCAGCCGATGGTTGATCATAAGAAGGCACGTGACCGCGCGCTAGCGGCGCTGGCGGAGATTAAAAAGTAATTTGGAGCGCGGTACGATGGCGGATAAGAAGCTGTTAGTGGTTCAAGTGGCGGCCCTGAGCGCGGAGATCGCGCGGCGACTGGGCAACGTGGCAGGATTGGGCGATTTCGCTGAGATGCAGGCGGCATTTCCAGCCGTAACCTGCACGGCGCAAGCGTCCTTCCGCACCGGGCAGACTGCAGCGCAGCACGGCATGATCGCCAATGGCGTGTACACGGATCGCCTTAAGAAGATCATGTTTTGGGAGCAAGCGGCCTCTTTGGTCGATGGACCGCGCATCTGGGATGAGTTTCGCGCCCAGGGTGGCACAGTCGGCATAATGTTTTGGCAGCAGAGTCTAGGGGAGCGGGCGGATCTGATCGTGTCGCCGCGTCCGATCCATAAACATAGTGGCGGGATGATTCAGGACGTATATACCGAGCCGCGCGGATTGTATGATACGTTGTGCGAAAAGGTGGGGCGCCGCTTCAACCTAATGAATTATTGGGGCCCCTTGGCTTCGCGCAAATCGACCGACTGGATCGTCGAGAGCATCTGCGCCGTGATGGAGATGCCGGAACAGGTGCCGGAGTTGTTGCTGACGTACTTGCCGCACATGGACTATGACCTGCAACGTCACGGCTCGGAG
>SLCI01000179.1 GCA_007125875.1 Kiritimatiellia bacterium | reverse complement strand
GATGGCGCATGGATTTGTGCCGAGGCGTTTGTTCATCCCGGCGTTACGGTCGGCGTAGATGCCGTGGTTGCTGCTCGTGCGGTGGTTTTGCGCGCTGTCGGGCCACGTCAGGTCGTGGCTGGAAATCCTGCACGACATCTGCGCGATCGACGTGTTGGACCCGATGCCCAGGAGCCTGCGGCATCGTGACCGATGGTGATCGTATTCCCGTGTCGGTGGTGATCCTGTCCCACAACGAAGCGCACAACTTGCCGCGCTGTATTGAGGCGCTGAAACGTTGTGCAGAGGTCGTGGTCTTGGATGACGGCAGTACAGATGCGAGTCAACAGATCGCAGCCGAGGCTGGGGCACGCGTTGTCGAGCATCCGTACACTTCATTCGCTGATCAACGGAATTGGGCCATGGCTCATGCCAGTTTGGCGTGTCCATGGGTATTGCATTTGGATGCGGATGAAGTGATGACGCATTCGGCCCTGAGCGAAATCAAGTCATTGCTGCCCTCGATGACCGCGGATCGGGTTGGCTTCATCGCACGTAAAGTAATGTTAGATGATCGATGGTTGCGCTTTAGTGCGGACTACCCTGTTTATGTGCCGCGCTTGCTTCATCAAGATGGACCGCGGTTTGTTATGCGTGGGCATGGTGAAATCATTGAGGCTGAACCAGCAGCCGGTGTTATGTTGAAGGAGCCCATGTTGCATTTCTCCTTTTCAAAGGGCTGGCCCGATTGGTGGGAGCGGCATCGGCGTTATGCGCGAGCGGAGGCCGAGCGCATTGCGGAAGGACTGCCTCCGTTAAGTTTTCGTGGCCTCTTCTCATCCGATCGAACGCTTCGCCGTGCAGCTTTACGCGCCTTATCCTACCGAGTGCCGGGACGCCCCGCACTGCGCTTTCTCTACGCCTACGTCTTACGTCTAGGCTTCATGGATGGTCGGCCAGGTTTCGATTTCTGTCGGGCGATGGCACGCTATGAACAGATGATATCGGATGAACTGAAGCAGTCGGCATGGACTTCGTCTTAATCAATCAATTTTATCCACCCGCCCGAGCGCCTACAGGCGTTCTGTTGCGTGATGTGGCGATGCAATTGTGTGATCGCGGGCATCATGTTGTGGTCATCACCTCGGCCGCAGGGTATGGCGCGGGTGAAGATGAGCCCGTCAAGGAAGACGGTATTGATGTTCGACGCGTCGGTCCAGTGCGCACTCATCGAACCGGTTTATTTGCCAAGGCGACGGACTATGCCCGATTCTTTGTGCGTGCCCATCGTGTACTGCATACCTTTCCGCGTCGGCCGGATGCTGCCTTATGCATGACTACGCCACCGTTTTGTGGGCGAATTGCGAGGCGATACCGCAGGCGCTGCGATGTGCCCTACGCCTTGTGGTGTATGGACCTGTATCCTGAAGCGCTGCAGGCGAGCGGGTTGTTACGTGATCGAAATCCACTCTATCGCATGCTAGCACATATGGCTCGAGCGGAGCGCGAGCAGGCTTCGACTGTAATCACATTGGGAGCGGATATGTCTCGCCGGATTAAACATTCCGCTCCATCCGCTCAGGTCTTAGAGGTGCCGGTATGGAGTTCGCTGTCTGCTACGTCACAAGACCATTCGCGAGCGTCTGAATTTCGGGAAGAACGGGGCTGGAAGCCCGATGAAACAGTATTGATGTATAGCGGAAACATGGGGCGAGCGCATCGCGCGGAGGAGATTGGAGCGCTAGCGCAGCGTAAAGCTGCTGCGGGATGTCGCTTTGTCTTTTATGGCACAGGCCCGCTGCGAGCGCAGTGGGAGGCTCGCTGGAGTTCATTTTGTGCGTTCGGTGAAGCCGTCGAGCGTCGCGACGTGGTCCCGCACCTTTTGTCAGCCGATGTGCATGTCATTTCTCAAGAATATGACTGGTCGGGCGTAGTTGTGCCGAGTAAATATCAGGCAGCGTGTGCGTTGGGGCGGCCTGTATTATTTGTGGGGCCAGCGGACAGCGCATTGACTGGGTGGATTAAATCTGGCGATACGGGATGGACTATTGATCCCATGCGTGTAGAAAATATGGACGCGCTGCTGGAGGAAATCCGACAGCCGGAGGTCCGATTGCGTAAAGGGCGAGCCGCATTAGAACAATCGCGTCTGTTGTTCGACGCTGAAGTCAACGCGGGAGTTGTGGCCGATCAGGTGGAACTTATGGCAGGGCGAAAGGCGACATGACCTTTGAAGCGTTTATCAAATATCCGATAGCCTTTCTGGTAGGGCTGATCGTGGCGCTATTGGTTACGCGTTATTGGGGGCCTCGTGCAGTTCGCTGGGGTTTTGTGGATCAACCGGGTGACCGAAAGATTCATTCGAACCCGGTTCCTGTGGCCGGCGGCATCTCCCTGTTTCTGGCTTTTCATGCGGTCTGTGCGATCGTCTTCCTCTATCCGTGGCAACCCTTCGATGGGCAACTTGAGTTGGGTTGGTGGTGGCGTTTCATCCCTCTTTCTGTTGCGGTGTTGGCGGTCGGGCTGCTTGATGATCGAGTTAGCCTCAAGCCGATCACCAAGCTGCTTGGGCAAATAGCCGTTTCGGTGGCTGCTTTCTTGCTTGGGCTAAGTGTCCAAAATGTTTTGGGTGCTTCACTCCCCGTCTGGCTGGACTTGATCGCAACGGTCTTGTGGTTTCTTTTACTCATGAACGCGTTCAATCTGATTGATGGCGCGGATGGCTTGGCCGCAGGAATCGCGTTTATCGCTTCTGTTGGAATCGGTGTATCCTTGATGTTCCGCAGTGAGCCGGGCGACGTCCTTTTGTTATTGGGCTTTGCCGGCGCATGTCTTGGTTTTCTGCGCTACAACTTCTATCCAGCCCGCGTATTTCTCGGTGACACAGGCAGTCTTTTCATTGGATTCACGCTGGGTGTGTTGGCCATTTCGACCAGCTCGAAGGGGCCGACGATGGTGGCCATTGGTGTTCCCTTGCTGGCGGTTGGTGTTCCGCTTTTCGATACGCTGCTGGCGGTGTGGCGTCGTTCAGTTCGGCAGATCAGCAGCGCATCATCGAATCATGCGACGATGCTCGGCGTACATCAGGCAGATCAAGAACACCTGCATCATCGCCTACTACGTGAAGGACGTCGCCAAAGCGATGTGGCCCTTATGATGTATGGCGCAACCTTTGTCCTGGCAACCTTGGGCGTGCTCATCAGCATCTTCCATGATCGCGTAACGGGTATCTTGGCACTGGCTTTCTTTCTGGGCGCCTACACGATTGTGCGCCACCTCGCGTGGATCGAGTTACGGGATAGTGGTGAAGCTGTCTTGCGAGGTATCGCCCGTCCAGTGCGTCGGAACCGTACGTTGATCTATTATGTGGGCTTCGATTTGCTGATCCTGAACGGCGTGTTGTTGGCTGTATTGTTAGGGTTCGACATGCGGCAGCCTGGCGCATCAGGTGACTTAAAGCGTTTATGGCTCCAAATGGCTCCTTTTGATGTGGGATTGCCTTTCCTCTTCTTGGTGCTTTTTCGTTCGTACTCTCGGATTTGGTATCTCGCGCGCGTATCAGAGTACATGATCACTGGTCTCGCGGTGGCGATCGGATTCCTGTTTGCTTGGGCGTTGCAGCAAGTGGGGATCGGGGTGTCACGAACTGATCCGTCGTTCATCCGTTATGTTTTGATGATCGGAACGGCAGCTCCATTCATCGTCGGTATACGTGCGTTTCTGCGTCTCGTTCAGGATGCGTTGCATTGGTTGACACGACACTTGCATCGTGACCATGCCGATATTTGCCGAGCGCTGATTTGTGGAACGGGTTTTCAGACAACATTGTTCCTCCGTCAATTGGCGAGCACCCCGAGTGATGCCGGAAAGGTCGATGTTGTGGGGCTGGTTAATCAAGATGCGGCCACGCGGGGACACTTTGTGCATGGGTATCGTGTGCTCGGGCAATATGAAGAGGTGGGCGCCATTCTGAAGGCACATAAAGTCGACGTGCTTTATCTTGTTGAGCAAGTCAGCCCGACGGAAGAGGCCGCCCTTCGTCGAGTCGCTCAGACGCATCAGGTTAAAGTGATGAAATGGACTGTGCGGCTTGAAGAGCTCGCGCCAAGTGAATAATCCGGAATCAGTGAGGCTTTATCCGAGAGCGACGCGCTGAGAGGATGCGGATCGGTCTCAGCAGCCAATAAAGTTTCCCAAGGCTTGGTGGAAGATTCCATCGCCGGAAATCGCCATCACCTGGTGTCAATAGGCGCGCCAAGTGATAGTATGAACGATCGATAGACGGCAGAATAAGGTTGTGCAATTTTTGTCGCTCGTTGGCCGTGGGGTGATGCCCCCCCTCAAGCTGCTTAAGATAAAGTGCGACAGCCTCTTCATCCACCCAATCTGATGACACGTTCCCCAAATCAGGGCCAAGCAAGGATTCCGTGACCTGACAGACCGTATGTACACTTCGTCGAAGAAAAGTATTTCGAGTGAGTTGAGTGGCTTCGTCCAAGAGGTTGGGGTTACGTGCCAGGAGGCCGGCGATATCGATTAACCAGCTCAAGCGCTCGCCCCCATGCCACAGCGCATGGACGCAACAGGTCAGCAAGTGAAATGCGGGCGAAAGCGTTTTGACTTCTGTGGTGTC
>SLCI01000236.1 GCA_007125875.1 Kiritimatiellia bacterium | reverse complement strand
GCGAACCGCTTGTCCTGCAGAGCAGGATCCCGGTGAGCCGCTGGCGGATGCGCGCAGCCCTCGGTCTCGTTGCAAGCGGATCGATTAGGTGTATCCGAGTAAATGTGGCGCTGAAGAGTGCGAGTAAGAGTGTCTCATGTGCTGTGGTGCGCCCGCATGGCCATGGGCTGTCGGTACTGCATGAGATTCCTCGACCCATTCGGCTACGCTCAGGGCAGGCTTCGCTCGGAATGACAAAATAACAGAATGTCATGTCGAGCTTGCCGAGACATCTCAATCCCTACCAGCAGCCGCCAGCACTTGAAAGGTGTGGTCCGAGCGGATCGATTATGATTACGCGTACGAGTATGATTACGATTCGGATCAACACTCAGCTCTGTTCCAGTTCGAACGGTTCGGTCGTAATCTCGTCGTCCTTCTGGATCAGCTTCTCGATCTTCTTTTCCACTTCGTTCAGCTTGTTGCCGCACTTCTTCACCAGCCCGCTGCCTTCCTCGAAATGCGCCAGCATTTGGTCCAAGCTCAATTGACCAGACTCCATCTCTTTCACGATGGTTTCCAATCGCGCCAGTGAGGCTTCGAAGGCCTCTTCACCCGTCTTGGTTTTTTCCGCACTCATGCCTATTTCTCCGTAATCGTGTTTTGAACTGTAGATTCGATCTGGCCGCCTTTTACCAACGTGACCAGAGATTCGCCTTTATCGACATCTGTCGGTTGCCGTACAATTTCACCGCGCTGGTTGCGGGTGATGCTGTAACCGCGCGCCAGCACGGCCTGCGGGCCAAGTAACCGGAGTTGCCCTTCCAGTTGGGCCAAACGATTACGCGCTTCGCGGCGACTGACTTCGACGGCGTGCCGCGTATGCAGCCCGGCTTCGTCCACGCGCTGTTGACGTTCGCGCACGGATCCGCGCAACGCGTTGGCCATATCGCGCCGGTGCCCGATCAACTCTTGGCGATAGCGTCGTACAAGATTACCCGGCTCACGAAAAACCCAACTTTTGGCACAAGCGGAAAAGCGATTCTTAAGTTCGAGCCGGAAGAGGCTAAGCGCTTTGGCTAGACGTCGCTCCCCTTGTTTCAGCGTCTCCTCAAAATCTGCTTTCGGCCGAATAATCAATTCGGCAGCAGCCGATGGTGTGGGGGCGCGCAAGTCCGCGACAAAATCGCTGATCGAAAAATCAATTTCATGTCCTACCGCAGAAATAATCGGCAGCCGGGAACGCGCGATTGCCCGTGCCACCACTTCTTCATTGAATGCCCACAAATCCTCTAAACTGCCCCCGCCCCGCCCGACAATCAGTGCATCGACTTCTCCCCACTGATTGAACCGATCGATCGCCGTCGCGATCTCTTCTGCCGCCCCCGCGCCTTGTACGCGTACGGGAGCGATAATCAGGTGCAGGTTCGGATAGCGGCGGGACAAGATATTGAGCATATCCTGGATCGCAGCACCGGTGGGCGATGTGACGATGCCGATACGTTGTGGCAGCATGGGTAGCGACTTCTTGCGCGTGGCATCGAATAATCCTTCCGCCTCCAATTTTTTCTTCAGCGCTTCGAAAGCAGCTTGCAGCGAGCCTTGGCCTGCCTCTTCCATTTCCTGCGCGATGATCTGATATTGGCCGCTCCGCTCATATACGGTCACTTGGCCGAACACGCGTACTTGTTGTCCGTCTTTCGGGACAAAGGAGAGCCCACGCTGACGGCCTTTGAAAAGGGCACCACGAATCTGCGCCTGTTCGTCCTTGAGCGTGAAGTAGAGGTGACCGGAAGCGGGACGACTGACATTCGACAGTTCGCCCTCCAGCCACACCCAGCCAATTTCACTTTCGATGATCAGTTTCAGGCGGCGGGTCAACTCGCCGACGGCAAAGACTTTGCGCGCTGGGGCCGCAGGCTCGCTCATGGCACGCGCTCGCTCACCCGCTTGATTGAGGTTGTGCGGCCGGTGTTGGGATCGATCGTGAACAATACGCCTTCCATGCGGACATCATCGGTGGCGATGTCGAACTTGGTCGGCATGCCTGTGATCAGTCGCTTGCGCACCGGTTCCCACTCACGGCCGAGCACGCCGTCTTTCGGGCCGGTCATGCCGGCATCCGTGATATAGCCTGTGCCTTTGGGTAGCACGCATTCATCGGCCGTTTGCACGTGGGTATGCGTACCGGCCATCGCGCTGATGCGCCCATCCAGGTGCCGGCCCATAATGATCTTTTCAGAGGTGGCCTCGGCATGCATGTCGACAAAAGTCATGCGGGCACGGCCGGCCTCTCGTTGCAAAATATCGTCGGCCGTCCGAAACGGACAGTCCTGTGCCGGCATGAATACGCGGCCGATTAAGTTGATGATCAAGAGCGGGCCGGCGGGCGTCTCAATGATCGTGTGGCCGCGGCCGGGACAGCCAGGCGGGAAATTGGCGGGACGCACGATTCGACGTTCCCGCTCTAAGTAAGGAGGAATATCTTTTTGATCCCACGTATGATCGCCAAGGGTCAAGGCATCGGCGCCCGCCGCCAATAATTCGTCGGCTAGGTTTGGATTGATGCCGCGCCCCGCCGCGGAATTTTCGGCGTTGGCAATAATCACGTCAGCCTTCTTTTCTGCGCGATAGCGGGTCGCAAACAAAGCAAACGCCTGTCGTCCTGGTCGTCCTACGATATCTCCAACAAAAAGCAATTTCATAGGTGTTCACCTTACGCCCCGCGCTCATGCTTGGCAATGATGCTCATACAATCGGCTCTTTGCACTGAATAGATTTGCGCTCCCATTCGTCTTAAGACCGAACGCAGGCATTTAAATAAGGAGAGAGTATGAAAAAATGGATTGGATTGCCTTTAATGATGGTCGCCGTAATCAGTTTGTCGGCTTGCGCGAATCAACAGTCCACGGTGCGTACAAAACAAGGTGCAGTAGCAGGCGCTGCGGTGGGTGCAACGGCGGGCGCGATTATCGGGCATCAAAAGGGCCGTGGTCTGGAAGGGGCCGCGATCGGTGGCACCATCGGTGCGGCCGGTGGCGCCACGCTGGGCTCAGCAGAAGACGAGCGACAGCAGCAATACTTCTGATGCGATAGAGCCTAACATAAAGCTGTACCCTGCACGGTTGGCTTGTGCTAGGCTCTCGGCATGACAGCGAAATTCCAGCACATGCCCATCACCTTGGCGACCAAGATCACCATCGCGCGCATCTTGGGGATACCGGTATTCATTCTTGTGCTCATTTATTACAAGATGAGCCTGGTCGCTGGGGATCCGGTGGACTGGTATCGCCTGCTGGCCTTGGGGTTGTTCATCGTGATTGCTGCAACCGATGCGCTGGACGGCTATTTAGCGCGCAAGCGTGATGAGGAAAGCCGACTGGGCGCGGTACTGGATCCGATTGCGGACAAGGCGTTATTGCTGTCGGCCATTATTTTGTTAACGCGTCCATCCGTAGAGGTTCTGTGGCCACAATTTCCGGTCTCCTTTACGTTGCTGATCATCAGTCGTGATGTGGTGCTGGTGCTGGGTTCCTATTTGATCCACTGGATGACGGGTCATGTTGAAGTCCGTCCGCGGATTACTGGAAAGATTGCGACCTTCTTACAAATGACGGCCATCGTGACCGCCTTGATCCCGCTGGCTCCGATCTTTTATCCGGTCGTCTTTCTGGCGGGCTTTTTTACGTTTGTGTCCGGCTTGCAATACATCATTGATGGTGCGCGCCAGTTAGAGAGGGCTGAGCCAGCATGAGCGTACCGGATGAACTTCTACCCCTGCGCGCCGCTGCGATCGTGGGGCGCCCCAACGTCGGTAAGTCGGCCCTGTTTAATCGCCTGGTTGGACGTCGATTGGCCATTGTGCACGAAGAGAGCGGTGTGACGCGGGATCGCCTGTCAGCCGAGGTACATTGGCGCAACGAGCGCTTTGAATTGATCGACACCGGGGGCGTAAGTGTGGTCGATAACGCTGCTCCATCCGATATCATTACAGCTGGCATCACCCGTCAGGTGGAAGTCGCGATGGCGGATGCGCCGGTGGCCATTCTAACCGTCGACATCACGGCGGGCATACATCCCATGGATCGCGAAGTGGCTCTGCTCTTGCGCCGCAAGAATCGCACGGTCGTCGTGGCGGTGAATAAAGCGGACAATGATGGGCTATTGGACGATGCCGCGGAGTTTGAGTCGCTCGGTTTCCCGGTTTTCCCTGTTTCCGCGTTGCATAATCGCGGCATGGACGCGTTGTTGCAGGCGGTCGCGGCGAAACTGCCCGAAGCCGATAATCCCACCGCAGAGAATCCGCTCAAGGTCGCGATTGTGGGACGCCCAAATGTCGGCAAATCGTCGTACGTAAATCGATTGCTGCGCAATGATCGTGTGATCGTCTCAGATATTCCGGGTACGACGCGCGACAGTATCGAAGTGCCGTTCACCGTTGGAACCGGACCGCAAGCGCGCTCGTACTTGTTGATTGATACCGCGGGTATGCGCCGCAAGGGTAAGATTGATCGGCAGGTTGAGCGCTTTAGTCTCATGCGGGCCGAGAAAAGTATTGAGCGCGCCGACGTCGCGGTGTTGGTACTCGATGCACAGCAAGGGCCCACTTCGATGGACAAGAGCATTGCCTCCAAGAT